>CAYWTL010000071.1:0-12561 GCA_964460245.1 uncultured Syntrophaceae bacterium | reverse complement strand
TCAAGCGCTGCCCGAATCCGGATTGCGGGCTGGTCTGGCTGGACCCGATGCCCCGAAGAGAGGAACTCTGGAAGGCCTACCGGGTCTACTACACCCATCCGGATTATGCCGCCGAAGGCAGCCGGAAAATCGACCGGCTGAACTTCGCGCTGCTCAAGATCCACAGGCCCCTCTTCAAACTGTTCGAGCATGCCGTCGGCATGCGGAAGGCCGAGAAGAAGTGGCGGAGAAAGGCCGATGTCCTGTTCCTCGGCGAAGCGCCCGCCGGGGGAAGGCTCCTGGACATCGGCTGCGGGAAGGGGGACCTGCTGGTCCGGCTGCATGCGCGGGGGTGGCTTGCGGAGGGCCTCGAGGTGGATGCGGCGGCCGTGGCGTTTGCCCGGGAAAAACAGGGCCTGAAGGTTTACCAAGGCGAACTGGAAAGCAACCGGTTCCCGGAGCATTCCTTTGACGCCGTCACCATGAACCACGTGATCGAGCACGTGCACGATCCGGTCGCCCTGCTGCGGGAATGCCGCCGTGTGCTGAAGCCCGGCGGAGCGCTGGCCCTGGCCACACCAAACATCCGCTGTTTAGGCCACAAAATGTTCGGCCGGAACTGGTCCCACCTTCAGTCGCCCAGCCACCTGCGCCTGTTCACGAAGGCGAGTCTGGCGGCATGCGCCTCCCGGGCCGGTTTCCGATCCTTCCGCGCCTTCTGCGCGCCCGGCTATGCGGAAGGGGGCGCCATTCGGGTCAGCATCGAGCGCGCGGAGGAAGCCTCCGGCAAAAAACGGTGGGAATTCTTCAAGTGGGTGGAGGCGTCCTACCTGAAAGTGACGGCCTACTACCTCTTCTTCGTGAAAAAAGACGAAGAGGCCGGGGAGGAAATCTTTCTCACGGCAACGAAGGACGAATGAGATCGGTCATGAAAAAGTGGAAAATCTTCATCACGTTTTTTCAGAACCTCTATGACGAGCACTATTCCGCCGACCGGTCATGGAACCCCGAAAACTACACTTTCGTCAAGGTCAACGACCGGTACACGCAGGAGCCGGCTGAAAACCGGCTGCCCTACGACATCTTCGCGGAGCACGACTTCCCCGTCTTTCGCCCGGATCTGCAGGAGAAGGGCTACTGCGAGAACAGCGTGATGGGGCATCTCTACCGGAACGGGGTTCACCGCCAATATGACTACATCGGTTTCATCGAGTACGACCACGTCCTTTCGCCGAGATTCACGGAAACGATGCAGAAGCGTCTGGACGCGGCGGAAGAAGAGACGATCTTCTCCTTCCAGTACTTCACGTTCCGCCAGCTTTGGGACCAGGCGATCATCATGAACCCGCGCCGGCGCGAGAAGGTGGACGGAAGACCCGATTCGCCGTGGAAATGCATCAAGCTGATCCTGAAGGAATATAACCGGTACTTCCCGACAAACCACAAACTGGATCGCCTGGCCGCGAAGAACTGCTTCCCCATATCTGCCACGCCCTGCTCCTGCCGTCGGCCATGTTCGACCGGATCATGCCCTTTCAGACGGCGGTCATGGAGTCGGGCAAGGTGGAGCGATACCACCGTCACAACTGGCGGGCGCGCGGCTTGACCGTGCGCGATCCGTCGGTGAGCGTTTATCGGACTTCACAAGGATTTAATATTTCATCAGGAATCGAGACATGATATGAGATTATGAAATAGTTGCTGAATCAAGTGATTCGCTACGGAATAATTGGAGGCACTCTCTGCTCATTAACAAATCGTGGTCACATTTTCATATAAAACAGGCAGGAGATCGATGAACCGGCGTATTTTGATGAGAGCATACTTGGTCTCGGCGATGAAGGCGGCGAAACAACATGGCGCTAAATCCTTCAATACAATAGGAGTTAAGAAATATGTATTCAAATTTTATCAGAAAATTCAAACGATACAGACAGAAACATAAGAACCAGACTAAGGGATTAGAAAAGATATACAAACAGTATTTTGGTTACAAAGAAAATGGGTTCTTTATAGAAATTGGCGTTGGTCCATCCATGAATGCTGAAAGCAACACATCCTTTTTGGCAGACATCGGTTGGCAAGGAATTTATATAGAGCCAAATCCCGTTTATTATGCAGAATGCCTGGAACGGCACAAGAAAAACAGGGTTAAGGTTTTTAACATAGCTTTAGGGAATGAAGACAGAATTGTAACTTTGCAAGGTGATACACTGGTACCCAGACACAGGTTCGTATTCGATTCTTTAGGCTGGTATCGTGAGGCTAACTTAGAGGAGTATACTGTAACTGAGGCTGATACGAAGCATTTTTTCAGTTCTCTTGATATCCCTTCCAGTTATGATCTTTTAAGCATCGATGTAGAGGGGTATGAGTACAATATTATCTCTCGCTATCCTTTTGATTTATTCAGACCGAAACTGATCGTGATAGAACTCAGACACAATCATCCTCGTTTTAAGGCCTACCCGGACATCATTGAAGAAAGCCTCAAAACACTTCATCTTATTCAAGATAATTGTTATAAGGTTGTAAAAGAAGATATTCTTAATACAATTCTTGTCAGTTTGGCCTGATTCCATAATAAAAAGATAGGCATTGAGACCTTTGAAAAATGGCTTCGCCACGGCTCAAAATCTTTTTCGCATGAAATATCATAAAGTCTAAATATGTTTTAAATCAGTGAATTAGTCTAATTTCCGGATATGCGAAAAATCTTTGATTCACCGCTTGCGAACTGTTTTTCACCGGTTATGCAAAGCTCTCGCATCATACTGACTTTTGCGGAATCGTCATTCATTCATATCACAGGATTAACGCATGATTGATATCCAGAAAACGGTAAAACATTTAAATAGATATAATTCGAGGTACTTCCAGCACAAGGCTTACGATCTTCGCTTTCGCCAGAAAATCGCGTCCGGAATCGACCGCCGACGCCTCGAAGCGCGATTCCCGGGGCTTGGCGAGCGGCACCGCCTGACAAAAGAGGCCTTCAGCAACAGCGTCGAACCCTTTTACCGAGAGTACATCCGCACCGTCTCCAGCGAGATCATGGCATCCTCGCTGGAGTTGTCCGTTTTTCTTCTCCTCCTGTGCGACATGGCGCAGCCTCAAAGAATGCTGGACCTGGGCTCCGGCTTCAGTTCCTTTCTCCTTCGGTACCACGCTCGAAACGCCGGGGGAAAGCCCGTCGTCTGGTCCGTGGACGACTCCGCGGAGTGGCTGGAGAAAACGTCCGGCTTCCTTGCATCGCACAACCTGCCGGCGTCGAATCTGGCGGCCTGGGATGAATTCATCGAAGGGGGGGAGGGGCGATTCGATTTCATCTTTTACGATCTCGGCCCTTTCCCGTTCCGAATGGACTGCCTGAGGCCGATGCTGGAGAAGATGACCGCCGACCACGGAATGATCGTTCTGGACGACATGCACGCGGCGGAATACGGACTTTTTGTAAAGCGGACGCTGAAAGGCGCCCGCTTTCAGCCATACGACACGGGCTGCTACACGCGGGATCGCTTCAACCGGTTTTCGCTGCTGCTGACGTACTGAACGCCGCATACGCAAAGACAGCGGTTGTACCCGCTTTTTCGCGCATCAAATCCCGCCCTGCGGTTTGGGAATCGGATTTCACCGGACCTGCAAAGCAGTTACGCCGCAGCTTCGGGCGAAACGGCCCGCTCCTGCCGGTAGAGGCGCCAGAGGGCGACCATCATGGCGCACTGGATATAGAGGACGACGGAAATGGTGAAGCCCAGGTAACTCTCGAACACGCCGATCACCAGCAGCGCGAAGAACGCGACCATCAGGCAGATCGACCAGCGTCTGAGGAATTCATCTCGGCTGTGTCGCACGATCGCACACCCCGCGCGGAAATAACGGAAAATCAGGTAGAAGAAGATGAGGAGCCCCACAATGCCGAGCCGGGCGGCAAGGTCGACGTAGATGCTGTGGGGATAGTAGAACGACGAAAGCCAGCGCTCGTCCAGCCTGCTGTCCGGATCGAGCTTCGCATTGTATCTTTTCACGAGCCTTTTGTTCGCATAGGTGTCCATGCCGAAGCCGATGCCGGTGACGGGGTGGTCTTTGATCATCTCGATGAACGGGTTGGACAGGAAGAGCCTCGGGTCTTTTTTGACGCTGTCGACGAGATCGCCGGTCAGCAGCCTGGACTTGACGGGAAAGAACGCGATCGCGGCGGCAATGACAAGGACCAGAAAGGTGGCCCTCTTGCCGTGATTGATCATGAGCACGACCAGGGACAAAAGCATGACGGCGACGGAGTAACGGCTCCCGGTCAGAAAGACCGCCGTCGCGATGACGGAAATGGAAAGCAGCAGCAGCGCCCGGACGCTCGGGCGTTTCTCTCGGAACGACCCGTTTGCGGCCAGGATGACCGGAAACACGAGGACGACACTGAGAATGTTGACGGGAATCTTCAGGTCGAGAAGCCGCTCCGACAGGGGGTTCCCCAGGATCAGGTAAAAATAGACCATCAGTCCCGCGGCGAAAACGGCCGTGGAAGCGATGAACACCCGGACCAGCAGGAGGAAACGCTCCCTCGTCCCGAAAAAAGTGACGATCAGGTAAAACAAAAGGATGTATTTCACCAGGTGCGCGTAAAAATCGTGAATGCTGTTCGACCGGTTCAAGGCG
Organism: uncultured Syntrophaceae bacterium; assembly: GCA_964460245.1. GTDB lineage: Bacteria > Desulfobacterota > Syntrophia > Syntrophales > Fen-1087 > JAXDBM01. Next base: position 7,926 of record CAYWTL010000071.1, on the reverse strand, counting down.
AAAAAGAGGCCGACGAATGCCCAGGCGACGAGCAGCGCGAACGGAAGGGAAAGGGGCGATTGCAGCGAAAAGGGTTTTTTCCTGAAGGCAATCAGGCCGACCGCGACGGCGAGCGCCGCGTAGAAGGAAATCTCCTGGATGGCCGTGTTGAAATGAAAGGGAATAAAGAAAACAAAGACGGAAACCAGCGCGACCACCGCGCGATCCAGCCATATCGGCAAGTTTTGGATGAACTTTTCCCGCTTCCCGTCGGACGCGGACTGGGTGATCTTCAGCATTTTGAATGACCCGGTAAAATCGAATATTTTCGGTCGCACCTCTTATCACGCCCCCTGAAGAAATTCATCATTTTAATCGAGAAATGATTGTGATAAGCAGCTTTCAAAATATTCAATCATGCTGTACGCTTGAATTATGGAAAAAACAACCCCCGGGCAGCCCCGGTCCCCTCTTTCCGTCGCGATCATCACACTGAACGAGGCGGATCAGCTTCCCGACTGCCTGAAAAGCGTTGCCTTTGCGGCGCAGATCGTCGTCGTCGATTCGGGAAGCACGGACGATACCGTCCGGATCGCGCAGGATTTCGGCTGCGAGGTGTTCCTGGAGCCCTGGCGCGGGGGGTTCGGAAAGCAGAAGCAATTCGCGGTCGACCAATGCCGCCAGCCCTGGGTCCTCGTCCTGGACGCCGACGAGCGGATTCCGCTCGAAACCGCCTCGAAAATCCGTGAGGTTGTCGCGAACCCGTCGCCCCCGGCCGCCGGATGCAGTTTCCCCAGGAAAAACTTTTTTCAGGGACGATGGATCCGGCATGCCGGCTGGTGGCCGGACCGGGTCATTCGGCTCTTTCAGCGCGGGCGCGGATGCATGACGCCGGCGACGGTTCATGAGGCCGTGAGCGTGGCGGGCCCCGTCGCAGCGCTGGATTTCCCCATCGAACACCATACCGAAAGCAGCTTCAGCCGGCTGCTCCTCAAAATCGATAAATATTCGACCCTTGGAGCTCAGCAAGCCTTTTCCGAGGGCCGTCGGGCAACCGCCTGGAGCGCCGTGTACCGCGCGGGCATGACCTTTCTGCAGGACTATTTCCTGCGTCTGGGCATTCTCGACGGCCGCCAAGGGTTGACGCTGGCGGCCACCGACGCCGTCAACAAATTTTTCAAATATGCCAAGCTGGCCGAACTGCGACGGCAGGCGGACTTGAAGGAACGCGGAAGGTAACGCTGCTTACATGAAACCACTGCCGCCGGACAGGCACATCCTGATTTTCGAACCCGGAAGGGTCGGTCACCGCCTGACCTGGCTTCGCTATGTGACCGAAGACTTTCTCGAGATGGGCTGCAAACTGACATGGGCCGTCGATTACAGTCCCCGGGCCAGGCGCCTCATCGAAGAGCGGCTCTCCTCCCTGCTGCCGAAAGTCACGGTTCTGTCCCTCTTTCACGAGAATGGCCGGTGGCGACGCGGCAGCAAAATCCGGTCCCTGAAGGAATCTCTGGAAATCAGCGGGGCCGGGGAGGTTTTCCTGAACGAGTTCGACGAGATCGCCTCCGGCATGCTCCGCGGCGCCGCGGTCGGCGTCATGCCGCCCGAGTCCCTGCGGGGCAGGCTGAGCGGGGTGTATTTCCGGCCCCGGTTCCTGACCGACCCGCACCGGCCTCCCGGCAACATGCTGAAAGCCGGGGGCTTTCGGCGCCTCTGCCGGCAGGGCTGGTTCCGGCATCTGTATTTCGTCGACGAATACCTCTTTCCCTCCATCGGGAAAAACGACCCGGCAGGGCGGTTTCATTTTCTGCCCGATCCCTGGTCGGGGGATTTTTCCTGTCCGCCCGAAGCGGCGCGAAAGAGGTTCGGCATCCCCCCGGACAGGCTTGTGTATCTGCACTACGGAATCGGAGACCGGCGGAAAGGCCTGCACCTGGCCGTCGAGGCGATGGGGGCCCCGGATGCGGACCCCCGAATGTTTCTGCTGTGCGCCGGTCAGGTCAGCGGCGACCGTCAGCTTCTCGACAAGCTGGCCGGGCTCGAAAAAGCGGGATCGGCAAAGCTGATGAACCGCTACGTCACCGACGAGGAGGAGCGTCTGTGCTTTTCCGCCGCCGACGCGGTCCTGCTGCCCTACATCGAGCACTACGGCTCCAGCGGCGTCCTGTCCCGCGCCGCCGCCGCCGGGAAGGTGGCCATCGTTTCCGACGAGGGCCTGCTTGCCCGGCGCGTGCGCGACCATCACCTGGGGTTTCTTTTTCCGATGAACAACGTTCGGGAGCTGCGTCAGCGAATGCGCGACGTGATTTCCATGGATGCGAACACGCGCGGCCGTTACCGGGCAATGTCCCTCCAATACGCCGAATCCTGTTCGCGGGAGGCCTTCCGCGAAGCGCTGACGTCGCCCTGGCGACGCTGATGCCGGAGGTCGCTCCCTTGCACCGGACTGCCCGCCACATCCTGATCATACAGCTCGGAGACATCGGCGACGTGATCCTGTCCGTTCCGGCCTTCCGCGCCGTTCGGGAAAATTTTCCCCGGGCGAAGGTAACCGTCGCGGTCCGGAAAAAGGCGGGCGAACTGATACCTCTGGTTCCCGGGGTCGACGGCATGATTGCCGTCGATCAGGACCGGCGTTCGTTTCTCGGCGAGCTTTTCCACCAGTGGAAATTCTTCTCCCTCGTCCGCAGTCATCGCTTCGACCTCGCCTTCGACCTGCGCACCGGAACCCGCGGGGCCATCCTGGCCTTCCTGTCCGGGGCGAAGGAGCGCGTCGGTTTTCTCGACCCGGACGGACCCTGGCGAAACCGGCTCTTCACGCGCCTCTACCGGCTGGACTACCGCCTTCCTCAGCCTGTGTCGCACTACTATTCCAGCCTGCTTGAAGCCCATGGGCTGAAAGTCGGCGGCGAGCCGCCGGAGATGCGCGTCCCTCCCGAGATGCGGGAGCGGGCCGCGAAGATCCTTCGCAGCGCGGGCGCGCCCGCGCTGCTGCCCGTCATCGCGATCCAGCCCTTCTCCCTGTGGCGCTACAAGGAATGGGACGTCGAAAAGTTCGTCCAGCTGGTGCGGCGGATTCGATCGGTCTGCAATGCCGCCGTTGCGATCACCGGTTCGCCGGACGAGACGAGCCGGGCAAAAGACATCGCCGGCCGCTTCGGCTCGGACACGCCGCATGTTTACAATCTGGCCGGGAAAACAACCCTGGGGGAACTGGCGGCCCTCGCCGCCTCCAGCCGCCTGTTCATCGGTTCGGACAGCGCGGGCATCCATATTGCCGCCGCCGTCGGCACAGCCACCCTCGCGATCTTCGGGCCTTCGGCGCCGGCCTCCTGGGCGCCGGCCGGAGAAAACCATGCCGTCGTTCAGAAGAATCTCCCCTGCGTCCCCTGCCGGCGGAAAGGATGCGACGGGTCGGGGGTCAGCCGCTGCCTGGAGGAGCTGGACGTGGAGGAGGTGTGGGCGGCCGTGCTGATACAGATGAAGAAACTGGGGCTCCTAGCCGTATGAAACCCGCCGCACCGTTCAGAATCGCAGTGGTCATCCCCAAATACGGCCTCGTCGGGGGCGGCGAGAAGCTGGTCGCGGAACTGACGGAGCGGATCGCGCTGAACCCCGCCTTCGAGATTCACGTCCTCGCCAACCGCTGGATAGCTCGCCCCGGCCCTGTCCGGTTTCACCGGATCCCCGTTCTCGCCTTCCCCAAATACCTCACCACCGTGAGCTTCGCCTGGTTTGCCCGGCGAAGGATCGAAGCCATGGGCTTTGACCTGGTTCACGCCCACGAACGGGTCTTTTCCGCCGATATCGTCTCGCTCCACAGCATTCCCCACCGGTACTGGGCGGAGGAAGTCCGCGGGAAGCGATGGCTCAGCCTGTTCGACCGGGCCACCATTCGGGTCGAAAAACGGATGGCGAAAGGCGACCGGACGATTTTCCTCCCCGTTTCCGGCATCGCCCGGGACCGCTTCGTCGCCGAATACCCCCAGTGCGCCGGCCGCACCGAGGTCCTCCATCCGGGCGTGGACGCGGCGGCCTTCGCCCGGCCCGACCGGGATCGCTGCCGCCGGGAGGTGCGGGAGCGATTCGGCATTCGGGAGGAGGACACGGTCCTTCTCTTCGTGGGCATGAATTTCGAGCTGAAGGGGCTGGACCCGCTGATTGCGGCCGCGGGCGGGATCCGGGCGGAAAACCCGGACCGGCCGCTGAAACTGCTCGTCGTCGGCAAAGGGAACGAGCACAGGTACGGCAGGCTGGCGAGAAATGCCGGTCTGGGCGATGATATCCGCTTTGCCGGCATTCAAAGGGAAAAGATCGAAGAGGTCTATCTGGCCTCCGACTTCTATGCCATGCTGTCCTCCTTCGACACCTTCGGAATGACCGTGCTGGAGGCCATGGCCGCCTCGCTCCCCGTCATCGTCAGCCCCGGCGTGGGCGCGCGGGACCTCGTCCGTGAAGGGGTCAACGGCTTCATCGTCCCCCGGGAAAACATCGAAGCGATCCGCCAAAGAATCCTGCTGCTGACGGACCCGCAAAAACGGATCGAGATGGGCATCAACGCGCGCCGGGTCGCGGCAGACCATACCTGGGATGCCATGGCTCAACGGATCCTCCGCCTGTACGAAAAGATTCTTGCCGGCAAATCTTGTTGACAGGCACGGCCATATCCAATAGATTCCCGAAAAATTGAAATCGCGTCAGCCGTTTCGGGCTGCGGCGGCACCGCTGTCGAATGCCCGCATAATCAGCCGATGACACTGGTAAGAATCGTAAAGGACTGGGACTGGCCGGATCTGCTGCGCCAGACGCCGGGCGGAAAGGGCGTCTGGGACGAGATCCGCTTCACCCTCGACGATGTGCCGGAGTGCGACTACCTCGTGATGCTCAACAACCGTATGGAAACCGAGACCCGCGCCATTTGCCCCCCGGAGCATGTCTGGGCCATCATGCAGGAACCTTACGAAAAGGGGTTTTCGGACTGGATGGTCGAGGGGCACGATTGCTTTGCCAGGGTCCTGACCCATCACATTCCGTCGAAAGACCCGAAATACGTGGCCTCCCATCCGGCGATCCCCTGGCATGTCAACCGGACCTTCGACCAGTTGACATCCTGTCCGATTCCCGAAAAAACCAAGGGGCTTTCCTGGGTCATCGGGGACGCGATGGATCTGCCGGGCCATATTCGCAGATGGTCCTTTCTCGACTTCATCCGCGCGGCGGGACTGCAGATCGACGTCTACGGAAAAAAAATCCAATACCTCGAAGACAAATGGGACGGTCTGGCGCCGTACCGGTATTCACTGGCGATCGAAAACAACAGCGGACCCGACTGCTGGACGGAGAAACTGGCGGACTGCTTCCTGACCTGGACGATTCCCTTCTATTATGGCTGTACAAATCTGGAGGACTATTTCCCGAGGGATTCGTTCATCCGCATCGACATCACGCGCCGCGAGGAAAGCCTAGAGAAAATCAGGAATGCCATGGAAGGCGAAACGTGGGAGAAGCGCGCCCCCGCCCTGGAGGAGGCCCGCAGTCTTGTCCTGAACCGATATCAGATCTTTCCGCACCTTTCCAGGCTGATCGCAGCGCAACCGGGAGAAAACAGGAAGAAAGTGAATCTGACGATACCGCCCTACCGGCGCAGCACAAGGGCCTTCTGGTATCGGGCCAGATACAAACTGAAAAAAAAACTCGGACTGCTGGAGCCTCATCGTTAACATGGTCAGCATAATCGTGTCATTTTATGAAAGGCTGGAGCAGTTGCGTTGCTGCCTCGACGCACTGGCCCTGTGCTCGGGGGATTTCGACGAAGTCGTCATTGCCGACGACGGTTCATCCGCCGAGACGATCGGGCACCTGAAGGGGATGCTCACCGGTTATGGCTTTCCCATCACCCTTGTGTCCCACCCCAAGGAAGGATTCCGCCTGTCGGCAACGCGAAACAACGGCATCCGCCATGCGCGGGGCGATTATTTGATTTTCCTGGACTGCGATTTTCTCGTTTTGCCCGATGCGATCCGCTATCACCGGAAGATGGCGAGGCCGGGAAGATTCGTGGCGGGATCCTGCAAATACCTGACGGAGGAGCAGTCGCTTGCCATTCTGGAAGCGAAAATCACACCGGAACTCCTGGAGCGGTACTACCGCGAACTGCCGGAAAGGGACATCCTTGCCCAGCATCGGCGCTACGTCAAAAGATCCTTCCTGATCCGCATGCACCTGGCAAGCCCCCGAAAACAGAGCCTGGGCGGCCATCTGTCTCTCTACCGGAAGGACATCGAGCGGATCAACGGCTACAACGAGGATTTCGTCGGCTGGGGGGGCGAGGACGAGGACCTGGGCGTCCGCCTGGTGGCTGCGGGCATTCACTGCACCTCCGCCGTCCGTGATGCACGGGTCATGCATGTGTGGCACCCGACCGTCCCCAAGACATCCCGCAACAAGAACTGGCACCGGGGAACCGCGAGCGACTACTTCAGCAGAAAGAAAATCCGCTACCGATGCGCAAACGGCCTCGTCAAGTGATTCGTACTTTTAAGCCGTGTGACTCGTTCGTTGACTCCCAAAGCTGTCTGATCTCAAATCGCTGGTCGCAAGGACCCATGGAGGATAAGAGGGATTATCGCACTCCCCTTTACCCTCTCCGCGGCAATTCGCGGTGGATTCTGCAGAGCCTTTCAACGAAGCCCATTGTCCCCTCGCAGAACCGAATCGTCGGGGGCGGGTCAAACTGAACAGCGGCAGATTGCCCCTTCCATTTTATAGCAAGACCAATATCCGGGCTTGGCCTCCCGATACGGCCGCTGTCGTTCAGGGTGCGATACCCTGTGATTACCCCCCCCGAAGCGGGAGTTTACGGATTCGGGGCCAGAGCGTTGGCCGACCGGGTTGCGCGCACCAGGCCGGGTCTAAGCGTCGCCGGCTGCACCCCCATGTCCGCGAACAGGTTCACGGTCGCCTGCTGCATCCGCACATCGGGAGGAGGGCCGCTGATGTCGTGATACGCATCGAGCCCCCAGGACCATTGAATGGTGCCGGCGCCGAAAACGAGCGCGCCGCTGCCGTGGCGGTAAAGCGAAAGGCTGTGCGTCACGACGCCGGGGGGGGAATAGGAATAGCCGCTTCGGATTTTGGCCGGATCGATGGCGACACTTGTCGTGGACAGTCGAATCAGACCCGGCGGAAGGGCGCCGTTGTCCCGTACCTCATCCCACTCGAACCCCAGCACGCCCGCCGGCAACTGCGCGGTCTCCCCCGCGGCCAGCTTGTCGATACCCGTGTTGCGCCAGAACGGATATTTTCCCTCGCCGGCGGAAACCGTGATCGGGTCATACCGGGGTGCGTCGACGGCATACCATTGCCCCGTCAGGGCGTTTTCGGGGTAAACATCGCGCCACATGCCGGTCCAAGATTCATAAGATGTGGGTTTTTTACCGTCCCAGTTCTCATGGTAGCAGACCAGTGTCCGGTGAGGAGTGCCCGTACCGTCGATGCTGGCCTCCCAGCGCGTCTTCCAGTAGTACTCGTTCCCCGTGAAGAATCCGATGTGAACGCCCGCCGCCCGCGCCGCTTCGACATTGGCCCGCTGCCCCGCCGAGACGTACTCGTCGTGGCCGACGGAAAGGAAAACCTTGTGAGTCTTAAGCGTTGCGGCGCCCCGGCGGTCCGTGTCCATGGCGGATGCATAGCTGACGTTGTATCCGTTGGCCTCGAGCCAGCGGATCATCGGATACTCGGTGTTGAAAAGGAATGTTTCCCGCTCGAAAAACTGTGACGTCGACCCCCGGTTAATGAACGGACGGTTGTAGCTGACCTTGTAGGCTCGTTGATTCCCGCCTGGGTCGTCGCCGCTGCGATACAGATTGCTGCCACCGTATTTGTTGAACGCCTGCCAGGTCGCGTCGCCCGTTTGAAACAGCATGTCGGATTTCCCCTCGTCGT
>CAYWTL010000070.1:0-12701 GCA_964460245.1 uncultured Syntrophaceae bacterium | reverse complement strand
GGCGGGCGAGATCTGCGTGAAGGGCCCCGTCGTCATGAAGGGATACTGGAAGCGGCCCGAAGAGGACGCCAAGGTCTTCGACAAGGACGGTTTCCTGCACACCGGAGACATGGGCCGGTTCGAGGAGGACGGGTCGGTCGTCATCGTCGGCCGGAAAAAGGAAATGTACATCCGCGGCGGCGAGAACGTCTACCCGCCGGAGATCGAGGATGTGATCTGCAGGCACCCGGACGTCATGCTGGCGGCGGTCATCGGCCGACCCCACGAAAAGTGGGGCGAGGTCGGAAGGGCCTACATCATGCCCAAACCGGGCAAAAATCCCACGCCGGAGGAGATCAAGGAATTCCTCAAGGACAAGCTATCCAACTTCAAGATCCCCGAGGACATCATCGTTCGGCCAATCCTGCCGCTGACGCCGCTGGGGAAGGTCAAAAAGCTCGACCTCTACAAGGAAATGAAACAGGAACTGGGAAAGTAGAACGGAGGACATCATGGGAAAATACGATGCAATCATTGTCGGGGCGGGCATCGCCGGCCTTGGCGTCGGAAGCCTTCTCCAGGACAAGGGCCTGAAGACGGCGGTTTTCGAGAAGAGCAAGATCGTCGGCGGGCGCTCGAGAACCTTCGAACTCCCCGGCGGCTGGCGGATCGACATGGGAACGCATTGCGTCGACCAAGGCGTCCACTCGTCCTGCAACAAGCTGCTCAAAATTCTGGGGAAGGAGATTCCCTGGTCCCACAACCTCGAGGGCTTCTTGTTTTACGGCGAAGACGGAAAATGGAAGCCCATGATGGAATCCCTCAATCTGGATGCGCAGGAGCGGCGGGAATTGATGGAACTGCAGCAATGGATCGCCGCCGCCACGGATGAGATCATCGACCGCTACGACAGCGTCTCGCTGACGAATCTCCTCGCAGAGAAGGTGAAGTCGCCCAAGATCGCCGAATTTTGCAAGACCGTCGGCATGGTCCAGACCACGCTGACGGAGTCGGATATCATCTCGGCGGGCGAATTCATCCACATCTACCGCGATCAGATCCGCGTCTCCGTGAGCCCCGATCTCCCCTTCAACGCGGTGCGGATGCCCCTGGGCGGCGTCCAGACGATGATAAACGCCATGGCGGAAGCGTACCGGGAAAGGGGCGGCGCCCTCAACCTGGGAACGCCGATCCGCAAAGTCACCGTCCGCAAGGGAGAAATGACGGAGATTGTAACCGATGACGGGCCCGTTTCCGCGCCGATCGCCGTCATTGCCGCGCCGATCTGGAATGTGCTCCGGTTCCTCTCCATGGACGAGATGGAGCAGTTCGCGCCGGCCTGGGCGAAGCGCATGAAGGCGTGCGAGTTCGAGACCAGCGCGTCCACCGGCTTTACCATCGGAACGAAGGCGCCGCTGTTCGAGGACAAGTGCTATCTTTCCGCCTGGCGCATCCCCGGCCTTGGGCTGCCCCTGCAAATCCTGGGGCACACGAACTTCGACGACACGATCGCGCCCCCGGGGCACATGATCGCGTTCATCGGGGCCTGCGGCACGCCGGCGCAGATCGGAAATCCGGAATTCCGCAAGAAGACCCTGGATCAGTTCTGGGAGGTCGTCAAGAAGATGTTCCCCAACGTGGAGCGGGACCTCGTGTGGAAGCAGGACGGCTTCACCATCGGCATCGACGGCCTGAGCCGCTCGCCTGGAATGACCGGGCGCTATCGGCTTCCCGTTTATCTGCCCGAAGTGCCGGGATTGTATTTCGCCGGTGACTGCTACACGGGGCGGGGCGTCGGAATGAACACGGCGGCCTCCTCCGCCATGATCTGCGCCGGGGAAATCCTGGCCCGGCAGGGCAGGTAGCACCGCTCCGGCAGAAGTTTCTTCGGGTGAAAGGAACAAAAATGGACAAACGAAATGAGGAATGGGCATATGGAAAAACAGTATGACGTGATCGTGGTCGGCGCCGGAGTGGGAGGACTGACCGTTGCCGCGCTCGCCGCACAGGCGGGCCTCAGGACCTTGCTCGTCGAGCAGTGCGACCGCGTCGGGGGACGGGCCCTGACGATCCGCGGGGAGGAGATCCTGTGGCAGGGGGCCTCCTGGTACAAATCGCTCCTGGCCAGACAGTACACCTGGATCCCCTATGCCGAACCGTCCCTGGAGAAGATCATCGCCGGGCAGATGCTGAAGGGCTACACGCTGGACGTGGGATACCACGGCGTCGCGCTGAACGGCGACGGGTACTTCCTGGACCTCGACGAGCGGCTGGGCACGGGCGTCGAAATGGCGGGAAACCTCAACAGCACCTACGTCGGCGACGAGTGGTACATGGATTTTCACGCCGGGAAGATGGACGAGCGGCTGCAGCAAATCGTGCAGGAAGAAAAGATTCCCATGATCCGCTTCTACCTGGCCGCCCTGAAGCTGAAAGATGGGGATTACGATGCCCTGGAGAAGGTCTCCGTCACCCAGTGGTGCAAGGATAACGGGCTGTATGAGAACAAGACGGTGTTCGGCATGATCCACGCCGTCTCCACCCTGATCACCACGATCAACGACCCGGACGACATCTCGATCGGCGACATCTTCCGCTACATGGGCACCGTGATCAACCCGCGGTTCAAGGCCGGGCGGGCGAAGTGGCCCTCCGGGTTCGCTACCGGCGGCATCATGCGCTGGAGCCAGGCCGTGGCCAACCGCTTCCGGGAACTCGGCGGCACACTGGAACTGAACACCCGCGTCCGGGAGATCCGGATCGAAAACGGCCGGGCCGCCGGTGTCATGGTCGAGGACGGTTCCGGCCAGGTCCGGAAAATCAGCGGCGGCAAGGTCGTGAGCAACATCCCCATCCAGGATACCTTCAAGGTGGCCGACCGGGGCGCCTTCCCGGCGGAGTGGGCCGGCCGTATGGAGGGCCTTTACGGGTACGGGTCCATCGCGCCCTACTTCGGACTGAACCGGCTGGTCCTGCCGGAGCGGGAGTGGAAGGTCGGAGTGAAAGACACCTATGTGATCCCGAAGGAGGAGGGTTTCGAGTATAACGTTTACATGTGCTGGAACATCCAGTCCCAGACGGATCCCTCCTGCGCCCCCGGCGGAAAGCACCTCATGACGGCCTACGCCCCGGTAACAGAGAGGGAGGCCCGGGACAAAGAGCTGATGGTCAAGGCCTGCCGGCTCATTCTCGAATATCTGGAACGCCGCTATCCGGGCTTCCGAAAGAATGTGGACTGGGCTCTGTTCCCCACCGCCTGGAAGCTGGAAGGCGTCGCGAAGTCCAAGACCCAGGCGGGAACTCTGAAGGCTCCCGTCGAGGCCCCCGGTGTGGACGGGCTGTATTTCACCGGCGACACGGTGAAGGGCTACGGCGTGGCCATGGACTGCGCCGTGGCGGCGGGCCTGATCTGCGCTTCCCGCATCATCGGAAAGGACTACGGCGTCTCCTGAACGGGGACGAACCCGTCTTTCCCGGCCGGCGTCCGCAAAGGTCAAGGTGAAAGCACCGCACATCATCCGATCAAGCGGGCCTGCACGAAGGGCCGAACACCGTGTGTCCCGGCCCCCGCGTGCCGCATCTATCTCCGCCTCTTCCGGCCGCGGGCAAACGAACGGCAGCGCCAGAAGACCGATGCCTCACGGCATCGGTCCGTTCAGGGAAATGCCGTTGACATTTCGGGCAGACTTCCCTATATTCCGTCCGCCCGGAAGGGCCTTTGAATCCGGAATCGAACTCATGCGGAGGTGCTGAGTATGCTGAGCAGTGACGCCGTCAAATTGAAGGCCATGATCGACAAGGCCATCACGGACCATCAGATCACGACCACGGAATACGAGAAGATTCTGGCGATTGCCAATGCGGACATGAAAATCGACTCGCAGGAAAAGCAGCTTCTGGCCCAGCTCCAGGAGCTGATGACCAGCGGTGTGGTGAAAAGGGTGCCGGGCTGATTTTCCCGGCGGGCGGCCTGCGGATGGATCGGGGAAGACGCCGGCCCCGCATCCCCGTCCGGCCTTTCCGGACTGCTGTCGATGGAGTCGAGCCATGGCCGCGTTGATCGCTCTCGCCGGGGGTCTCACACTGTTTCTGATTCTCCTGATCCGGCGGGGAACAAATTTAAATCCACGGGATGTCCTGTCCAATTATCTCAACTGGCTCATCGGCGGCCGCACGCAAGATGCCTACCATTGCCTCTCCTCGCGAACCCGGGCGGATTGTCCCCTTGCCGAGTTCCGGACGCGCCATGCAGCGGGAAGCAACCTGATCGCCGGACTGCTGGCGCGAGGCTTCTCCTTCTCCGTTGAGAAGATCGAAATCACAGGCAACCGGGCCGATGCGTCCGTGACGGTCACGGCGCCCGATTTCAAACTCATCCTGGCAGTCGTTTTTCAGGGAATCGGGCCGGACAGGATTCCGGAAAAGAACCTGGATGCCCTCGCTTTCCTCAGGCGCAAAATCAGCCATTATCTGGACCAATACCCCCGGGACGCTCTCCCCATGAGAACCTCCACGGAATCGTTTTACCTCATTCGGGAACGGGACGGATGGAAGGTATGCCTGGACGACGGAAACGCCGATGGGGCGTGAATCGGGTTTTGGCAGCGCGGGATCGCCAGGATCGGGGGTGGAAGGAAACCGCCGGTTTTCTGCTCACCGGTGGTATTTCCGGATCGCGGCGGTGACGACGCCGCCGAGCCGCAGCTCCGTCTTCGGCCGGATGACGGGATATTTGGGGTTTGCCGCCTCCAGATAAACTGCCTTCCCCTGCTTCCTGAAATACTTGATCGTCCATTCCCCGTCGACCTCGGCAATGACGATGTCGCCGCTCTTCGGCTCCCGCCCTTTTTCGATGACGACCAGGTCCCCCGCCAGGATGCCCGCCTGGATCATGGAGTCGCCGGTCACCTGCAGCAGGAAAGAGGTCTCGGGACGGCTCACCAGGTATTCGTCCAGAGACATCACATCGCAAAGAGCCTCCTCCTCGGGGGAGGGAAAGCCGGCCTGCACGGCGCCTGCCATGGGGATGGCCAGGGAGCGACGGGTTATCCGCAGGCGGCCCTTGCCGTCTTTTTCCAGCAAACCCTCGGCGATGAGTCTGCCGACCCAGAAATGGATCACGCTCTTGGATTTGACCTCCAGCAGGCCGAGCATCTCCGCGTAGGAGGGCATTCGCCGGTTTTCCCGGTAGAAACGGCCGATCCGCCCCGCGACGCTTTGCGTGGTGTGTTTTCCCGCCATGAGCGGTACATATAGAACGGACGTTCTATTGTCAAGAGATTTTTGCGGAACGGACAGGGAAAATGTGATAGATTTAACCAAGGAGGAGTCGAAAAATGAAGGCCATTGATGTTCAGGTGCAGACTTTCACCCGGGAAGCGATGAAATTCCATGCCGATCTTGACGAGATCGAGCTGATGACGCGCACTGTTTTCAAGCGGGATTCCGCCTTCACGGGGGAAGCGGAATTCATCGCCGGATTGCGGGCGGCCGGGGTGCGGGCGATGATGATGAGCCCTTTCGGCTGGGCCCGCGAGAATCGGGACCTGGCGCAGATCCGCGAGATGCACGACTACATGGGGCACCTGAAAAAGACCTACCCGGACACGGTCCTGGGCTGCTGGGCCGACATCGACCCGCGGCTCGGCTATCGGGGCGCGCACGAACTGGAAAGGTGCATTCGCGATGCGGGCATGCTGGGAATCTACACCGGCGCCATCCTGACCGGAATCCCCGTCAACGACAAGATGTACTGGCCCCTCTACGAGGTGTGCGCCGAGGCGGGTGTGCCGGTCAAGCTGTCGGTGGGCATGACGGCCATCGGCCAGGGAAAGCCCGGCGGCGGTGGAATTCACCTGAGCCGTGAAAACCCGATCCCCTACGTGGACGACGTCGCTGTGCGGTTTCCCGGCCTGACGATCATTGCCGCGCACTGCGCCTGGCCCTTCCACAACGAAATGATCGCCGTCATGATCCACAAGGCCAACGTCCACAACGAGCTCCACGGCTGGTCTCCGAAATATTTCCCGCCCGAGCTGAAGCGGGAAATCGGTGGGCGCCTGCAGGACCGATTCATGTTCGGCTCCGATCATCCGTGGTTCTCCTACGAGCGCCTTTTCCGGGACTGGGAGACCGATGGATACAAGCCGGAGATTCTGGAAAAGGTGTACTTCCGGAATGCCCAAAGGATTTTCGGGCTGAAATAAGGATCGCTGCTCCGGGTCATTGCGAGGGGGAAAGCATGAAGCGGATTTTTCTGATTTCCTTTTTTGCCGCCGCCCTGACGGCGGGGGCGTGGCAGTCCCTTTCTGCCGAGACCTACACCTGCGGCCGGGCGCCCGGTCAGACGGCCTCCTGCACCGTGGATGACCGGGCGTGGGAGAAAGACGGCAGGGTGCTTTTCTCGTGCGGCGACGCGACGGGCGCCGCTCCCCGGGAAATTGCCTGCGGCATGATGTACGCGCCGCTGCAGGGATACACCTACACGGGCATGCTGGGATACAACTGGCAATGCGGCAACGGCATCACCGTTCCGCATTCCGAACTGCAGGATCACCGATCCATGTGCGGCAGGATCTGCGGCGCCTGCGACGGCGGATGGCAGTAGCCGCCGCAAGCTTCGAAGGCGCTCTGAAGGCCCGGCGCATGGTCATCTCCGGCAGCATTCCGCGCCGGCCGCAAGGATGAATCCCCTCATGCCGAAAAGGAAACTCATCGAAATCATTCGGGAGCTGCTGAAAGCCGAGATGGAAATGCATTTTCTCGACCAGCTTCACGAGGATGAGCTTCAAGCTCTGGCGGACTCCATTCGGGAAAGGATCGACGGGCTGAAAAGAAAGAAGCGGGACGTCGATTGCTGAAGGGATCTTCGCCCCGTTCCCCTTTCGCGCCGCGCCTTCATCCCCTGCCCCCGCCTGATCGGATCTTTCCGACCGGCGCCAGGTAGACCGCGAACTCGTCCTTCCCGTCGATCCGCAGCAGGCGGTCGAGCGCCTCCTGGTCGTAAGCGGCGATCGCGCAGGTTCCCGCGCCGATCGCCTCGCAGGCAAGGTACAGATTCTGGCAGACGTGCCCGGCATCGATGGCCAGGACCTTGTGGGCCGCCAGTCCGTAGCGCCACTCCATCCGGTAGGGAATGGCCGTCCAGATGAAGGTCGCGGCAGCCTTGCCCGGATAGGGTTGCCCGAATACGGCAGCAACGATCTTTTCGGCGAGCCCCTCCTCGAAAAACGCCAACAGGAGCCGGTGGCCGACGGGAAGGTACCGGTAAATGCCCGGATCGAGCCCCTCCACGTTCAGGACGCAGAGGTACGTTTCCAGCGCGTGCCGGCATCCTGCCGACGGGACCGTCCGGTACGCATGTCCGGCATCGATCCTCCTGCGGATGCCCTGGGTTGCCCAGAGCAGGTAGGACAGTTCGTCCAGCGTCAGGGCATGCCGCAGATAGCCCCGTCGGCTCTGCCGATTGGCGATTGCCGCGGTCAGGTCCACCCCCGGAATGCCTCTCCACTGCCCGATGCCGGGCAGCTCGAGGATCCGGGCATTTTCCGGACAGGGCTTCTCGACGGGCGGGGGATCGACGCCCAGGCTCTGGTCGGTCCGGGAAAAATCGATCTGCTTCCGGATGGTATCCTTGAGGAAGGAGCGGGATTGCTCCATCCGCTTTTTTTCCATCGATCCGTCCTCACCGCCGTGAGGCACCCGCTGAATCGGCGGTCGCCTCGGTCACTTCCATCTCTTCCGGGGGATAGGGCTTCAGGATGGACAGCAGCCCCCGCAAGTTCGCGTTCCCGGGGTCCAGCCAGAATCCTTCCCGTTCTTTCGGCAGGATCACGGGCATGCGGTCGTGAATGGGTTCGACCAGCGCGTTGGGCTCCGTAGTGATGATCGTGCAGCTCAGCAGCGGCTGATGATCCGGTGACGCCCAGCGTTCGTAAAGACCGGCGAATCCGAAGGGGTTGCCCGATTTGAGATGAAAGTAGAAGGGCCTCTTCACGTTTCCCTCTTTCCGCCACTCGTAGAAACCGTCCGCAACGATGAGACAACGGCCCTTGCGGAACGCATTCCGGAAGCTCGGCTTTTCGGCAACGGTCTCCGCACGGGCATTGAACAGCCTCTTACCGACGGACGGGTCCCGGGCCCAGGCGGGCACGAGGCCCCACCGCAGGCCGACCAACCGGTTCCCGCCGTCGTGGACGACCGCGGCGACCTCCTGGCCGGGAGAGATGCCGTTCCCCGTCCGGTATTCGCAGGCGACTTCCCGGACGGTGAACGACGCGACGACCGCCGACAGGTCCGTGAGCAAGGCAAAGCGTCCGCACATCGGTCAGGAACCCTCCTGTTGCACCGGCCATAAAAGCGCTTCAGAATATCCCCTGCGCCGGCTTTTTTGAAATCCCCGCCGCCGGCTCCTCCGCGGCCGCCTTGAAATCTCTCAACACCGAAGCTTTTCCCATGCGGCATGCGGGCGTCGCATCCGTCTTTTCTCCGCTCCCGCTTTCGCCGCGGGTTGAAACCGGTCCCGCTACGCCAAGGTCTCCAGCGCGAGCGGTGAAGACAGGATCTCGTTTGCCTTCCGGAGCTTGTCTTCCGGAGCGTACACGGCAACGACCGCGGATGCGGCGGCGAGCTTGAAATAGCGGACGGCCGTCTCCCGAACGGCCTCCGCCGTGACGCCCAGAACCCGGTCCCGGAAGCGCTGGCGTTCGTTATCGGTCAGTCCGGCAAACGTCCGGATCATGGCGGTGTACCCCCGGCCCGCGGGGTCCATGGGCCGGTCGAGGGCGCCGATGGCGCCGATTACCGCCTTTTCCAGGTCCTCTCCGGTCAGGGGTTCTCCCGCGAGATAATCCGTCGTACCGCGGTAGACCTCAAGGGTTTCGAGAAGATGGGGATCCCGGTAGGAGAGAAAGGCAAAGATGCCGTTCATCGGGTCAAACTGGCACATTCCCCCGTAAGCGCCGCCTTGAACGCGGATCTGCTTGTACAGATAGCCGTTGGAGAGCTGCTTTGCCGCCACGTACAGGGAAGCGGCGAGGGGCTCGGCATAGGTCGGCGCTTCCATCGCCTGGGCCACGTAGCAGACTTCCGCCGGGATGTTCACGCCGGCGTCCCGACGGGAGAGGTCCGGCATCGAGGCGGCGCCCGGCGCCCCCCCCTCCGTCAGGCGGGAGATCAGCCACTCCGCCGCCTCCTGCAGCCGGGAAAGCCCTTCGCCGTCGGACGTCAGATTGAGCGTCAGCCTCCCTCTCCTGAAAATCATCTCCCTGAGCCGCTCCAGCCTCTCCTGCAACTCCTTCGTCCCGTCCGGGAACCGGTCCGCCACGTCCGTCAGCAGCCGAATCTGCGCCCGGCCGTGCCATTGTTCGTCGCGCCAGGCAGGCAGGGTCAGCGCGGCCCCGGCAAGCCTCTTTGCGAAGAGATGCCCGGAGGGGATCACGGAGGCCCGCATACGGTTTTTCTTCTCTGCGACCAGATCCCGCATGCGCGCCTCATGGGACAGGTCCCCGGCCGTGAGCATGTCGGAGACAATCCGCACCGCCTCTTCCGTGTTGCGTTGAAGGGCGCTGACGCGGACGATCATTTTCTGCCAGGGGTCCCGCTCTTCGGCCGTGAGCCCGGCGGCCGGGGTGCACCCGATCCCTCCCGTCCGAAGGGCGATCCGCTTGGCCATCTCCTCGTAGCCGCAGCCGGCGGCGCCCATGTTGGTCATCAGCTTGCCCAGCAGGGGAAGATAAGGCTGAAGATCTTCCGGCACGTCCGAGACGTCGAAAGCCAGGTCGAGATAGACGATCCCGTTGGTGAAGATGTCATGAATCAGGGCCGGGACGCCGCCGGTGGATATTTCTTCGGTCGGGATGGTCTCTACCTCTCTGCGAATGTCCTCGAGATGCAGCCGGGGAAGGGTTGCCAGGGCTTCCGGGGCGTCGGCCTCCGACTGAAACGCCTTCAGCAGATCGGCCTCGCGGCGGATGCGTTCGAGATCCGCGGCGGTCAGGCGGGTCCTGATCCTGTCCAGCTTCCGCTTCCGTGCTTCTTCGCGTTTTTCATTGAAAGCCGGGTCCGGTTCCATGACGGACAGCAGGCGGTGGGGATTGTCCAGAAACCAGGTCTTGACGATATCCTGGAAAATTCCGGGGTTGTCGGCCCACTTCCTTCGAATGCCCGCGATCAGGCGGGGAAAATTGAGGCCGGACAGCGGGTCGCCGCCGTAAAGCCAGGAATGAAAGGCGCGCCCCATCAGCAGAATCCCGTAGGGATAGGCGCTTCGTTTAATCTCCCGGCCATGGAACTCCACCTGGTGCAGTGTCCCCTCGATCAGGTCCCGATCGAAACCCGACGCAACGACGAGGCGCAGCGTCTCCAGGATCAGGGATTCGATCCGATCGGCTTTCTCCGGATCGGTGCCCCTCAACCCGACGGAAAAAGCGATCTGCTTCAGATCCCGCTCCAGACCGCTGACGGGCGAGAGATCCTCTCCCAGCCCGGAATCGATGAGGGCCTTCCGCAGCGGCCCGGCGGCGCTGCCAACCAGCATTCCCGACACAACCTGCAGGAGCAGAGCCTTTTCCGTATCCGTGTTTTCGGCCGTCATCCAGGCCACGTTGACGATCGTTTTTCCTTTCAGATCCTCTTCCCTGCCTACGGGGTAACCGCCGCGGACTCTTGACGGATTCGACCAGCGGGGCTGGCTCTTCACGGAAGATTCGACCGGAACACGGTCAAAGCCCGACAGCATCTCCGCCAGAAAAACCAGGTGGTCGGCGGTAGGAATGTCCCCATAGAGGAACCAGCGGGCGTTTGTGGGCGAGTAGTAGTCCCGGTGAAACCGGCGGAATGCCTCGTAGGTGAGCTCCGGAATCTCCTCCGGGTTCCCGCCGGAGTCATGCGCATAAGTGGTATCCGGGTAGAGATTCTCCTGGATCGCTTTGTACATCAGATTGTCCGGCGAAGCGTAGGCTCCTTTCATCTCATTGTAGACGACGCCGGAAATGACGAGGTCGCCGCCGGGGTCTTCCGGATCGGCCGGTTCGAGGTGATGGCCCTCCTGGGCAAAGGTCTGCCGAAGCAGGCGCGGCCGCAAAACCAGATCGGTATAGACGCGGGCGAGGTTGAAAAAATCGGCCCGGACCTGGCTGGCCACGGGATAGATCGTCTTGTCCGGATAGGTGAAGGCATTGATGAAGGTCTGGAGGGTTCCCTTCATGAGCTCGTTGAAGGCGTCCTTGAGGGGAAAGCGGTCGGATCCGGCCAGGACGGAATGCTCCAGGATATGGGGGACGCCCGTGGAATCGCCGGGCGGCGTGCGGAAACCGATGGCGTAGAGGTTTTCGCGGTCGTCGCAGTGAAGATGGAGAACCTTCGCGCCCGTCGCCTCATGCTCCAGTTCGTAGGCGGTCGCCCGGATGTCCGGAATCTGCTCGACCTGCACAACCCTGAACCCGTGAAGCCGCTGCCCCGTGAAGAGGGTGGCGGCCGGGCAGGCAAGCGACGTCCCTGCTCTATCGGAAGTGTCTGTCCTCATTATTGTTCAACCGGTATCGACGGGTCTCCCCGGGAAAAAGCTTTGACCACTCCGAGACACTGGGCCAGCGGCTTCTTGCTGACGACGAACACGTGCCCCATGTGCTGCTCAATGATGCGGTTCAGGCCGTCGCAGCTGATTCCGATGTGCCGATCCGCGACCACCCCCAGAGGCTGCTGCAAACGCAGGACCGGTGGGTGAAAATATCTTTCGCTCCGCGTATAAATCTAGGACAAAGACCGAGCGTCCGTCAAGGGAAAAGAGGTTTCCGTAAAGCCTTGACAGGAGGGGGTCAACTCCCATATAGTCCCCACGCCCGTGAGGATTCACGCCGGCAGACGGACAGGCCGGGTTCCGGCCTGCGCTCTCCCGCATTTCCCGTTCACGAACCCGACAATAAAGCCCATGACCGGCCCGGTCATGGGCTGAACAGAAAGGATACGAAATGCCAAAACGCAGCGACATCCGTAAGGTCATGATCATCGGCTCCGGCCCGATCGTGATCGGACAGGCCTGCGAGTTCGACTACTCGGGAACCCAGGCCTGCAAGGCTTTGAGAAAGCTGGGTTACGAAATCGTGCTCGTCAACTCGAACCCGGCGACCATCATGACCGACCCCGGAATGGCCGACGTCACCTATGTGGAGCCCCTCAATCTCCAGACAATGATCGAAATCATCGAGAACGAGAAGCCCGATGCGATCCTGCCGAATCTCGGCGGCCAGACCGGCCTGAATCTGACCTCCCAACTGGCCAAGGCGGGAATCCTCGCAAAGCACAACGTCCGGGTCATCGGCGTCCAGGTGGATGCCATCGAGCGGGGCGAAGACCGGATCGCCTTCAAGGAAACCATGAACCGCCTCGGCATCGAGATGCCCAGGAGCGAGCCGGCCTACACCGTCGAGGAGGCGGAGAAGATCGCCGCACAACTCGGTTATCCGGTCGTCATCCGTCCCGCCTACACCATGGGCGGCACCGGCGGCGGCCTCGTCTACAATCTCGAGGAGCTGCGTACCGTCGCCAGCCGGGGAATCGCCGCCAGCCTGGTGGGCCAGATCCTGGTCGAGGAGTCCGTGCTGGGCTGGGAAGAGCTGGAACTCGAGGTGGTGCGCGACGCGAAAAGCAAAATGATCACCGTCTGCTTCATTGAAAACGTGGACGCCATGGGGGTGCACACCGGCCATTCGTACTGCACGGCG
>CAYWTL010000069.1:0-12803 GCA_964460245.1 uncultured Syntrophaceae bacterium | reverse complement strand
GAGCGCGGCGTTCGCAATGCCGAGGTCAGGGGTTCGAGCCCCCTCATCTCCACCAGCCACCCTGCAAGGGACAGGCCTTCCGCCTGTCCCTTTTTCACGATTCAAACAGCTTGGCGAAGCGCCGCTTCTTTCTCTTTTTCCAGTCGCCCCGATGGTAGGCATAACTGGCCAGGAGCGGCAGTACCGATGTGGCTTCGGCAAAAACCATCTGCTCGAAAGCGGTATCGACCTTTCCCCAGGAACTGGCCTCCTTGAGCGTCGAACTGGAGCAGGCGCCGTCCCGGACATCGGCGACGGTAATCTGAACGGCATATTTGTGCATGGGTACCGTCTCCCCCAGAATCTCGGCGCAGATGACCGTATCCTGGGCAAAATTTTTCGGCACCCCGCCTCCGATCATGAGCAGTCCCGTTGTTTTCGCCTTGATCTTGATCCGCGTCAATTCCCAGAAATCCCTTACGGAATCGATGGAAAGGTGATTCTCCGGGCGCCGGTGCTGGTGAAGGACCAGACCGAATCCGGCGCTGCTGTCGGAAAAGGCGGGGCAGAAAACCGGCACGTCGTTTTCATAGGCCGCCTGGACGAGGGAGCCTTTCTTTTTGGCATGAACCGTCAGATAGCGCCCCATTTCCCGAATGAACTCCCGGGAAGAGTAAGGGCGCGGATCCAGCCGATCGGCGATCTCTCCGATTGCGCGGTCGCAGGCCTGCAGGGAGATTTCATCGATATAGGTATCGTAGATCCGGTCGATGTAAAGCTTTCTCAGGATTCGGTCATCGACATGGGGACTCCCCTGGTAATGCCGGAACCCCAGGGCCTCGAAAAAATCCATATCCACGATGGCCGCACCGGTCGCGACCACCGCATCGACCATGTTGTGCTGGACGAGGTCCGCATAAACGTTCAAGCATCCGGCGGCGCCCGTGCTGCCGGCGATCGTCAGGATCACCGCGCAGGCCTTGTCTTTCAGCATCCGCCCGTAGATGTCGGCGGCCGTCGCCAGGTCCCGGGCGGTGAAAGACATCCCCCGCATGGCCTCAATAATCGCCGTCGCGTCGAAAGACGTCAAGTCGATGTGCCGCACCGGCTTTCTCAGATAATCCTTTTTTTTCATGATTTCTCCCGCGCCGGACTTCCGCCGGTCATCGCGCTTTCTATAAATCATCGACCCTGAAAAGTCAATGACCGGATCCGTCGCCGCTCAATTCATTCTTGTCATCCTCTATTTTTTCTGGTAGTGGCACGATGGTGCAACCGATATGATCAACGAAATCCTGACGGTTTCGGCACTGAACAGCCGGATCAAAGACCTCCTGGAAGCCAACTTCGAGCTTCTCTGGGTGGAAGGGGAAATTTCCAGTCTGCGCCGGCCCGCATCCGGGCATATCTACTTCACGCTCAAGGATGATCGCAGCCAGATCCGCTGTGTCGTCTTCCGCTCCCCCTTCGGGCCCGGAGCGACCTTTTCGAACCGAAGGCTCATATACGATCCGGAGGAGGGCATGCAGGTGATCTGCCGGGCCCGGCTCAGCGTCTATTCACCGCGGGGCGAATACCAGCTGATCGTGGAGCGCATGGAGCCGAAGGGGATCGGCGCGCTGCAGATGGCCTTTGAACAGCTGAAGAACCGGCTGGAAAAAGAAGGCCTTTTCCACGCCGCTCACAAAAAGCGGATTCCTTTCCTTCCGGAAAGGATCGGCGTCGTCACCTCCCCGACGGGCGCCGTGATTCAAGATATTCTGACAATCACCGGCCGCCGGTTCCCCTCGGTGGGCATCCTGATTGCCGCCGTGCGCGTCCAGGGCAGCGAGGCGCCCGCGGAAATCATTCAGGCGATCGACCGCATGAATGCCGTCGGAGGCATCGATGTGATAATCCTGGCCCGGGGCGGCGGGTCGCCGGAAGACCTGGCGCCCTTCAATGACGAAGGAGTGGCCCGCGCCATCTTCCGTTCCCGGGTCCCCGTCATTTCGGCCATCGGTCACGAGACGGATTTCACCATCGCGGATTTTGTCGCCGACCTGCGGGCGCCGACCCCATCCGCTGCGGCGGAACTGGCCGTTCCGATCCGGCGGGAGCTCATCGCGAACCTGGAAGACCTTCATCACCGGATGTTCCATCTCTACCAGCGGGTGATGCGCCGGTTTCGGGAGCGGCTGACGCTTGTGAACGAGCGGCTGAGGGACCCGAAGCGAAGGTTGGCCGATTTTCGCCTGCTGGTCGATGACCGGCTGGAGAGAGCGCATCGAGCCCTTCACCGCCTGATCGCGGAAAAAAAACAGGGATTGGTCCGGTTGGAGAACCGTCTCAGCCGGGTCTGCCCGGCCGTTCGATTCCGCGAGCACCGGTTGACCCTCGATCGCGAGCGAAAAAGGATGACCGGCCTGGCCGGCAAGGCACTGGGACGGTGCAAGGACCGGTTGAATTTCCTGACCGCCATGTTGGACAGCCTGAGTCCGCTGGCCGTCCTGAGCCGGGGCTACAGCATTGCCCGACGCCTGCCCGGCGGAACCATCATCCGACGGGCAGGCGATGTTTCCGCCGGGGTGGACGTCCGTGTCCGGGTCGCCTCGGGCAGTTTCGATACGCGGGTCACGCGCGTTTACGAGGAGTAAGATGGCCAAGGAAAATTTCGAAGCGGCGTTGGGGAAGCTGGAAGAGCTGGTCCGAAGAATGGAAACGGGGGACCTGACCCTCGAAGAATCGCTCAAGGCGTTCGAAGAGGGAACCCGCCTGGCGCAGCTCTGCGCCCGAAAGCTGGACGAGGCGGAAAGGCGGGTGGAACTCCTGCTCAAGCAGGGTGAGGACCTGGTCGTCAAGCCCCTGCAGGGAGAAGAGCGTGACGACGGATAAGGGGTTCCCGCTGAAAGACTACCTGGCCGCCCGAAAAGAGATGATCGATGCGGCGCTGAACGGCTTTCTGCCCGGCCCGGACGCTTTCCCGCCGCTGATCTTTCAGGCGGCCCGCTACAGCCTCTTCGCCGGCGGGAAGCGGCTGAGGCCGATCCTTTGCCTGGCCTCCGCCGAGACGGTGGGGGGAAGCATCCAGGCCGTCCTGCCGGTGGCCTGCGCCCTGGAAATGATCCACACCTATTCGCTCATCCATGACGATCTGCCGGCCATGGACGACGACGATCTGCGGCGGGGACGGCCGACCAGTCACAGGGTGTTCGGAGAAGCGGCCGCCATCCTGGCCGGCGACGCCCTCCTGACGGAGGCCTTTTCCCTGATGTCCGCCGTGGACCGGGCCCTCCCGGTTCCCACGGAAAGGCTGTTGCGGGCAATTCATGAAATCGCGGAAGCCGCCGGCTTTCGGGGAATGATCGGGGGGCAAATCGTCGACATTCAGTCCGAGGGGCAGAGCCCCCTGCCGGAGACCCTCGATTACATCCACACCCACAAAACGGGCGCCCTGATCCTGGCATCCGTCCGGGCGGGGGCGCTGCTGTCCGGGGCACGCGCGGAGGACCTCGAAGCCCTGAGCGCTTACGGCCGTCATGCCGGGCTGGCCTTTCAGATTGCCGACGACATCCTCAACGTGGAAGGGGACCGGTCCACTCTGGGAAAAGACACCGGCAGCGATGCAAAGCGCGGGAAACTGACTTTTCCGGGCCTGTGGGGCATCGACGCGTCCAAGGCGAAAACAGCGGAGCTGACCGAGCGGGCCCTTTTCGAAATCCGATCCTTCGACGAACGGGCCGAACCGCTGCGGGCCATTGCCCGCTACATCGTCGCGAGAAACCTTTGAAAGGGAACGGGATGTCGATTCACAACCCATGCGAGGAACCGCGGCATGCAGGATGAAGCCGCGAAGGGCAGCGTTCTGGCACGCGTCAACGTCCCGTCGGACATCCGTCGCCTCGACCTGGCTGAACTGAACCGGCTGGCCGGAGAGATCCGGAAGAAGATGATCGATACCGTCTCCCGCTGCGGCGGCCACCTGGCGCCTTCGCTGGGGACCGTGGAACTCACGCTGGCTCTGCACCGGGTTTTCGACACGCCGAAGGACAAGCTGATCTGGGACGTCGGCCACCAGGCCTATGCCCACAAGATCATCACGGGCCGCAAAGACCGGTTTCACACGCTTCGCCAGAAGGGGGGCATCAGCGGATTCCCGAAGCGCGAGGAAAGCCCCTACGACGTCTTCAACGTGGGACACAGCAGCACCTCGATTTCCGCGGCCGCCGGCATCGCCGAAGCCCGGTGCCTGAAGGGGGAGGATTACAAGATTGTCGTCGTCATCGGCGACGGATCCATGACCGCCGGTATGGCCTACGAAGGATTGAACTGGGCGGGGGACCGCAAGAAGGACCTGGTCATTGTCCTGAACGACAACGAGATGTCCATCTCCCCGAACGTGGGCGCCATGTCCTCCTATCTGAATCGCATCATGACCGGTCAGACGGTGACGAAACTGAAAACGGAATTCAAGCATTTCCTGAAAACCATCCCCTCCATCGGCGACCAGATGGTCCGGTTTACCCGCCAGCTCGAGGAATCCCTCAAGGCCCTGATCGTTCCGGGCGCCCTGTTCGAGGAGCTCGGATTCAATTACGTGGGACCCCTGGAGGGGCACCGCCTGGACCATCTCATCAAGAACCTCGAGAACGTCCGCAAGATGGACGGCCCCGTGCTGGTCCACGTCCTGACCCGGAAGGGGCGGGGCTATCCATTCGCCGAGCAGGATCCTTCTCGGTTCCACGGAATCGCTCCCTTCTGCGTGGAAACCGGCGAATCAGCCGTGAAAGGAAACACGATCCCGTCTTATACCCAGGTCTTCGGGCGAACGATGGTCCGTCTCGGCCAGGCCAATCCGAAAGTCGTGGCCATCACCGCCGCAATGTGCGACGGGACCGGCCTCGACCTCTTCGCGAAGGAATTCCCCGACCGGTTCTACGATGTCGGCATCGCCGAGCAGCACGGCGTGACCTTTGCCGCCGGCATGGCCACCGAGGGATACGTCCCCGTCGTGGCCATCTACTCCACCTTCATGCAGCGGGCCTATGACCAGATCCTTCATGACGTCTGCCTCCAGAATCTCCCCGTCGTTCTGGCGCTCGACCGGGGCGGCTTCGTGGGCGACGACGGCCCGACGCATCACGGACTGTTCGATTACGCCTACATTCGCTCCGTGCCGAACATCATCGCCATGGCCCCGAAGGACGAAAACGAGCTTCAGCACATGCTCAAGACGGCGACGGAGTGCCGCTGTCCCGTCTCCGTCCGCTATCCCCGCGGGTCGGGCGTCGGCGTGGACCTGGACGAAACGCTGCGGACCCTTCCCGTCGGCAGGGGGGAAATCCTCTGCGACGGGCCGGACCTGGCGGTCGTGGCGATCGGCTCCACGGTCCAGCCCGCCATGGCAGCCGCCGGGAAACTCCGGCAGGAGGGGATCGGCATTCGGGTCATCAACGCGCGCTTCATCAAGCCCCTGGACGAGGAGCTTCTCTGCAGGACGGCGCGCGACCTGAAAAAAGTCATCACCGTGGAGGAGAATGTCCTGATGGGCGGATTCGGGAGCGCCGTGCTGGAACTCTTCGAAAAGAAAGGCATTCAGGATGTGCGGGTCCGGCGCCTGGGCATTGCCGACGAGTTTGTCACCCATGCTGCGCAGGCGGAACTGCGAAGCATGTACGGCATCGACGAAGCCGGAATCATTCAGGCTGTGCGGCAAATGGTGGAATCGTGAATGAGGTTCACCGCCCGCGAAAATCCGTTGCACGACCGGTTCGGAGCGTGCTGTCCGTCCATGACCCCTCTCCGTAAGATCAGACTCGATCAACTACTCGTGGCGCGGGGGATTGTACCCACCCGGGAAAGGGCCCGGGCCGTCATCCTGTCCGGGATGGTCCGGGTCGGGGAGGAGCGAGTGGACAAGGCAGGCGCGCTCGTGGCGCAGGATGCCGACGTCCGGCTTCTGCGCGAGGACCACCCCTATGTCAGCCGGGGAGGGCTCAAGCTCAAGAGCGCCCTGGACCATTTCAGTCTCTCCATCCGGAATCTCATCTGCCTCGATGTGGGGGCCTCGACCGGGGGCTTCACGGACTGCCTGCTTCAGGAGGGCGCGGCTCGGGTCTATGCCGTCGACGTCGGCTACGGCCAACTGGCCTGGCGCCTTCGGCAGGACCGCCGCGTGGTCAGCCTGGAGCGTACGAACATCCGCTATTTCGACGGCCGGGCCCTGAACGGAACCATTGATTTCGCCACGATCGACACCTCCTTCATCTCCCTCAAGCTGGTCGTGCCGGCGGTCATCCGCCTGATCGGGGAAAAAGCGGCGATCCTGGCCCTGATCAAACCGCAGTTCGAGGTCGGGAGGGAGGAGGTTCAAAAACGGGGGGTCGTCAAGAACCCCGCCCTGCACGCAAGGGTGCTGGAAGAGATGAAAACCTTTTTCCGGGGCTTGGACCTAGACGTCCAGGGCACGGTTGAATCCGCGCTTCAAGGTCCGGCGGGCAACCGGGAATTTTTCATATACGCGGTAAAATCCGAAAGGAAGGATCCTCCCTCATGAGCGTCGTTTTAGCCAGAACGGCCGGATTTTGCATGGGCGTAAAGAGGGCAGTGGACCTGGTCCTGGACATGACCCGGCGCAAAGGGACGGAACCGATCTACACCTACGGGCCCCTGATCCACAATCCGCAAACCGTCGAACTGCTGAGAAAGCGCGGCATCATCCCCGTCAGCGGCCTGGAGGGGATCGCGTCCTGCCGACCCGGCGCCACACTCGTGGTCCGCGCCCACGGCATTTCCCCCCAGGAGAGAAAAGCCATTCGGGAAAAGGGCCTGAAAATCATCGATGCCACCTGCCCGAAAGTGGCACACGTTCAGGCCATCATCCGGAAGCACGCGTCCAGGGATTACGCCACCCTCATCATCGGCGACGAAAAGCACCCGGAAGTCGGCGGCCTGCTGGGCTATGCCTATGACCGGGGGATTGCCATCAACAGCCCGGAGGACGTCGCGCGCCTGCCGGAAATGCAAAAGGTCTGCGTGGTCGCGCAGACCACGCAGAACACAGACATTTTCATGAGGCTTGTGGCTGCCGTCAAAGCCCGCTTTCCCGACACCATCGTCTTCAACACGATCTGCGATTCCACGGAAAAAAGACAAAGCGAAATCAAGAACATGGCGACGGAAACGGACGCCATTGTCGTTGTCGGCGGCCGGAACAGCGCCAATACAATGCAGCTGGCCCGCCTGTCCGAGATGTCGGGAACGGCAACCTTTCACATTGAAACAGCCGATGAACTCAAAAACACGGCCATCGACCGGTTCAACCGGATCGGTGTTACCGCCGGCGCGTCCACCCCGAACTGGATTATCGACCGCGTTGTGGACGACATCTCGGAACGGCAGAGCCGCACGCACAAACCTGCCGCGGGACCCTTCCATGCCTGGCTCTGGATGATCCGGACGGATGTTTACTCGGCTCTGGGCGCGGGGTGTCTGTCCCTGGTCAGCATGACGCTTCAGGGCTTGCCGGTTCATTTCTTGAATATGCTGACAACGGCCCTCTATGTTTACGCCATGCACACCCTCAACCGCTTCATCAACCGGGAAAAAACATCCATACTGGGATCGTTCCGGGAAGAATCCTATCGGCGGCATTCGAACCTCTATTTCGCCTCCGCCGCAGCCGCCCTCCTTCTGTCGTTATCCTGTGCGTTCGTCATCGGCCCGGCGCCCTTTGTTCTGCTCTTTGTGATTTCCCTGATCGGGATTCTCTACAACCTGAACGTCCTGCCCGAGGGATGGCGCTTCAGAAGCCTCAAAGACCTTCCGGGCTCAAAAAACATCTCCATGGCATTTGCCTGGGCCGCCGTCGCCGCAGTGGTCCCCCGGATCGAGGCCGGCGTGTCGCTGACGCCGGGCGTGATCGTCGCGTTCCTCTTCACCTTCGCCATCGTCTTTATCCGCTCCGTCCTGTCGGACATCCTGGACATGCAGAGCGACCGTTTCATCGGCAGGGAAACGATCCCGGTTCTCATCGGCCGGAAAAGAAGCCTGGAACTCCTGAAAGGAATCGTGGGCATCCTGTTCTTTTTCCTTCTTCTGTCCTTTTTTGCGGAATGGACTTCCCCGCTGGCCCTGATCCTTTTGATTTGCCTATTTTATATATGGATTTGTTTCAAACTTTGTGATAGAAGGGCCGCGTTTTCGGCGGTAGTTCTGGAAGGTCTGCTGGAAACCAGCTATGTCATCGCCGGTTTCGGCGCGGCGGCATGGCTTTTGGCGACAAGGTGGTTCGGCTGAACCTTCCCGTCACCCGGGAGCCCGTCATGAAGAAAAACATCCGGTACGCCTGCCTGGCGATCCTGCTGGCACTGGCGCTTTTCGGCTGCGGCAGCCTCCTTTATTCACAGACGGCGCCGGAGGCCCGGAACTTTCACCCGCAAAGGATCGGGATTCTGCCGGTTGACGTGGGGCCTTTTGAAGAGGCCCGGGGCGTGGTTGACGACATCATCGCCGCCGAGCTGGTGAAGCGAAAGTGGTTTGATTCCGTGATCGCCGCCGATGCCTTCCGCCGCGGTTTCGAATCCGGCGATGAGCTGAAAAAGGCCCTATTCGATTATCTGGCGAAGCTGAAGGCGTTGAGTTTCTCCGACCCGGAATTGAGCCGCAGGATCGGAGATCTGATCCAGGCGGATGCCCTGCTCGTCGCCCGCGTCGATTTCTGGCAGTATACGACGGACGGCAGAGACAAATTCGCCAAGGTCGGCATGGGCATTGACCTGGTGGACACAAGAAGCGGCCGGATCGTCTGGACGGCAAGTCACCATATCTTGGAGGATTACTGGATCTTGAAACCGGAACTGCCCGGCGTCGCGAAAAAGCTGACCGCCATGATGATCGGTAAAATGCCGCATTGACGCGGCCGCACGGATGAGCAAAGGAATGGAGACGAAAGCATGAAGGAAAGCGTACAGAAGGCGATCAATCAGATCCGACCCAACCTTCAGGCGGACGGAGGAGACGTGGAACTGGTTGATGTCATGACGGACGGCACCGTCAAAGTGAAACTGCTCGGGGCCTGCCGGGGCTGCCCGATGTCGCAGATGACCCTCAAGATGGGCATCGAGAAATACCTGAAAAAAGAGGTGCCCGGCGTCCGGGAAGTGGTCGCCGTGCCCTGAAGGAAGACGGAACTTCCCGACCCCGTGAAAACACTCGCAAGGAGATCATAAAAATGGCTTATATCATTACGGATGAGTGCATTGCCTGCGGTTCCTGTGAAGATGAATGTCCCGTGGAGGCGATCAGCGAGGGCGACGACAAGTACGTCATCGACCCCAAACTGTGCACGGATTGCGGGGCCTGCGCGGATCAGTGCCCCGTCGAGGCGATTGTCCCCGGAGAAGACAAATAGTCCTGCTTTTACCCCGCCGGGCCGCCTTCGATCGTCCCGAGATTGAAAAACTCCGCACCTTAAAACCGGAATCACCCATGACAGCGTTCATCACCTTTGAAGGGATTGAAGGTTGCGGAAAAACAACCCAGATACGGCTGGCGGGCGAATATCTGGACAACCGGCAAATCCCCCACACCCTCACCGAAGAGCCCGGCGGATCGCCGTTGGGAAGAAGAATCCGGGAAATTCTGCTCAACACGGAGCCATACCCGATCGGTGCGAGAGCGGAACTGCTTCTTTTCGCGGCAGCCCGGGCACAGCATGTCGAGGAGGTGATTCTGCCCGCCCTGAAGGCCGGAAAACCGGTTCTCTGCGACCGTTTCACCGATGCTTCGCTGGCTTATCAGGGATTCGGCCGGATGCTGGATACCGATTTTATCGGGGAACTGAACGATTTTGCCTGCCTGTCGCTGAAGCCCGGTCTGACCCTGCTGTTCGATCTCCCCGTCGATGCCGGCCTGACACGGGCCAGGGACCGGATCGCGCGGATGAGAGGCTCGCGACGGGAAGACCGTTTCGAGAACGAGCAGGCGGAATTTCACCAAAGAATCCGCGCGGGCTACCTGTCGCTGGCCCGACAGGAGCCGGAGCGGTTTCGCGTGATCGATGCCTCACGGGACATCGCAACGGTTCATCAAGAGGTCCGCGGACACCTGACCTCGTTCCTCGGACGGTAGCACACATGATTTTCCGGGACATCCTGGGTCACGAAAAGCAAATCGGCATCCTGCAAAACGCGCTCGAGCAAAACCGGACCCCCCATGCCTACCTGTTCTGCGGCATGAAGGGAATCGGCAAGAAAACAGCGGCTTTGACCGTTGCCAAGGCGATCAACTGCCGGCGCGGCCCCCGCGATGCCTGCGACGCCTGCCCGTCCTGTTTGAAAATCGATCACCGGAACCACCCCGACGTCTCCATCATCGAACCGGAAGGCCAGTTCATTCGCATCCAGGCCGTCAGGGAACTCCAGGAACAGATGAAATTCCGCCCTTTTGAAGGAGGGAGGCGGGTTTTCATCCTCGCGGACGCGGACCGGATGAACATCACCTCCGCCAACGCGCTCCTGAAGACCCTCGAGGAACCGAACCGGAACAATCTCTTGATCCTCATTACCCCGCGGCCCTACCAGCTTCCGGAAACCATCCTTTCCCGGTGCCAGATGCTCCGCTTCGGCCCGCTCAGCCGGGAAACCGTTTTCCGGTACCTGCGGGAGCGCCTCTCTCTCGCCCCGGAAGCGGCGCACATGCTTGCGTCCTCCTCCGGAGGCAGCATCGGTCGGGCGATCGAGATGAACGACGAGAATTACCTGACGCTCCGATGTCGGTTCCTGGACCGGCTTTTTGACGAGCGAATGAAGGACCCGTTGCAGGTTCTGTCCTTTGCCGGCGAATTCGGAGGGGACCGGAAAGGCATTCTGGAACGGCTCGACATCCTGAGAAGCTGCTTTCGGGATGCCATCGTCTGCAAGGAGACGTCGGACAACGCCATGCTGTTCAATCATGACCGCATCCCCGCGATCCGGTCGTTTGCGGCAGGGCTGTCCGGAGCGGACCTGCTGCAAAACATTCGGACCGTGAACCGCGCCGCCCGGGCCATCGATCAGAATGCCAACAAACCGTTGACTTTGGAGGCAATGATGTTTAAACTCGCGCTCAGTCAAAATGCGGGGAGGAAGATCCTTTGAAGCGTATCGTGTCCATCCAGTTCAAGAAGGAGGGAAAGGCCTACACCTTCCACGCCGCCGATCTGCCTCTGAAAAAGAACGACCCGGTGATCATCGAAACGGAAAACGGCCTGGTGCTGGGCACCGTGACCACGGAGGTGCGGCAAGTGCCGGCCTCCCGCCTTCCCGCCGACCTGAAGGTCATCGTTCGTCAGGCCACAGGGGAAGACCTGCAAACCAAGGAAGAAAACGACCGTCTCGAGGAGGATGCCCGCCGCTACTGCCTGGAGAGAATCGCCGCAAGAAACCTTCCCATGAAGTTGACCGGGGTGGAGTGTCTGTTTGACCGAAGCAAGGTGATCTTCTACTTCACGGCGGAAAACCGCGTGGATTTTCGGGAACTGGTCAAGGACCTGGTTCAGAGGCTCAAGACCCGGATCGAGCTGAGGCAAATCGGCGCCCGTCAGGAAGCCCGCATGACGGGGGGACTGGCGATTTGCGGCCGGGAGGTCTGCTGCGCCACCCTTCTGCACAACCTCGACCGCGTCTCCGTCAAGATGGCCAAGGAGCAGAGCATGTCGCTCAACCCCGAAAAGATTTCCGGCGTCTGCGGCAGGCTCATGTGCTGTTTGGCCTACGAGTATGAAGGCTACCTGGAAATGAAGAAAAGCATGCCCAAATGCGGCAAGATGATCGATTGCCCGGACGGGCGCGGCAAAGTCATCCGGCAGAATGTCCTGCAGGGCGAGATTGCCGTGCTGCTCGAGGGCGGCAAGGAAATCACCCTTCATATCAGCGAATTGTAGGGATCAGGGCGCCGGCCGGGCACCTCTGCCCGCATGGAAAGGAGCCTGTTATGGAAAGAGCCTACTACATCACCACCCCGATCTATTACGTCAATGCGTCTCCCCATATCGGTCATGCCTATACGACGATCGTCGCCGACGTGCTCGCCCGCTATTACCGCCTGGCCGGATACCGGACCTTTTTCGTGACCGGGACGGATGAACACGGCGATAAGATCGCGGAAGCCGCGCAGAAGGCCGGCATTTCCCCGAAGGCATACGCCGACCGGATCAGCGCCCAGTTCCGCGCCCTCTGGCCGGAGCTGGCCGTGACCAACGATTACTTCATCCGGACCACCGACGCGAACCATGTGGAAAACGTCTGCCGGATCCTGCAAAAGGTGCATGACGCCGGGGACATCTATTTCGGACACTATGAGGGACATTACTGTGTCGGCTGTGAGCGGTTTTACATGGAGAAGGAGCTCGTGGACGGCTGCTGCCCGGACCACCAGACCCGACCGGAATACCGCAAGGAGAGCAACTACTTCTTCCGCATGGGCAAATACCAGGCGTGGCTCATCCAATACATCCGGGACCACCCCGATTTCATCCGCCCGGAACGCTACCGCAACGAGGTCCTTGCCTTCCTTCGCGAACCCCTGGAGGATCTCTGCATTTCCCGCCCCAAGACGCGGCTGACCTGGGGGATTACGCTGCCCTTCGACGAGAATTACGTGACCTATGTCTGGTTCGACGCCCTCATCAACTACATCACCGCCCCGGGCTATCCCGACGGGGAGAACTTCAAGACCTTCTGGCCCGCGGCGCAACACCTCATCGCCAAGGACATCCTGAAACCCCACGGCATCTACTGGCCCACGATGCTCAAGGCGGCCGGGATCGAGCCCTACCGTCACCTGAACGTCCACGGCTACTGGAA
>CAYWTL010000068.1:9299-13234 GCA_964460245.1 uncultured Syntrophaceae bacterium | reverse complement strand
ACGCGGATGTCGCAGGCGAGGGCCATGGAAAAGCCTCCGCCCGCGGCCGGTCCGTTGATCGCGGCGATCAGCGGCTGCGGGATTTTCCGAAGACCGAGAATCAGCGCGGCATAGCGCTCCTGGACCAGCCGAAGGAAGCTCTCGGGGTCGGAAAAGGCTGCCGAATCCCTGTGGGTCACGGCATCTTCGAGGTCGGCCCCGGCGCAGAAGCCCCGCCCCGCCCCCGTCAGAATCAGGACGCGGAATGCATCGTCCTTCGCCAGGTCGGCGAACAGGGCGTTGAATTCGTCCAGCATCTCCACGCTGATGGCGTTGAGCCGATCCGGCCGGTTCAGCGTGACCAGGCCGATCCGCGGTTCGATCTCATCCACGGTAAATGTACGGCGGGCATTGTTCATGATTGTCCCTTCTCTCCGGATCCGGCTCCCCCGGATCGCTGTTTTTCATCCCGGTCCCGCAGTTCGCGCCGCAGGACCTTTCCCACGGCGCTCTTGGGAAGGGAATCGATGAACGCCACGGCCCTGGGCGCCTTGTAGGCGGCCAACTGTCCCCGGCAATAGGAGATGACCTCGTCCGCGGTCATCCGCATCCCCGGCCGAAGGACAACGTAGGCTTTTACCGATTCCCCGCGATAGGCGTCGGGGACGCCGATCGTGCAGGCCTCGAGAATCTTTTCGTGCTGAAACAGGACCTCGTCGATCTCCTTGGGGTAGATGTTGTAGCCGCCCGACACGATCAAATCCTTCTTGCGGTCCACGATGGACAGGTGCCCCTCCGCATCCATGATGCCGATGTCTCCCGTGTAGAGCCAGCCGTCCCGAATGGCCCGGGCCGTCTCGTCGGGCTGCCTGTAGTAGCCTGCCATCACCTGTGGCCCCTTGATGCAGATCTCCCCGGGCTCGCCGGGTTTCAATTCCGCCTCTCCCCGCTCCACGTCCACGATCTTCACGTCCGTTCCGGGAAAGGGAACGCCCACCGTGCCGATCTTCCTTTTACCGCCCCAGGGCATCCCCGTCGCGAAGGCCACGTTCTCCGTCATCCCGTAATTGTCGTAGACATCCTTGCCGGTGAGCATTCTCAGGTCCCGGACCGTATCGGCCGAGATGGGCGCCGCCCCGGTGAAGAATCCCCGGATAAAGGACAGATCCATCTTCCGGAATTCCGGGTCCGCAAGAAGGCCCACGAAGATGGAGGCCACGCCGGGCAGGAAGTCCGGCCGGTATTTCCTCACGGTTTCCCGAAGGATGCCCGGCTCGGGCCGCGGAATGACCGTGCTCGTCCACCCGCTCCAGATGATGAGGTTCTGGCTGACCACATATCCGGCGGAGTGAAAAATGGGATAGGTGCCGACGACGTGCACCTCCCCGTCCCTCAGATCGGGAAACCACGCCCGGAAAATCTGAACGACGGAAGAAAGATTGGCATGGGTCAGCACGGCGCCCTTTGAGAGTCCCGTCGTCCCGCCCGTATAGATGATCGCGCCTGCTTCGTCCCACCGGGAACGGTCCGGGACCGGGTCGGCGGGATACTTCCCGACCAGATCCATGAACTCATGAACGCCGGCCTGCGGCGTTATCTTCCGGTACATGGTTTTCTTCACGAGCGGAAAAAGCTGCTTCTTCGGGAAGGGCAGGTAATCGTTGATGTGGCATGTCACGATGGTCTCGACACCCGTCTGCCCCTTCAGGGACAGCGCCCGGGGAAGCAGCAGGTCCAGCGTGACGAGAAACCGCGCGCCGGAATCGGCGAGCTGCCGGGCCAGCTCCCTTTCCGTGTAAAGGGGGTTGTTCATGACCGTCACCGCGCCGAGACGCTGCGCCGCATGGTTGGCAATGATGAGCTGCGGCAGATTGGGAAGGAGCATGGCCACCCTGTCGCCCTCCCGGACGCCCAGCGCGGAAAGGGCATTGGCGAAACGGTTCACCAGGGCGTCGATCTCCCGGTAGGTGATCCGTTTGCCCATGTAGATGAAGCCCGTGTGATTGGGGAACCTTCGGGCAGTCCGAATGAGGGCCTCCGCTACGGTGATTTCCTGAATATCGATTTCCGCCGGAACACCCGGGGCATAGGATCGATGCCACACTCTCTGAAAGGCCATGGCGGGACCTCCTTCGAAACTGTTGCCGTCGGGAATGACACGGGGTCGTAAAATGCATTCACCGGGTAGAGACGCCTACCGAAGCACTGAATCTGCGCGGAAGGTTCAGCCTTCGGCGCAAAGATCCGCTTCGCCGACTTTCCGGCTTCTATTGGCCAGGTCCGGCGAATCCGTGGAAAACCGCATCACCGGATTCCCCAACGGGGGCTTCCGCCGCTCGCAGGCTCCGCCAGCGGGACCGGGCCGTTCTTCAGCAGCCACTGTTTCGCGAAGGCCGCCAGCAGTGCGTTGCCGCTGTCAAGAAAATCCTGCGCCATCGCGGGCGTGCGCTTCCCGTATTTATCCAGAGCTTTGACAAGAAGATCCTCCGATCCCGGCGTCCCCCTGCGGATATAAATTACGTAGGCGCCTGCAATCACCTCCAGGTTTTCACTCTTCAGGGCAGCCAGCAGGGGTACATCGGCGGGCTCGCCGATTTTGCCGAGGGCATCCGCGGCACCGCTTCGGACAGACAGGTCCTTGTCCTTCAGGGCCGCGATCAGAGGCTCGACGGCAGAAGCGCCGACGCCGGCGAGGTTGTCCGATGCCTCGCGGCGAACGGTTGCCTTTTCATTCCTGAGCATTTCAATCCATCGTGCAACCATTTTGGCCAGGGCGGCTGAGGCTCCGTTTCGGACCGACGAGTCTCTGTCCTGCAGAGCGGCGAGCAGGGGCGCAACCGCGGGAGCGCCGATGCTCACGAAGGCGTCCTCCGCATTTTTCCGGACCAATGTCTCCTTGTCCTTCAGGGCCGCCACCAGGGGCGCAACCGCGCGGGCGTCACCGATCGTCCCGAGGGCGCCTGCGGCATTTCTCCGGACGGAGGCATCCCGGTCCACCAGGGCATCGATCAGGGGTTCGACGGCGCGGGCATTCCGGATCTTCCCGAGGGCGGCCACCGCTGCACTTCGAACGGACGGATTCTTGTCCCTCAAGGCGTCCGTCAGGGGCTCTACGGCACGGGCATCCCCGATCTTTCCGAGGGCGTCTGCCGCGCCGCTCCGGGCAAGCGGGTCCACGTCCTGCAGGACGGCAGTCAGCCGATCCACGGCCGGGGCGCCGATGGCGGCCAAGCCGTCGGCGGAATTCCTGCGGACGGAAGGATCCCTGTCCTTCAAAACAGCGATCAAGGGCTCAACGGCACGGGCATCCCGAATCCGCCCGTGCACCTCCGCGGCGCCGGCTCGGACGGTTGCACGCCGGTCCTTCAGGGCATCCGTAAGGGAAACGACGGCCGGGGCGCCGATGGCGGCCAGAGCATCCACGGCATTACTTCGGACGGACTGGTTCCTGTCATTCAAGGCATCGATCAGCGGATTCACGGCGCGGGAATCCCCGATCCTCCCGAGGGCACCCGCGGCGGCGCCGCGAACGGCCGGGTCCTTGTTCTTCATTGCGGCAATCATCGCTCCGACCGCGGGGGAACCGATGCTTACGAAGGCATCCGAGGCATTTTTTCGCACGGACGGGTCCTTGTCTCTCATGACCGTCATCAGCGGTTCGATAACGCTGGCATCCCCGATCCTCCCGAGGGCACCCGCGGCCCCGCCCCGAACCGTCGCCTCCCTGTCCTTCAGAAGCGCGATCAGGGGATCGACGGCACGACCGTCCCGGATCACACCCAGGGCCTCCGCGGCCCTGCCCCGGACCGTCGTCTCCCTGTCCTTCAGAAGCGCGACCAGGGGATCGACGGCACGACCGTCCCGGATCTTGCCAAGGGCCGCCGCGGCCCCGCCCCGGACTGTCGCCTCCCTGTCCTTCAGAAGCGCGATCAGGGGATCGACGGCACGACCGTCCC
>CAYWTL010000068.1:6754-9199 GCA_964460245.1 uncultured Syntrophaceae bacterium | reverse complement strand
CTCCCTGTCCTTCAGAAGCGCGATCAGGGGATCGACGGCACGACCGTCCCGGATCTTGCCAAGGGCTTCCGCGGCCCCACCCCGCACGGACGGATCGGTTTCCTTCAGAGCGTCGACCAGCGGATTCACGACAG
This sequence comes from uncultured Syntrophaceae bacterium, assembly GCA_964460245.1. Taxonomy (GTDB): domain Bacteria; phylum Desulfobacterota; class Syntrophia; order Syntrophales; family Fen-1087; genus JAXDBM01. Next base: position 9,065 of record CAYWTL010000068.1, on the reverse strand, counting down.
GGGCGCCGATTCGGGCAAGGGCATCCACAACCCCGCTTTCGGCAAACTGATCCTTGTCCTTCAGGGCGGCGATTAAAGGCCCTGCGGCGGGGCCGCCGATGCCGGCAAGGGCATCCACAACCCCACTCCGGACAGACGGGTCCTTGTCCTTCAGGGCGGCGATCAGGGGATCCAGGGCGGGGGCGCCGATCCTTGCGAGGATGCCTGCCGCATTTCCCCGGACAGACGGATCCTGGTCCTTCAGGGATGCGATCAGCGGTTCGATGAGCCGTCCGAGCGCTCCCTCGGCTTCGTTTCGCACGGACGGGTCATGGTCCCGCCGGGCAGCGATCAGCGAGTCCACGGCGCGGGTGTCCCGGATCTGCCCGAGGGCGGCGGCGCCGCTCCTTCGCAGGGACGGATTGTTGTCCTCGAGGGCGGCAACCAACGGCACTACGGCAGGGCTGCCGATTTTCACAAGGGCATCCTGGGCGTTCTTCCGGACGCCGTAATTTTCATCCCGCAGGGCGGCAACCAACGGCGCTACGGCCCGGGCATCCCGAATCTTTCCGAGGGCTTCCGCGGCCCCGCTCCGGATCGACGGGTCCGGATCCTTCAGGACGGCGATCAACGGCTCCACGGCTCTAGCATCGCCGATCTTTCCGAGGGCATCCGCGGCCCCGCTGCGGACAATGTATTTTTTGTCCTTCAGAGCGGCGATCAGGGGTGGAACCACGCGGGCGTCCCGGATCCTTCCCAATGTCTCCATGACTTCAGTGCGGACGGCCGTGTCCTTGCCCTTCAGAGAAGCCATGAGCGGCTCGACGGCAGGAGAGCCAATCCTCACCAGGGCGTCCGCCACGCTTCTCCGGACGCCGTGATCCTCGTCCATCAGGGCAGCGATCAGCGGCACGACGGCACGGGAATCCCCGATTCTTCCGAGGGCATCCGCGGCCCCGCTTCTCGGGGACGGGTTCTCTTCCTTCAGGGTCGCGATCAGGGCTTCGACGGCGGGAGAACCGATTCTTGCCAGGGCATCTGCGGCGCTGTTTCGGACGGATGCGTCCCCGTCCTTCAGGGCACGGATCAGTGCCCCGACGGCAGGGCCGCCGATGCTGACCAGGGCGTCGGCGGCATCCTTGCGCACGCTGAAGTTTGCATCCTTCAGCGCGGTGGCAAGGGGTTCGACGGCCCGGGCATCCCGAATCTTTCCGAGGGCATCCGCGGCGGCGCTCCGAACCGTGAAATTGTCATCCTTCAAGGCCGCAATCAGGAAGTCGACGGTACGGGGATCCTTTATCGCCGCGAGGGCAGCGGCTGCATTCCACCTTGTGGCCGGGTCCTTATCCGAGAGTTCCCGAATGAACCGTTCCGTCCGGTCGACATTTTTCCCTCCGGAGAAACAGGAACAGAGGGAGAGCAGGACCAGCACGGCCGGAACCACGCATTTAAAAATGCCGCAACGCAGTTTGCATTTGTCGGATTTCATGACGCCTCCCGGACATTCGGTGAGCGAAATACCGCCCCCCGGACGGATTCCCCGAATCTCTGCTGCAATCAGGGGCGCCGGGAAACGGTCCGATGCCGAGCATTGATTTTGATCTTGTGCCGCGAATGTCGCACAGATGGTGAACGGTTGTCAACGTCCTGAATGGGACGATTAGTTTGAGGTTGTGGGACAGTGACGACTCATGGTAGTCTTCGCGTGAAGGAATTGGAGCATGCAGGCCGTCGATCCCGCGAAATACAGACACATCGTCTTTTTCACCGGTGCGGGGATGTCCGCGGAAAGCGGCGTTCCCACCTACCGGGGCCGGGGCGGCATCTGGAGCCGGTATCGCTGGGAGGAATATGCGTGCCAGGAAGCCTTCGACACCGATCCGGAGAGGGTCCTGAAATTCCACGAGATGAGACGGGCGGCGGTACTCGCCTGCTGCCCGCACGCAGGACACGATGCCATTGCCAGACTGGAAGAGCGGCATCCCGAAGTCACGGTGGTGTCGCAGAATATCGACGGAATGCACCAGCGGGCGGGCAGTCGGAATGTGATCGAACTGCACGGAAGCCTCTGGCGCCTTCGGTGCTTTCGGGATGGCGTTACGGAGGACATCGGCGAAAAATACAGGAGTTTCAAGTGCGGGAAATGCGGCGGCTGGCTGCGACCCGATATTGTCTGGTTCGGCGACATGCTCGATCCGGATGTGATGGAAAGGGCCGTCGCGGCGATCCGAAGCTGTGACCTCTTCGTGAGCGTCGGAACTTCCGGGGTCGTTTATCCGGCGGCGGGCTTTCCCCGCTTTGCGAAAGAGAACGGCGCCCGGTGCATCGAGAT
>CAYWTL010000068.1:0-6744 GCA_964460245.1 uncultured Syntrophaceae bacterium | reverse complement strand
CCCGAGGCGAACGAAATGTCGTCCCTTTACGACGAGGCGATCCGGAGTGCGGCGGGCCGGGCGCTGCCGGAACTGTTCGGTTAAATTATTTCCCGAGCGCCTTCGGCTGCGGCATCCGGACGGGAGGCTTGAAGGGAACGGCCTGACCGTGAAACGACAGAATGCAAAATCTCAGAGGAAAGGAGGCATTTGTGGAGCAAGAGGAAAGAAAGGGCTGGAATCCATACATTGCCGGGGCGCTGACCGGACTGCTGCTCGTCTTCTCGGTCTGGTTCACCGGTAAATATGTCGGGGCTTCGACAACCTTCGTTCGGTCGGCGGGCTACATCGAGAGGGTCTTCGACGCCGAGCGGGTCGCCCGAATGGAATACTTCAAGAAGGAAATGCCGAAGATCGACTGGCAGTTTCTCTTCGTGGTCGGCATCTTGATCGGCGCCCTGATTTCATCGAAGACGTCTCAGTCATTCCGCTGGCAGGCCGTACCTTCTCGGTGGAAGACGCGCTTCGGGCCGTCCGTTCCGAAGCGGGCCTTGGCCGCCGTGGTCGGAGGGGCCATAGCCATGTTCGGGGCCCGTCTCGCCGACGGGTGACCGAGCGGTCACGGACTGAGCGGGTCGCTTCAGTTGGCAGCCAGCGGATATATTTCTTTGATCTGTTTCTTTGTAGGCGGCATTCTCATCGCCCGCCTTCTCTACCAGGGAGGGAACAAATCATGAACGAACTGCTGTACGGTCTCATTACCGGCATGATCTTCGGCTTTCTCCTTCAGAAAGGGCGGGTGATCCGTTACGACAAGCAGATCGGCGCCCTTCTGCTCAAGGATATGACCATCGTAAAATTCATGCTGAGCACGATCCTCGTGGCCATGGTCGGCGTCTACCTACTCGTGGATCTGGGCCTGGCGAAGCTTTCCCTCAAGGCGACGATCCTCGGCGGCAACATCGTCGGCGGTCTGATTTTCGGAATCGGCTGGGGGATTCTCGGGTACTGCCCCGGCACCCAGATGGGCGCCCTCGGAGAGGGAAGGTGGGACGCCCTATGGGGCATCATCGGCATGCTCGCCGGGGCTGCGGTGTTTGCCGAGGCCTACCCCACCCTGAAGGCGACCGTCCTGACCTGGGGCGATTTCGGTAAAATCACGATTCCCCAGCTCCTGGGCGTCAATCACTGGCCGATCATCGCAGTCATGATCGCACTGTGCATTTTGCTGTTCCGCTGGTTCGAGAAAAAGGGCCTGTGACGGGTTTTCTCGGGAAGGTTTCCGCGGCTTCCAGACGCGATGGAATGATGAAACCGGATTTCGATTCCCCCGCCCCCGGGATGCATCAGGCATGACGGGCTATATCAAGCTCTGTGCCGCGTGCATCATCTGGGGCATGGGATGGACGGCGGCCAGATACGGGGTGGTGCACATCGGGCCTTACCTTACGGGTGAATACCGGTTTGCCCTTGCCTTCCTGTTCTTCCTGCCGTTCCTGTTTTACCCGAAGCCGACGAAGCCCTCCTTCAAGACCCTTGTCTACATGATCCCCCTCGCACTGACCGGCTTTTACCTGAACAACCTGGCGGGATATATCGCCCTGAAATACACCACCGGGACGACGGCCTCGATCATCGTCATGAGCAACCCCCTGAACATCGCCGTTCTCTCTTATTTCATCCTCAAGGACAGGTTGAATGCCGCCGGCTTCCTGTCCATCGCCCTTTCCATCGCGGGCGCCCTCGTCGTCATCGTCAGGGGGGATTTCAACGCCATCATCACGATGGACGTGAACATCGGGAACCTGCTCATCGTCTGGTGCGCCCTGAGCTGGTCTGTTTATTCGATCCTCGTCAAGATGCTCGAGGACAAGGTCACGTCGATCGAGAACGTCACCTACGGTTCGCTGTTCGCCGCCATCGGATTCCTGCCCTTCAGCCTCGAACCCGTCTCCGCGGCGAGCGTGACCCCGGCATTGGTCGCGGCCCTGATCTTTCTTTCCCTCTTCAACACGAACCTCGCGTTCTATTTCTGGAGCGAGGGGATCAAGGACGCAAATCCCAACGCGGCGGCTGTTTTTTTCGGACTCATTCCCCTGACCGCCGCCATAACGGAAAATATCGTATTCGGGGAAACCATGGCCCTCTATCATGTCACCGGGGCGGCACTGATTTTTCTCGGCATTCTCCTGTACGTCGTCACCAGGAAAAACGGCATGCGGGCCGAAGCGGCAAAATGAGTCTGAACCGCTCAGGATCCCGTCTTACGACTTTTGCTGCTCAGGCCGGCTCTCTCTGATGCTCCCCGCTATTTCTTTTCATCCGGCGCCGGGGCTCGAAAAAATCGATGTCCTGCCGCACTGCTTTCTGTCTCAGATCCGAGGTATCGGCCACCCGTTATTTCTTGGGTGGTTGGTTGCTCCAGCCCTCGCGGACGACATACCAGGTCTTCCCCTTCGCCGCCATCTCCACGGTCCCGTACTGTTTTTCTCCGTCAACGACCCCCTCGACGTAAAGGACGGCCCGGCTCCCCTTGACATAGCCCCGGGTGATCTTGGGCGTCGCGGGAGATATGGTGTTCATGAAGTCGATCGCTTTCTCCAGGTCACTGTCCGACATTTCCTTCGTTCGGGGATCGGGGGCCGTACGGCGAAGGGCCGCGATGTCCTTGTCCCGAATGGCTTTGCGATGCGCCTGATAGGCTTTGCCCGGATCTCCCCCATTGGCGGGAAGCTTCTTGCCGTTTTTCGCGCTCGGCAGAGGCTCCGGCAGCTTTGCCTTCAGGAGAGGGGCTGAAAATTCCGCCTTGATCTCATATTTGTATGACATGAAGTCTTCGGGCTTGGCGGTCACAAACGATCCCTCCACCCGGTCCTTCCCCATTCTCTTCGGCACGAAGCCGGCGTGTGTAAAGCCCGACATCTGGATTTGACCGTACTTGCCCTCTCTCGTCGCGGGGTGGTCGATCAACTCGTAGATCGGCTTGCCGGCGCTGTTGATCTTGAAATAGGCATAGCCGTGATGATTCTGCGTGGCGTCCCTGAGGTCTCCGATGCCGCTCAGTGCTCCCTCCGGGAGGGGTTTTTCCGTCAGCAGCACCGCGATGTCATTTTTTGCGGCGTCAAAGGTATTGGGCTGGGACATCGCATAGGCATACATTAGCGGGATGCTTTTCCCGTCGATCGTGAGCGCGCCCGATGCGGTGCCGCTGGATGATTTCGCTCTGGCCGCCTTTCCCCGGGCAGGTGCGGCAGCCGGTGCGGCAACCGGCGCAGCGATGGCCGCGGGGCGACGCTCCTCTTCCCTTTTGATCTGGCGCTTGTTGTCCCGCGCCTCTGCCATCAGTTCGTCCAGCTTTCTCTCCTGGTCGCGGAGATCGCTTCTCAGCCTGTCCAGATCGCTCTCCAGCCTCCGGATCTCGCCGCGAATGTGGACCCTGTCCTTGTCTGAGGTCTTCCTGCTCTCCAGCCTGCTTTGTTTGCTGGAAATGCTGCTGTTCTTGCTTTCGATTTCCTTCCTGGTCTTGTAGACCGCGTAGGCTGCACGATTATACCGCGAGAATCGCGCATCGATATCGCCGGAGCATACGCCCTTGTATTGCTTTCCCTTCAGCCCGCTCTGGAAGGCATTGTCGATCCGGCAGTATTCCCGCAATCCTTCGGCGTGGCCGGCCATGTACATCCTTTCATCGGGACGGATGCCGTGCTCAGCGCATGCCTTGCGATGCTCTTCGATCCGGGAGGCCGTCTCACCGTTGACGCCGTCCTTCACGCCCAGTTGGCGCCAGTCACCCTTCATGCACTCCTCTTGGTTCAGGGTTGCGCAACCGACCAGGATCAGCATCCCGGCCAGGATGATCCGTTGATGGAATTTCATGGTTGTGCACCTCCGTTGCTGTGGCTGCTGGATGGAAGAAACACAAAACCCCGCTCTCCGGTTGAGAAACGGGGTTTCATTCATCGCTTCATGGCATCATCCTTCCGGAAGAGACGCAATCGGCTGTTAAACTTCTGACACTGCTTTGTTCACATGTTTTATGTTTGAGCCGAAACCAGAAAAAAGTCAAGAAACGAGTTTCTATGATGTCTGATCGATTGAAACCGGGGTTTAGGTAAGGATCTCAGCTCCTTGGAATGCGCGGCCGCTGCCTGCGCCGTGCGTCCTTCTTTTTCGCCCTGTTCATCATTACTGCGATATTCCGGCACATCGCTTCACCCGGCGTTCTTTGGACAAGTCCGCGGTGGAGCTCAAATCTGCCCGGCGGGATTGCGTTTCAGATCATGGAACCTTCAAACCGAAGTGATGGCACTTGGCACACGCATCTACCGAAGGCTTGTGGGCGCGATGGCACTCTTCACAGGCCATCTCCCCCAAGTGGGTATCATGGGGATTCGGCCGCACGCCGGCCGTCTTCAGGGCCAGCCTTTCCGCATCGCCATGGCAGCCCAGACAGACAACCGAAGTCACGGCATTCTTGGGTGGACTCTCCTTATGGCAGCTTTGGCAATTCACTCCTTTTATGCCATGCCTGTCTGCCAAAAAAGGCTTTGTCTGGGCCCACCCGGCCGCAGCAAGTCCCACGGCAGCACCTGCAAAAACCATCAACAGGACAATCCACAGGAGCTTGCGCCGAACCGGAAAACGAATTGAATCCATAAACACAGACCCCTTTTCGATGCTGTTTGAGGGAAGGGGGTCATTTCCCTGATCCCCCTCCCCTCAAACCGGGTTTCGTTCCTATCTGTCGGACAGGCTCCCTTATTTCCAGGGCTTCAGTGCCGCAGCATTCTTGCCGGCAATACGCCCGAAAACGATACACTCCGTCAGGTTGCCGCCCCCCTGATAAACGAATTTCAGAGCAGAAGAAATCTCGCCCGCCGAGTATAGCCTTGGGATCGGCTTGCCCAGCCAATCCAGAACCTCCCGCCTGGCGTTCGCCGCGATGCCGCCCTTCGTGTTCGGTCCCCCGGCATAGAGAGGCAGTGCATAATAGGGCGGCTTGTCGATGGGGCCGAGGGTCCCGGCCTTCCGGCCGAATTCCTCATCATTGCCCTTCTTGCAGAATTCATTGAATCGTCCCACCGTCCGGATCAGGTTCGCCGCCTCCATCATGTTGCGGTTTTCCTTGTGTTCCCTGATCTTCGCGGCCAGTGCCTCCAGTGTGTCCGACTGCATGATCCATCCGCGCTTCACCGCATCCAGATTGTCCTTGGTCCAGGGAACGAATCCGAAACCGGCCGTGGAAATCCCCAGAGAGGTGATGGTGGTCTTGGCGCGAAAGGTCTCGTCAAAAACCATCCAACTCGGCACGCGTGGATAGACCAGCTTCGTGATATCGAACTTGACCGCTTCCTTGTAGAAGAAATAACGGCTCGGGTCAGTTGTAACCAGGGTTTCCGCGGCATAGCGATTGCCGTAGTTGTCGATCACGATTGAATTGGCCCCTCCGACGGAATCGGTGATCAATCCCATCTTCAGGCCATGATGCCGGATGGGGACAGCCGTGATGATGCGGGACGCAGCTTTTCCAACCTTGGCGAGCGCGGCTCCCGCCTGCATGGCCATGGCAATCCCGTCGCCCGTGTTCTCCGGGGTTCCGTAAAACGCCCAGCCTTCAACGCCGGGACCTTCCAGAAATGCGCGACGCATGGGGAGACTGTACTCGTATCCGCCGGTCGTGACAATCACCGCCCGTCTGGCCTTGCAGTTCACCTCCTTGCCGTCTTTCTTCCGTCCGACTACGCCGATGACGGCCCCCTTTTCATTGACAATCAGCCGCTGTGCCGGGGTTTCCCAAAGGATGCGCGGCTTCCTTTTTTCGACGGCCTCCCGAAGAACGGTAAAAAAGGCCTCGCCGTTCATCTTCTGTGCCTTGGGAAGATTCATGGTGGGCGTGTTGAAATCCGCTTTGTTGGTGAAGGAACTGCCGAAGACGCGATACTTGGATTCTTTTGCCCCGGGGAAATTCGGGAACGCGGCTCCGGAGAAGCGGGAAAAAGCCACTCCGTTCAGCGCCGGATCGAGCTTCTTCAGCCAGTCGAGGTTCTCAGGTGAGTAGCGGGCCCAGGCCTCGGCCAGGTCATCCGACACATCGGGCTGTTCACCCTCAAGCATGGTCGGAAGGTTCTCCCCGCTGAACATGGCCTTGGCATAGGACTTCAGGGCCTGTTTGTCTCCAGACGGGTCCGGACTGTGATAGATGCCACCGGACATGCGGGTGTTGTTGATCAGATTTTTTTCCGGCTGCTTTTCCAGAATGAGGACTTTCGCCCCGGCATCGGCCGCCTCGATGGCTGCGCAGGCACCCGCACCGCCAAATCCGAGGATCACCACGTCAGCCTCTGCGTCCCATTTTTTCGGAATGCCGGCTGCTTCCGCTCTCCGTCCGCTGACGCCCGCCAATGCCAATGCGCCTGTTCCGATCAAGGCGCCCTTCATGAAATCTCTACGCTTGATTCCCTTGGATTGTTGATCTGTCATGCTTTGCACCTCCTCTTGTGAATGGTTGGTCAATTCTTGAATGCTCGCTTCCACGAAAAAAAGGTCGCTTTGCGGGATAATACAATCATGCCCTTTATCCCTTGTTTATTTTACCATAAATGGAGTTGAAGATCCTCCGTAAAATTTCCCATAAATGCGCTCTTGAGGATGGCGGATCGGGAATAGCGCGAATCCGACCCCATTTCACCACAAGGAGACAGGGGCGGAGCCCTTTCGACCCCGCCCCTGCTGTTGAGAGAGGAAGGTAATTGGCGAATCCGCTCG
>CAYWTL010000067.1:0-13385 GCA_964460245.1 uncultured Syntrophaceae bacterium | reverse complement strand
CATCGGCATGCCCAACGTGGGAAAGTCGACCTTCATCGCGAGGGTCTCCGCGGCCCGGCCCAAGATCGCCGACTACCCGTTCACCACACTCGTCCCGAATCTGGGCGTCGTGCGCTACGGACCGGATGAAACGTTCGTGATCGCCGACATCCCCGGCCTCATCCCGGGCGCCCACCGGGGCCTGGGGATGGGGACCCGCTTCCTGCGGCACATCGAGCGGACCACCGTCCTTCTGCACATCCTCGACCTCTCCCGGGAGGGCGAATCCGGCGCCTGGGCGGACTTCGAGTCCGTCAACCACGAACTGGCACAGTTCAGCGCGGAGCTGGCAAACAAGCCGCAGGTGGTCGCGATCAACAAGATCGACCTGCTGGAGACGCGGGCGGCCATTCAAAAAGAGATTGACATCTTTGCGAAGAACGGCATAGGACTGCTGACATTCTCGGCCGTCACGGGCGAAGGGACCGACGCGGTCCTGGGGGAGATTCTGAAAAAACTGCATCGAGCGGGGTAATGACCGGGCCATGACCAACATTCGCAAAAGCACGCTCCAGAACGTCAGAAAAGTGCTCATCAAGATCGGCAGCGCCGTCTTGACCGGAAAGGACGGACTGGACCTGCAGATCATCGAGCAGCTCGTCGACGAGATCGCCGATTTCAAAAAACGGGGCATTCAGGCCGTCATCGTGACCTCCGGCGCCATCGCCTCCGGGAAGCACCGCATGGGCATCTCCGGCCCCCTGAAGAGCATGCCCCAGAAGCAGGCCGCGGCGGCCATCGGACAGAGCCGCCTCATGCGCGTGTACTCCAACGCCTTCGGCAAGCACGGCGTCTACGTGGCCCAGATCCTGCTGACCATGGCGGACCTGACGGAGCGGAAGCGCTTCCTGAACGTCCGCAACACCATGACCACGCTGATGGAGTGGGGCGTCGTCCCCATCATCAACGAGAACGATTCCGTCGCCGTCGACGAGATCAAGTTCGGCGACAACGACCACCTGGCCGCCATGATCGCCAACCTCACGGAGACGCACCTCGTCATCAACCTGACCAGCACGGACGGCCTCTACGACCGGAACCCCGCCTCCGGCCGGAAGGCCAGGCTGATCCCGCTCGTCGAAGAGATCACCGAAGCCATCGAGGCCGCCGCGACGGCCGACACGAGCTCCGTGGGCATGGGCGGAATGAAGAGCAAGGTCATCGCCGCCAGAAAGGTCACCGCCTTCGGCATCCCCTACATCATCGTGCCGGGCAAGGAGAAGGGGATCCTTCATGCCGTCCTGGCGGGAAAGGAAAAGGGGACGCTCTTCCTGCCCATGAGCGACCACCTGAACAGCCGGAAATACTGGATCGCCTTCACGCTGCGCTCCCGCGGGAAGCTGGTGATCGACGAGGGGGCGAAGGCGGCCCTGGTCGAGCAGGGCAAGAGCCTGCTGCCGTCGGGCATCCTGGGCGTGGAGGGGGACTTCGGCATCGGCGACCCGGTGCTCTGCGTCGACGAGTCCGGCGCCACGCTGGCCAAGGGGCTGGTCAACTACAGCGCCGCGGAGATCCACAAGATCATGGGGCTGAAGTCGACCAAAATCGAGCAGGTCCTCGGCTACAAGGACTACGACGAGGTCATCCATCGCGACAACATGGCCGTCAAGAAATAAGGAGCTCCCGCCGGACCCGGCCGTTGCGGTCGAAGGCCACTCCCTCCATCTCGAGCAGTGCGCGCTTCATCTTCAGGCCGCCCCCGAACCCCCCCAGCGTCCCATCAGCCTGAACCGTCCGGTGGCAGGGAACGATCAGGGGAAAGGGGTTCCGGGCCAGGGCCGTGCCAACCGCCCGAGCCGCCCGGGGGTGGCCGATGCGGGCGGCGAGCCCGCCGTAGCTCATCACCCTGCCCCGCGGAATCCGGAACTCCCGCTGAAGCACCTTCCGCTGGAACCCCCCGCAGAGGCCCAGATCGAGGCAATCGAGGGAGAAGTCAACCGCCTCGCCCGCCAGAAACCTTTCCATCAGGCCGATAACGGAATCGATGCGTGCGTGGATTCCGGGGCTCGCACCGGGATAAACGCTCAGGATCTCATCCTCCGTCGACAGCCCCTCGCGGGGAAGGCAGATCCGGGTAATCAGCGGGCGCCGGCCGCTCCGGTCCCGACGCCAGACCACGCCGACCATGCCGAATCGCGAAGGCAGAAGCCGATAGAAGACATCGTGTTGCGTCATCAGATATGCTCCACCAGGATTTTGATGCCTATTCCGATCAGGACGAAACCGCCGATCAGCTCCGCCCGCCGTCCCAGCATCCCGCCGAGCCGGCGGCCAAAGACCATTCCCGACGCCGTCATGAGAAAACAGACGATGCCGATGACGGCGCTCGCCACGAGGATCGGGATGTTCAGGAAGGCAAGGCTCAGCCCCACGGCCAGCGCGTCGATGCTCGTGGCCACGGACAGGAGGAGCAGCGTCATCCCTTTCGTCGGGTCGTTCGCCGGCGCGGCCCCGTCCTTTTCATGAAAGGACTCCCGGATCATCTTGCCGCCGACGCCGGCCAGGAGCAGAAAGGCCACCCAGTGATCGTAATGGGCGATCAGGTCGGCGACCGTCCTCCCCGCCGCCCAGCCGATCAGCGGCATGAAAAACTGGAAGAGGCCGAAGCTCAACGACATGCGCAGGACCGGCGCCGCGGAAATCCGCCGCCCGGCGGCGCCGACGCCGATCGCGACGGAAAGGGCGTCCATGCCCAAGCCCACGGCGACGATAAAAATCGAATAGAAATTCAAGCGGCCATCCCTTTCATGGCTTTCGGTTTTTCAGAAAATCGTGGATCTTCCCGGCCAGCGCCGCGCCGATGCCGGGTGCTTTTTGCAGCTCGGCGGCGGACGCCGCCCGGACTCCGTCGAGATCACCGAACGCCGCCAGCAGGGCCCGCTTCTTTGCCGGGCCGACCCCGGGGATGTCGTCCAGCAGGGACCGCAGGTCCTGCCTTTCCCGGACGCTCCGGTGGTATGCGACGGCGAAGCGGTGGGCCTCGTCCCGAATCCGCGCGAGGAGGAACCCCACGGCGGGCCAGCGGTGGAGGAAGACGGGGTCCTTGCGCCCGGGCAGGTAGACGCGGTCCCGGTCCTTCTCGATCGCTTTTTCAGCGGGCCTCTCCGTCCGCCGCCCGAAACGCCGGGGAATCTCCCCGGACCGCTCCTTCGCCAGTCCGATCGCGTCGACGCCCGTGATGCCGAGATCCCTCAGGACCGACAGGGCCACGCCCAACTGTCCCTTGCCGCCGTCCACCACGATCAGGTCCGGCAGGTTTTCCTTCCGCCGGCAGCGCCGCGAGAGCACCTCGTACATCATGCCGTAGTCGTCGGCGCCCGCGACGGTCCGGATTCGAAAGCGGCGGTAGCCGGACCGGAGCGGCCTGCCCGCCAGGAAGACGACCATCGACCCGACGGCGTGGCTGCCGCCGAGATTGGAGATGTCGAAGCACTCGATCCGCCGGGGGAAGTTCTTCAGGGACAGTTTCTCCGCCAGCGCCGGGAGCGCCTCCTCCGGGTCTTCCCGCTGAAGCCGCTCCGTCCGGAAGACGCTCTCGGCGTTGCGGCGGGCCATCTCCAGGAGCCCCCTTCCCTGCCCCCGCCGGCTGACGACGATGGACGCCTTTCCCCCCTTCCGGTCCGTGAGCCACTCGGCCATCACCGCCTGGTCCTCCAGTGCGTGGGGGATCACGACCTCGTCGGGAACGTGCGCGCCGGCGTCATAGCACTGCTGGACGAGCGAGGAGAGGATCGTCCGGGTGTCGCCGCCGACCTTCAGAAGGGGGAAGCTCTTCCGGCCCACGATTCGCCCGCCCCGGACGAACAGGGCGACGACCTGCGTCAGGTCCTTTTCCCGGTGCAGCCCGAAGACATCCTGGTCCCGGGACGACAGGGAGGCCACGCGCTGCCGCTCCAGGGTCGCCCCGATCGCGGCGATCCGGTCCCGCAGCTCCGCCGCCTTCTCGAAATTCAGATCTTCAGCCTCGGCGTCCATCCGCTGCCGCAGGCCGGCCAGGAGCGACTTCTCCCGCCCCTCCATGAAGGCCGTCGCCTCGGCGGCGATCCGGCGGTAGGATTCCCCGTCCACGCGCTTCACACAGGGGGCCAGGCAGCGCCGGATCTCGTACTCCAGACAGGGCCGGACCCGGCCCTTGAGCTCCCGGTCCCGGCAGGTCCGCAGGGGGAAGAGCGGCTGCAGGAAGCGGAGCGTCTCCCGCGCCGCCGCGCTGGAGGGGTAGGGCCCGAAATATTTCGCCCCATCCCTTTTCGGACGGCGGACGAGCTGAAACCGGGGAAAGGCGTCCGCCGGATCGATCCGAATGTGGAAGTAGGCCTTGTCGTCGCGGAAATCCACGTTGTAGCGGGGGCGGTGCTCCTTGATCAGCGTGTTTTCGAGGATCAGGGCCTCCTTCTCCGTCTCCGTCAAGATGAAGTCGACATCGCGGACGCGGGACAGGAGGAAGGGAACCATGAAGCGGCTGTCGGTGCGCGCGAAGTATGCGCGGACGCGGGCCCGCAGGTTTTTGGCCTTGCCGACGTAGAGGACCCCGCCGTCCCGGTCCCTCATCAGATAGACGCCCGGCGCCGCGGGGGCGCCGCGGACCCTTCTTTCCAGATCCCGGTCCATGCCGCTCACCCTCCCAGCGCCAGCATCATATCCGTGAGCTCCCGGATCCGGTCTCGCAATTCCGCCGCCTTCTCGAACTCCAGCTCCTTCGCGGCCTCCTTCATCTCCCGCTTCAGCCGGGCGATGATGTCCGGAATCTCCTCCGAAGCGCCGTAGGGAACCTGCGGCTCCGCCGCGACCGGCACGGTGACGTAATCGGCCTCGTAGACCGAGCCGAGGATGTTGTGGATGCGCTTGCGAATGGATTCCGGGGTGATGCCGTTCTCCTCGTTGAAGGCCCGCTGGCGCTCCCGGCGCCGCCCCGTCTCGTCCAGGCAGGCCCGAACGGCGGCGGTGACCCGGTCCGCATACATGATGACCCTGCCGGCGACGTTCCGCGCGGCACGGCCGCTGGTCTGGATGAGGGACCGCTCCGACCGCAGGAAGCCCTCCTTGTCGGCGTCCAGGATCGCCACCAGCGACACCTCGGGGATGTCCAGCCCCTCCCTCAGGAGGTTGACCCCCACCAGCGCGTCGAACGCGCCGAGCCGCAGGTCGCGGATGATGCCGACGCGCTCCAGCGTGTGGATGTCGGAGTGCAGGTAGCGCACCCGGACGCCCAGGCCCTCGTAATAGGCCGTCAGGTTTTCCGCCATCCGCTTCGTCAGCGTCGTGACCAGGACGCGCTCCCCCCGCTCCGCCCGGCTTCGAATCTCGCCGAGGAGATCGTCCACCTGCCCCTGCACGGGCTTCACGACGATCTCCGGGTCCATGAGCCCCGTGGGCCGGATGATCTGCTCGACCACATGGCGTCCGGCCTTCCTCAGCTCGAAGGCCGCCGGGGTCGCCGAGACGTAGAGCCGCTGCTGGGGGAAGCGCTCGTACTCCGCGAAGGTCAGCGGCCGGTTGTCCAGCGCGGAGGGGAGCCGGAAGCCGTACTCCACCAGGGTCTCCTTGCGGGACCGGTCGCCCCGGTACATCCCGATGAGCTGGGGGATCGTCGCATGGCTCTCGTCGACGACGATCAGCGCGTTTTCCGGAAGATACTCCATCAGGGTCGGCGGCGGCTCCCCCGGCTTCCGGCCGGTCAGGTGGCGGGAGTAATTCTCGATCCCCTGGCAGTAGCCCATCTCCTCCAGCATCTCGATGTCGAATCGCGTCCGCTGGTCCAGGCGCTGGGCCTCCAGCAGTTTGCCCGCGCGGCGGAGTTCGTCGAGGCGGACGCCCAGCTCCTCCTGAATGTCGCCGATCGCCCGCTTCAGGTTGTCCCGCGTCGTCACGTAGTGGCTGCCGGGATAAACCGCCGCCCGCTGGAGCGCGCCGAGCTTTCTGCCGCGGAGGGGATCCACGATGGAGATCGACTCGATGACATCCCCGAAGAACTCCACCCGAAGGGCCCGCTCCTCCTCGTAGGCGGGGAAGATCTCCACCAGGTCGCCCCGCACCCGGAATGCGCCCCGGTGGAAGTCGATGTCGTTGCGCTCGTACTGGATCTCCACGAGCCGGCGCAGCATCTCGTCGCGGGGGAACTCCCGGCCCTCCTCCAGCAGGAGCATCATCCCGTGGTAGGCCTCCGGCGAACCGAGGCCGTAGATGCAGGAGACGCTGGCGACGATGATGACGTCGCCGCGCTCCAGGAGGGAGCGGGTCGCCGAATGGCGCAGCTTGTCGATCTCCTCGTTGATGGACGAGTCCTTCTCGATGTAGGTGTCCGTGCTGGGGATATAGGCCTCGGGCTGATAGTAGTCGTAATAGCTGACGAAATACTCCACCGCGTTTTCGGGGAACAGGGTCTTGAACTCCCCGTAAAGCTGGGCCGCCAGGGTCTTGTTGTGGGCCAGGACGAGGGCGGGGCGCTGCACGGACTGGATGACGTTGGCGATCGTGAAGGTCTTGCCCGAGCCGGTCACGCCCAGGAGCACCTGGTGCGCGGCGCCCTTCCCGATCCCCGCCACGAGGCCTTCGATGGCGCGGGGCTGATCGCCCCGGGGCTCGAACTCGGTGACCATTCTGAATCCGCTCATGGATAATCCCCGTTCCCGGACCCGGCGGACCGGGCAATTGAAAGCAGGGCCACCATACCCCCGTTCCGGCGGCCGCTGCAACCGTAAAATGTCCTGAAGTGATCGGCCGATTTGACCTTGACAAACCCATCCGTCTGTGGTTGATAAGACAGCTTACAAAAACGACCGGGGATGGATCGATGAAAAAGAACCTCACCAATTTCAGCAACACCAAGCGGAAGCGGACCCACGGCTTCCTCGTGCGCATGTCGACCAAGGGCGGCAGGCAGGTTTTGAGCCGGAGACGGGCGAAGGGACGGAAAAGACTCACGGTTTAACCGGGGCGCCGGCCGGGGCAAAAAGCCGGCCCGCCGGATCCTCACGCGTCCGTTCGATGACCCCATGGAAAAGCAGACATTCACCAAGGACGCGCGGATCCGGAAAAAAAGGGATTATCTGTCCGTCTATCAGGAGGGGGCGAGAAAAGACACGAGGCATTTCATCGTGATTGCACGCCCGAATCGGTCCGGGATCAGCAGGCTGGGGGTCACGGTCAGCAAGAAAGCGGGGGGGGCGGTGACCCGGAACCGGGTCAAGCGGCTGCTCCGGGAATTCTTCAGGTTGCACCAGAGGCAGTTTACACCTGCGCAGGACATCGTCATCATCGCCAAGAGGGACATGCCCGCGCTGACCTATCAGGATGTCCGCAGGGAACTGGAAGGCCTTATCGCCAAAACATCAGATGGTTGATCTTTTTCTCAAACAGGTCCCGGCAAAAGCGCTCGTTTTCATGGTCCGGACCTATCAGATCCTTCTGTCACCCCTCTTCGCTCCCTGCTGCCGTTTCCACCCCACCTGCTCCGACTACGCCATCCTGGCGATCCGACGGCACGGCCCCTTCCGGGGGGCGCTCCTGGCGCTGTGGCGGCTGCTCCGCTGCCATCCCCTGCATCCCGGCGGATACGACCCGGTCAAATGAATCCATAAACCACTGGAGGTCTCAATGGACAAGAGAACGATTCTTGCCATCGTCCTGTCAATGCTGGTGCTGTTCGTCTACCAGACATTCTTCGTCAAGCCGCCCTCGAAGAAACCGGCGGACCCGCAGCAGAAAGAGGCCGTTACGGCCGCGCCGGCCGCGCCGGCTGCGCCGCCGGCAGCCAAAGAAACCGCAGCCGCCCCCGCGCCGGTTACCGCGCCGAAAACCGCCGCGGCGCCGCAGGCGCAGGTCCGGGAAAAGGACATTCCCGTGGAGACCGATCTGTACAGGGCGGTCTTCACCACCCGGGGGGGCGCCCTGAAATCCTTCCAGCTCAAGGGCTACCGGACGGAGCTGCCCGGGGAGCGGCGATACAGCCTCGACAGCCTGTTCGCCCTGTTCGGTTTCAGGAAAAAGGCCGATCAACCCGACCTGCCCGTCGAACTGGTTTATGTGCAGGAAGACATGCCCCGGCCGCTGTCCATCACCTTCCCCGAATCGACGGTCGACGTGCCCGCGGACGGCCCATACGAGGCCGATGCCGGGAGTGTCGACATCGTCCAGTCGCCCGACCGCAACCGGCTGACTTTCTCCCAGACCCTTCCCTCCCGGGTCCGCGTCGAGAAGATCTACACCTTTCAGCCGGGCAAGTTCGCCTTCGACCTGGAGGTGCGCGTACACAACCTGACCGCCGCGCCGATCAGCCAGAAGGCCCTGCTGGGCTGGCACCAGTTCGTGGACCCCAAGGCCGAAACGGACAGCTACACCCACGAAGGGCCCGTCGTCTACGTCGCGAAGTCGATCGAGCGGCAGGAGGTCAAGAAAATCGACAAGGAAAAGCTGTTCGGCCCCGATGTCTCCTGGGGGGGGGTCGAGACCAAGTACTTCATCGCCTCCATGATCCCGCAGAACCCATCCCTGACGAGTCTGGTCGTCTCGAGGGACAGCCGGAACCTGGTCTCCACGAGCCTGAGCGGCCCGAAGAATCCGATCCCCGCGGGCCAGGCCGGACTGTTCAGCTACAGCTTCTTCCTCGGCCCGAAAGACTACAGCATTCTCAAGGCGCAGGGCATCGGGCTCGAAAACGCCATCGACTTCGGCGACTGGCTGAAGTGGCTGGCCATGCCCATGCTCATCGCCCTGAAATACCTCAACGAGTTCGTGAAGAACTACGGGATCGCGATCGTCATCCTGACGCTCCTGATCAAGATCCTGTTCTGGCCGCTGGGAAACAAAAGCTACCAGTCGATGAAGGAGATGCAGAAGCTCCAGCCGAAGATGATGGAGCTCCGTGAAAAATACAAGGGCGACAAGCAGAAGCTCAGCCAGGAGACCATGGCCCTGTACCGGGCCCACAAGGTGAACCCCATGGGGGGCTGCCTGCCCATGCTGATCCAGATCCCGGTCTTCTTCGGCCTGTACAAGACGCTGCTGTACGCCATCGAGCTGCGCCATGCCCCGTTCTTCTGGTGGATCCAGGATCTGTCGGCCAAGGACCCCTACTACATCACGCCGATCATCATGGGGGCGACGATGTTCGTTCAGCAGAAGATGACCCCGACGGCGGGCGACCCCACGCAGCAGAAGATCATGCTCTTCCTGCCGATCATCTTCACATTCCTTTTTCTCAATTTTCCCTCCGGGCTGGTCATCTACTGGCTGTTCAACAACATCCTGAGCATCGGTCAGCAGTACTACGTCAACAAGAAGCATTCCTGAAGCGAGGTGAAAGAAACCATGGAACCGCTTGAAATTGAAGGAAAAACCATCGACGAAGCGATCGAGCGGGCCTGCCGCGAGTTCGGCGTCCCGAGGGACAAGCTTCATATCGACATCCTGTCGGAGGGGACATCGGGTTTCCTCGGCCTGCTCGGCTCGAAAAAGGCAAAGATCCGGGCCGGACTCCTGACCATCGACATGTCCCTGGACAACCCCCTCGGCGCCGCCGGACCGGAACCTCCCGCGCCGGCCGTGAAGCCCAAAACGCCGGTTGTGGAGCCCAAAACGCCGGCCGTGAAGCCCGAAGCGCCGGTCCCCGCGCCGGCAAACCGGCCCGCGGCCGCCGCCCCGGAGCCGCCGCCCCGCGAGGCGGAGGAAAAGTCCGGCGAGAGCGTAGCCCAGCATGCCAAAGCGGTGCTGGAGGGCATTCTGGCGGGAATGGGCATCCCGGCCCCGGTGAGCATCGAAGAGACGGAAGACGCCATCCTGCTGAACGTCAAGGGCGACGTCGGCGGGCTGCTGATCGGGCGGCGAGGCCAGAACCTCGACGCGATCCAGTACATCGTGAACAAGGCCGCGAGCCGGTCGGGCAACGGCCGCAAAATGATCGTCATCGACACGGAGGCCTACCGCAAGCGCCACGAGGAGTCGCTGGTCTCCCTGGCGGAGCGGCTCGCCGAAAAGGTCCGGAAGACCCAAAAGCCGGTCACGGTCAGCCATATGAACGCCCACGACCGCCGGATCATCCACATGGCCCTGCAGAACGACGAATCCCTGACGACCCGGAGCCGGGGCGAAGGCGAATACCGCAAGATCGTGATCCTCCCCGCACGGAAAAATCAAACTTCCGCATGACTTTCGCCGACACCATCGCCGCCGTGGCCACGCCGCCCGGAACGGGCGGCATCGGCATCGTTCGCGTGAGCGGCCCGAAGTCGGAGGATATCGCGGCGCGGCTCTTCCGGCCGTCACGGCCCGGACTCACCCTGACATCCCACCGCCTTCGCCACGGCCGCATCGTCTCCGCCCGGTCGGGCGGGGTTCTCGACGAAGTCCTCGTCGCGCTCATGAAAAAGCCGCAATCCTACACCGGCGAGGATGTCCTAGAAATTCACTGCCACGGAAACCCGCTGATCCTCGAGACGGTCCTGGCCGAGGTCGTCCACGCCGGCGCGCGCCCGGCCGAGCCGGGCGAATTCACGAAGCGGGCGTTCCTGAACAACCGGATCGATCTCTGCCAGGCCGAGGCGGTCGAGGACATTGTCGGCGCCCGGACGGGCCTTGGCCTCGAAATCGCCCTCTCCCAGCGCCGGGGGGCGCTGTCCGCCAAAATCGAAGACCTGCGCCGGTTGCTGACCGACATCCTGGCCGGGATCGAGACGTCCATCGATTTCACCGAAGAGGAGGTCAGCGGCGGGGCGTCCGTGGACGTTCGGGGCCGCATCGATGCGATCCTGCAGGACCTGGAGGAACTGTCGTCGACCTACGACCGGGGGAAACTCGTCCGGAAAGGCGCCGGCGCCGTGATCACGGGCAAGCCGAACGCCGGCAAATCGAGCCTGCTGAACCGGCTGCTCGGCGAAAACCGCGCCATCGTGACGGCGATCCCGGGAACGACGCGGGATTTCATCGAGGAGACGATCGCCATTCGGGGAGTCCCGGTCCGCCTGACGGACACCGCCGGCATTCGGGATCCCGCCAATGTCATCGAAAGGGAGGGCATCGACCGCGTCTGGGAGCGGCTCTCGACCGCGGATGCGGTCATTCTGCTGTTCGACGGCAGCGCGCCCCTGACGGCGGAGGACGAAGAGGTGATCGAAAAGAACCGGGGCCGGTTCGCCATCCCGGTCATCAACAAATCCGATCTCGAACAGGTCATCGACACGCAGCGGCTTCAATGCCTTCTGGCCCCCGCGACGCCGCTGCGCATCTCCGCGAAGACCGGCGACGGCGTCCCGGCCCTCCTGGATGCCGTCTACGAGCGGGTCGCCGGGCAGCCGCGGGAGCCGGATTCCGAAACCGACCTCATCATCACCCGGGTCCGCCACAAGACCGCCCTGGAAAAGACGGCGGCCCACCTGATGCAGGCCCGCGAAAGCCTGGCCGGCGGGCTCTCCGCCGAGTTTACCGCCTTCGACGTTCGGGAGGCGCTCGACAGCCTCGGCGAGATCACGGGCATGACGAGCCGGGAGGACATTCTGGACCGGATCTTCTCGACCTTCTGCGTCGGCAAGTGACGCCGGGGCAGGTTCCGCGCGGGGCCGTGCCCCGCCGCTGCGCGCGCGTGCGTCAGGTCCGCGGAGAATCCATGCCCTCGATGAAGGCCCGCACGTTCTTGCCCAGGACGCGGTGGTTGTAGCCGCCCTCGAGAATGGCGAAGCACCCCCCCCCGTTTTTCCGGCTCGCCTCCCGCACCATCCGCCCCATGTCCTGGTAGTCCTGCGTGGAGAGCAGGCCGCCCCAGTCGTTCACGTGATTGTCGAATCCGGCCGAGACGCCGATGACGTCGGCCGGCTCCGAGGACAGCCACTGCTCGACGCCGGCGACGTAATCCTTGCGGTTGTGCGACGACGGGTTGTAGATCTTGACATAGCCCCGGCCGCCCAGGAGGTTGACCGTGCCGTCCCCGAAGTGAAGGTCGAAATCGAGGACGAGGGCCGTCTTGATCCTGCCCTCCCGCTTCAGCTTCTCCAGGGCGATGGCCATGTTGTTGAAGTAGCAGAACCCCCAGCAGCTCCCCGCGGAGGCGTGGTGTCCGGGCGGCCGGATCAGGGCGAAACAGGGCTCCGCAAGGCCGATCTCGGCGGCCTGAACGGCGCCGCCCGCGGCCAGCGCGGCGATGTCGTAGAGGCCGTCCCTTCGGACCATGTCCATGTGGGCGCGCGTGTGCACCGCCGCGATGTCCTCCTCCGAGGCGGGCACGGCGTCGACAAAGGTCACCCGGCCCTGGATCTCCTCGATGACCGCCTCGAGGCGGCCGTCGGCCGCCGCGGGGTCCATGGTGTAGTTCCGCAGAAAATCCCTGTGATAGATCACCTTCATGGCAATACCTCCTGTTGAGGGATGTCGCTCCCTTTGTCCAAAAATCCGACCGCCCGCAGCAGCTTCAGCGTGTTTTTCGAAACGCACAGGCCTTCCAGGTCTTCGGGCGCCAGCCAGCGCGCCTCGAGGGCGTCGTCGGCCCCCTTTGCATCCCCGCCGATATAATCGGCGGCCACATCGACGATGACGAAGTGGAACCGAATGCGCCCGTCCCCGTCCCGCTCGAAGAAGTCAAAGGCGTAGACGGGCTCCCGGGCCCGTATGGCGACCCCCGTCTCCTCCAGGATTTCGCGCTCCGCTCCCTGCTGCAGGGTTTCGCCCAGTTCGAGGGCGCCTCCGGGCACGGCCCACAACCCCCGGCTCGGGGCGACCCCGCGCCGGACAAGCAGGACCCGGCCCTCATGGATCACCACGGCCCCGATGCCGACCACCGGGCGATCCGGGTATTCGCGCCGCGACATGCCTACGTCCCGCCTTCCAGGGCGAATTCGAATCGGGCCGTCATCCAGGGTTCGTCCCCGCCGTTGAACACCCGCTCCCAGAACGTGGCGCGCCGCCTTCGGTCGACCATCAGAATGCTCGAAGAGCGGGTCCCGTAGCCGGGGCTCGCGATGAAAATGGACGAGAGGATCCGCTCCCACTCCAGCCCAATGCCCGTGTCCGGGAGCTCGCCGTCCTCCGGGCGCCAACGGTCCGCCAGGAGCGAAAACAGCTCCTCCGGGTCCGGCCCCTCCGCCCGCGCCAGCAGCGCGGCCAGTCGCGCCTTTCCCCGGCGAACCTTGGGCCAGTCCGTATCGAGGTGGCGGTTGCTCAGGCCTTGCAGACCGGGCGCCAGCGGGGGCGAACCGTCCCGGTTGGAAAAGAAGCGCAGGCGGGAGACATCCCCCAGAATCATGCTGAAGCCGTTGTACCGGCCGGCACGCGCGGACAGGCTTGTCAGGTAGCGGTCGGCGCTTTCCCCTCCGCAGAGGAAATTCCGCACCAGCCATCCCCGCGAGGGGGCGTCCGGGCGGACG
>CAYWTL010000066.1:0-13557 GCA_964460245.1 uncultured Syntrophaceae bacterium | reverse complement strand
TGCCCATGGATCGTCCCTATCTGCTGGTGGACGAAGACGGAACCGGCACGCTCCTGGCGGGCAGCTACCTGAAGCGGAAGGGCCATGGCGACACGGTCAGGCTTTTCGGAGGCATGGACGCGTGGCGGCAGTATGAGTCCAGGAAAAGGAAGTAAGCCCCGAAGGGGGCAGGTTCAGGAAGAGATCGAAGGAGAATCGGCATGAGCAGACGGGGGAACCGGGGAAAACTTGCGGCAGGAAAGGCCGGATGGCTTTTCTGCTTCGTCGTTCTCATCATAGCCCTCTGTGTTCCGGCTCAGGCGGCAAAAGTCCCCGCCGCGGTGGGACAGCGCTGCGAATCCTGCCATGACCGCTACGCCTTCCGGGTGCAGTTTCCCGATTCGGCCCACGGCAACAACGGCTGCACGAGCTGCCACACCGGAATCAAGGACATCGGACAGCACATCAGCGGCGACTACAAGCCCGAGGCCGTCTCCTGCCGAAGCTGCCACCAGGAGATCGACCGGAAGCACCAGAACAGCGTGCACTTCGTGAGCCAGAAGATTCAGTGCCAGGACTGCCACGCGGACATTCACACCCTGAAGAAAAGTGATGCCGACCGGAAAAAAGCGGTTATGGACAACTGCACAAAGTGCCATTCCGCCGAAGAATATGCCCTCATGGGCCACGGGCAGGCGCTCCTCCAGAGCAACCGGGATGCGGCGGCCTGCTCCGACTGCCACGGCATCCACGACGTTCGGGCCTTTCAGACGGGGAAGGAGAAGGACATCCTGGCCTCCCGGGCCTACTACACGGAGCGATGCAAGGCCTGCCACGCCGACGAGGCCCTGACCAAACGCAACAAGCTTTCCACCCATACGGTGACTTCCTACAATGAAAGCTACCACGGGAAGGTCCACAGCATCGGCGCGCCGCAGCTTGTTGCCGGCTGCGCGGACTGCCACACCGGCCACAACATTCTCCCGAGGAAGGACCCCCGTTCCGTTATCCACCCCGACAACCTGAAGGGCCAGTGCGAGGCATGCCACCCGGGCATCCGCCCGAGGTTCGTATCCTTCGAGGCCCATCCCGACCCGGGAAATTTCAGCAAGCACCCCGTTCTCTTCGGGACGACCGTCTTTATGATCGGCTTGCTGGCCGGCACGTTCCTCTTCTTCTGGGTCCACACCCTCCTCTGGTGGTGGCGAACCTACGTTCAGGAATGCAACATCGTCAAGACGGGAATTGCCCCCAGGCGGCTTCTTGCCGAGTGCGATGCCGCCCAGCATGTGCAGCGCTTTTCCGTGCGCGACCGGGTCATGCACGTTCTGCTCATCATCGCGTTTTTCACGCTCGTCACGACGGGCTTTCCGATCAAGTACTACTACACAGGCTGGGCGAAGATCATGATCGATTTCTGGGGCGGGCCCGCCCAGGCGGGCTTTTTCCACCGAGCGGCAGCAGCCGTTCTGATCGCCCTGTTCCTGTACACGCTCTGGCTTTCCATTCGCTTCCTCTTTCCCGGCTGGAAGGCGAAGGGCTGGATCGGCCGCCTGCTGGGTCCGAATTCCCTCTGCCCGAACCTGAAGGACCTGCAGGACATTCGGGGAATGTTCCGCTGGTTCTTCAAGAAGGGCGACATGCCGAAATTCGACCGCTGGACCTACTGGGAGAAATTCGATTTCTTTGCCGTCTTCTGGGGCATGACGGCCATCGGCGGTTCGGGGCTGATGCTCTGGTTCCCGGAGGCGTCCTCCCACATTTTCCCGGGCTGGCTGCTCAACGTGGCCACGGTGGTGCACTCGGAGGAGGCCTTTCTGGCGGCGGTCTTCATCTTCACCGTGCATTTTTTCAACAACCATCTCGTGCCGAACAAATTCCCGCTGGAGCCGAATGTGTTCACGGGCCGGTACACGGTCGAGGCGCTGCGGCACGAGCGTCCCCTCGAGTATGAACGGCTGGTTGCCGAGGGGCGGCTGGACGCCCTGAAGCGGGAAGGGCCCGGCCTGCTGACGCAGTTCTTCGCATCGCTATTCGGGCTGGCAAGCCTTCTGTTCGGCCTGTTCCTCACCGCCCTGATTTTCTGGGCCGCCTTCTTCTACTGATGCAGGCGGACGGCGGGACCGGTTCCCGCCGCCGCCACGAAGATTTTCCGCCTTGATATCGTTCCCCTTCGATGGTAATACCCTGTCCCATCACAAATTGAGGGATTCACCGTCTTGTCGAAGAAAAATCCGGTCTGGTCCTTTTTCACGTCCGTGAAACTGGCCATCGTGCTTCTGGTCCTCATCTCGATTGCCTCCATCCTCGGCACCCTGATTCCGCAGCAGGGGGCGGCGGGGCCTCTGATCGGCCGCCTGAGTCCTGGCGTGGTCGCTGTCATGCGGTCGCTGCAGCTGTTCGACATCTTTCATTCCGCCTGGTTCATGATTCTCATGGCGCTCCTCGCCGCGAACCTGATCGCCTGTTCCATCAACCGTTTTCCCGCGGCCTGGAACCGCTTCCGCAGCAAGCCGGAACCGGATCGGGACGAGCTTTTTGAAAAGGCGCCATCCGACCGGACCCTTCTGATGGATGCCCCGCTGGCCACCGCGGCAGGGGATCTGGAAAACCTGCTGAAGAAGAGACTCAGCGGGGTCTCCCGCCGGGATGCAGGCGAACGGTCCTACCTTTACGGCGAGAAGGGCGCCTACTCCCATTTCGGGGTCTATGTCATCCATGCCAGCGTCCTGGTCCTGATGGCCGGGGTCATCGTCGGGTTCCTGTTCGGTTTTGAGGGGTCTGTGGAAATCCCGGAGGGGGAAGAGACAGCCGTTGTGGAGCTCAAGGCCGGGCGCGGTTTGAAAAATCTGGATTTTGCCATCCGTTGTGACAAGTTCTTCATCGATTTCTATGAAAACGGGATGCCGAAAACCTACCGTTCCGATCTCAGCTTTCTTCGGGACGGCCGCGTCGTGCAGACATCCCCGGTGCTGGTCAATCATCCGGTCGCATTTGCCGGGATGCGCTTCTACCAGTCCAATTACGGCATGGTTGCCACCGGCGATCCAGTCCTAGTCGTCACGGAAGGGGGCAAAAAGATCCAAGACGTGAAGGTGGCCATCGGCATGGAGTTCGACCTTCCCGGCAAAGGGACGAGAGCCCAGATGATCCGGGTCGAGGAAAATCTCATGGGCATGGGGCCGGCGGTGAAGCTGAATATTCAGTCGATTGGAGGCAACGTCCAACTCTGGGTGTTTCAGGCCATTGAGCAGATCAAACAGGCCAACCCCGGCCTGCTTCAGCAGGTGCCCCTCTTCAACCCCGGCCTCTTCGAACCTTATGTCTTCTCCCTCGGCCAGGCGGGCAGCCGCTATTACACGGGGCTTCAGGTTGCGCGGGACCCGGGCGTTCCGGTCGTGGCCTTGGGCGCCCTGCTCATGGTAATCGGCTTTATGGTCGTTTTTTTCGGTTCGCATCGTCAGATATGGATCCGGTTGGAAAAAAAGCGGGACGGGACGCACGTCCGCATCGCCGGCAGAAGCAATCGGGATGAGGTTGGCCTGGACCGTGAAATCCGCAGGCTGGCGGAAGCGGTTGCATCGAACAAGGAGTCTGGTTCATGATCGATACGGTTATCCTGAGCTGGGTCACGTTCATCTATTTCGCCGCCTTTGCCGGTTATCTCGTCCGGATGGTCAGTGGCCGGGAGTTCTGGGGGCGGATGGGTACGATTGCCGCATCGGTCGGTCTTCTTGCCCAGACGGTCGCCCTGGCCCTGCGCTGGGTCGCCTCCTACCGTATGGGTATCGGACATGCGCCCCTGACCAACCTTTACGAATCCCTGATCTTTTTTGCCTGGGCGATCGTGGCGCTTTATCTCACCATCGAATGGCGGACGAAAAACAGAAGCCTGGGCGCTTTCGTCGTTCCCGTCGCCTTTCTGTGCATGGCCTTCGCGTCGCTCTCCCCCGGCATCAACAGCCGGATCCAGCCGTTGATCCCGGCCCTGCAGAGCAACTGGCTGACGACCCACGTGCTGACCTGCTTTCTGGGATATGCCGCCTTCACGGTTGCCTTTGCCCTGGGGCTCATGGTCCTTCTGAAGTCCTGGCAGGGGAATCCCGATGAAAATGCACCGCGATTTCTGCGGCTCATCCCGGCGGCGGATTCGCTGGACGAGCTCATCTACCAGAGCACGGTGCTGGGCTTCGTCTTTCTCACCATCGGGATCATGACCGGCTCGGTCTGGGCGCATTACGCATGGGGGTCCTACTGGAGCTGGGACCCCAAGGAAACCTGGTCGCTGATCACCTGGCTGGTCTATGCGATCATGCTGCATTCCCGATACGTCCGGGGCTGGCGGGGGAAGCGCATGGCCGTCATGGCCATCGTCGGGTTCTTATCCGTGCTTATCACCTACCTGGGCGTGAACTATCTGCCCGGCCTGCACAGCTACCAGTAAAACAACAAGATACCGAAGGGGGAAAACGGATATGAGCGTCATCAAAATCATGCCCTGCCTGGATATGAAGAACGGACGGGTGGTCAAGGGCGTCCATTTCGTGGATATCAAGGATGCCGGGGATCCGGTTGAGAATGCGGCCTTTTACCAGAAGGAGGGGGCGGACGAGCTGGCGATGCTCGATATCGCCGCGACGCTGGAAAACCGCAAAACGCGCCTCGAGTGGGTACGCCAGGTCGCCGCGGTCATCGACATTCCGCTGACCGTGGGCGGAGGGATCAACAGCCTGGAAGACATCGATCTGGTTTTGGCCGCCGGCGCGTCCAAGGTTTCCATGAACAGCGCGGCGGTCGCGAATCCGGACCTCATCCGGCAGGCAGCGCGGAAATTCGGCTCGGAGCGGGTGACCGTGGCGATCGACGCCAGGCGCAACGCCGCTCTGCCTTCCGGATTCGAACTGGTCGTGTCCGGAGGCACGAAGCCAGTGGGGAAGGATGCCATCGCCTGGGCCGGGCAATGCCAGGAGCTGGGCGCCGGCGCGATCCTGCCGACGAGCATGGACGGCGACGGCACGCTGGCCGGCTATGACCTGCCTTTCACCCGAGCCGTGGCCGATTCCGTAAAGGTGCCGGTCGTCGCCTCCGGCGGCGCCGGGACACTGGAGCATTTTTACGAGGGAGTCGTCCAGGGCGGCGCCAGCGTGCTGCTGGCCGCGTCGGTCTTTCACTTCCGCACCTTCAGCATCCGACAGGTGAAGTCCTATCTTCAAGAAAAGGGCCTGCGGGTGATCCTGTAAAAGGTTCGTCCCATGATCCGGGAAGATATCGTCAAAGTGCCCTGCCTGGGCTGCGGCTACTGCTGCATCCGCAATACCTGCACCTTCGGGGTGGCCCTGCATCCGAAGGACCGTGAGCGGATCTGCCCGGAACTGGAATGGACCGGGACCCGCTATGCCTGCCGCCTCATGGCGCCCGCGAACCCGCTGGCTGATTTCTACCGGCGGGAGCTGCAGGCCGGTGGCGGCTGCCGGTCCTTCAACAACCCCTGGCGCCGGGACATCCGGGAAAGAAAAGAGGATGAAGCCGTGCCCGTTCGGGACGGAACTCCCTGGCCCGCAACCCCGGAATAGTGAAGACGCAACGGGCCGTCACGCCCTCCGCATCGATCAACTCATCAACCCCCAAGGAAGTGCATCCATGAGCCCTTTTGAAGGCATTATGCTCGTCTGCTTCGGCGTCAGCTGGCCCATCTCCATCGTCAAATCCCTCCGCGTCAAGCGGGTCGAGGGCAAGAGCCCCCTTTTCATGGGTGTTATCTGCCTCGGTTACGTCAGCGGGATCGTCCACAAGATCCTCTACTCCTTCGACTGGATCATCCTTCTGTACGGCATCAATATGGCCATGATCCTCATCGATCTGCTCCTCTATGCCCGCTATAACCGGAAAAACCGGCTCGCAACGGCGTAACGCGAATTCCCGGGCCGAAGCTCCTCGGAAGGTCCGCATTGACAGCCTTCGCTGAAATGAAGTATGGAGAAAAATACTGTGCCAGTCATTGATGCTCCAAAACAATCAAGCAGGAAAGGAGACGGTTTATGAAAAGACGTGCGATCATCGGATGCCTTGTTGCAGTATTCCTCTTCGTCGGATCGGCGCATGCGGCGGTTGACAGAGGGCCGTACATCGGAATCGGGGGCTCATACGCCATACAGAATTTCGATACGGATGAACTCGACGTCCTGCGCTATTACGGATTCAACCCGGAATTCGACAACACATGGGGCATCAACGCGAAGGTAGGTTACAAATTCAATCCGGTGGTATCCTTGGAAGTCGCTTTCGAGTATCTTCCAGGCTTCAATTACAGCGAGACCTCCAGGTGGAGTTCTCCCCCGATCAGCATCGATGCGGATCTCGATGTATTGACGGTCGTCCTGGCAGGCAAATTTTACCCTGTTCCGGGGTATGTCAGGCCCTATTTCACGGCCGGACTGGGAGTGATGAACGCCTCGATGGACTCAACGGTCAGCGCCGCGGGCTATTTCCCTGAATCGGCAAAGGAAGACGAAACGGATGCCTGCGGCAAGATCGGATTCGGCATCGATTTCTTCATCAACCCCAACCTGTCATTCAATGTGGAGGGCGCCTACACCGTGGGGTTCAGTGATCTGGACAACATTCGCTATTTTACGGTGAGCGCCGGTCTGGGTTTTCATTTCTAAGCGCTTGAGGGGGATACGCAAGTCCGGACGAGTGGCCCGTGGGTCGCGTTTGTTGCAGGAATAGAGAAACAGGCTATTGCGCGGGAGCAATGCAACCGTCATATTGAAATGGTGATGCAAGAAGCGAAACATTTCCCGGCAAACATTCCGAGCGTAATTTCGCTGTTCTTCATCGTTTTCGCGCTCATCGGCTGCGGCGGGGGCGGCGATGACGGCGGAGGTGGCGGGTCTGCCCAGCCTTCGGACAGTTTCGGAAGCATTGTATCATCCGGAATCCTGACGAGAATCGTCACCGGAGCGGATCAGGGCGACCCACTTGCAGAGTACTGGACGAAAGAACGGATGTCGCGGGCAACGAAAAATTCCAGGGACCTGAAGAAGCCCCTGGATCTGAAAGCCGGCCTGTCGGTATTGGGAAAAATGACGCGTGAGGTCCCGCAGGGCATGGGAAAGAGTTTCGCGCCATGCAATCCCGACGCCGGCGGGGAAGAGGCATCCGTAAACGGTGCAGCGCTGACCGGGGCGAGCCCATCGTGGAAATCTGGGGCGGACTTCACCTGCCCGCCGTCGAGCTACAAGCTCTATTACACACGGGGACCTGCATATTACCCGGAAAGAACGATGGGCGCTCTCTTTTTCACGACCCGCGAGGATGTCTATATGTGCAGTGCGGCCCTGGTCGGCAGGCGCATGGTGCTGACCGCCGCCCACTGCGTCTCTTCGAACGCCGCCTGGCACGGCCAGTTCATGTTTGTCCCCGGATTCAACAGCGGGAGCAATTGGGAACCCTACGGCCGCTTTTCCGCTTCACAGGCCCTGGTTTATTCGGGATGGTTCAACAATGGATTCGTTCCCGCCGATTATGCCATCATCATCCTGGACAGGGCGGTCGGCGATCAGATCGGCTGGCTCGGCTTCTCCTATGATCATGCCACGGACGGGCAGACATGGGACCAATGGGGCTATCCCGGAGAGCCGGTCGGAGACAGCATGACCCTGATCATGAACCGGTCTGCCTATGGTGGGGAGGAATGTTCGGCGGGCGTTCCTTGCAGGCTCGTCGTCGGTTCCGGCTTGGTCGAAGGCACGAGCGGCGGCCCGTGGATTCTATGGGACGCTGCGAATCCCTATGCCAACAGCGTGGAATCCTACTACCTGCCTTCCTGCGGTGCGTCCGTTTCGCCCTATTTCGATCGCCACGCAGGCGATTTGTATATGGCGGCTGAGCGCCTGCAATGATGAACCCGCAAATCCGCGGAGGGGAAAGAATCATCGGGGATGCAAAAAGGATGAAAAAACGTTTTGCGCTGGCCGCGTTCTTCCTGATTTTTACCAATCCCGGGTCCCTCCATTCATTCGAAATCAAGCCCTTCAACACCCGGAACCAGAGCCCCCTGGTTCAAATTTACGGCCTGCCGTTCCCCGGGGAAGCGCACTTGATCCCGCCGGGCGGTAAGGATTTCAAGATCATCTTCGATCTGGCCAACACCTGCGTGGAGGATTCCGCGTCAGGGGAAAAGATCGCCATCGACGGCGAGACGTATCGAACGACCGTGGCGGTACGATACGGGATTGCACAGGATTTCGAGATCGGTGTGGAAGTTCCCTATATCGCACAGGGCGGCGGCTTCCTCGACGCATTCATTGAGAACTACCATGACGCGTTCGGCTTTTCCCAGGGGGACCGCAGGCAGGGTCCGAGGAATCGGCTGCTCTTTCGATACCAGCGCGATGGAGCGGACCGGATCCATGTTGACGGCTCGGGTTCCGGTGTGGGGGACGTTCGCCTGACGGGGGCATATCAACTGTACCGGAATTCAAACGACAACCCGGCGGCGGTGGCCTTGCGGGCTGGCCTGAAACTGCCGACGGGGGATCCGGACCGGCTGCACGGGAGCGGCAGCACCGATCTGGCGCTTTGGCTGGCCGCCGGCAAGGCGTACCGGACCGGTTGGGGTCACTGGTCCATCTTCGGGGCAGCCGGGGTGCTGGGGATGACTGACGGAAATGTTCTGGAGGATCAGCAGCGGAATCTTGCGGAGTTCGGAACGATCGGAGTCGGGTGGCGTCCTTTTGACCGGTTCGCGCTGAAGATGCAGTTCGACGCGCACACGCCTTTCTTCAGGGACAGCGATCTGGCTGAGCTGGGTGACGGTTCGGTGCAACTGGTGATCGGTGGTACGTTTGCGGTTTCCGAACGGACGACGATCGACATCGGGATCGGCGAGGACATCGTCATCAAGACCTCGCCGGATGTCGTCTTCCACCTTGCCGTCCGGAGCCGCTTCTAGAGAAACGGTCCGGCTCTTGTTGAGCGCGGCCCCCCCCTGTCGGCAGCCCGGCCGATCGCCGTGAATCCACCTCTATCGCATCGCGAACCGGAGGAAAAGCGTTGCAAGTCCCAGAAACGACAAAAATCCGAATGCATCGGTGAAAGCGGTCAGAAGGATGTTGGATCCGAACGCCGGGTCCAGTTTGAGACGCCTGAGCACCAGCGGGATGAGCGCACCGACAAGCGTTCCGGCAAAAACACTGATGATCATGGCGAGTCCCAGAATCAGCCCCAAAATCGGCATATCCTTCCAGAGCCAGGCGATGATGCCGATGACGATGCCCACCGCGATGCCGTTTGCTATGCCGACGGTTACCTGGCGAAGCAGGGCCCGCTTTGCGTTTTCAAGCGTGATTTCTCCCAGCGCCATGCCGCGGACGATCAGCGTCAGCGTCTGGCCGCCCGCATTGCCGCCCAGGCCGGCTACGACCGGCATGAAAAACACCAGCGCGACCATGATCTTGATGGTTTCTTCAAAGAAGCCGATGACCAGCACCGAGGTCAAAGCCGTCACCAGGTTGAGATAGAGCCAGGGCAGCCTTTTTTTGACGGACTCCGCGGTTGTGTTGAACAGGCTTTCATCTTCGCCAAGGCCCGCAATACGGTAAATGTCTTCCGATGTTTCCTCTTCGACGGTATCCATGACGTCGTCGATCGTGATCCGGCCCAGAAGCTGCTCTTCCGCGTCGACCACCGGCACGGAAAGCAGGTCGTACTTTCGAAAGAGTCTCGCTACGTCTTCCTGATCCATGTTCACGGGCACGCTGGGGATGCTTTTTTCAATGAGATCCTCGACCGGAGTGAAGCGCTTGTTCGTAATGAGCCGTTGCAGGGGGACGGTTCCGACAAGCCGATTGCCATCATCCACAACAAAGATATCGTAGATGTTTTCGATTTCGTCCCTGGCGCCGGCAACGGCCTGGAAAGCATCGTTGAGCGTGGCCTTGCGGCTTACGGAAACCAGCTCGGACTGCATGATGCCGCCGGCGCTGTCTTCCGGATACTTCAGCAGTTCCTTGACCTCTTTGGATTCCTCCGGTTCGATGGTTTCAAGGACGGCCTGGGCCTGCTCATCGGAGAGTTCGGCGATGAAGTCGGCCGCATCGTCGGAATCCATTTCTTCGATGATGTCGGTCAACTGCTCGTTGGAGAGGTCCTTGATGATCTGCTCGCGGGAGACGTCGGACAGCTCCAAAATCACGTCGGACGCTTTGTCCACGTCGAGAAGGGAGAAAAGACGCAGCCGGTCTTCCTCCTCCAGATCGTTGATCAGATCGGCGATGTCTGCCGCGTGAAGTTCGGAGAAAAGATCGATGATGGCAAATTCACGGTTTTGCCCAATCAATTCCTTGAGCGTTTCCAGAAGCGTCTGTTTCTTTTTTTCGATCTTTTCCATCATCCGTTCCGATCACAAAATATGAGCCGAACAGGCCGAATGCTCTGGACAATTTGAAATATGGTCAATGAATATTGAAAAGCGCTGGTTGCCGACACCTGAAAAGAACGCTGTGGTTAGCGGTCCTGTCGGCTGCGGATCACCACATGAAAGAGTAGCACGGGGAAAAACGGTAGGCCGGCGAATCATGCCGAAGGCAAGATTCGAAAGGCTTTCCGTCATGTTAAGCTGTTTTTCCGGAACCGAACAACCGATTAGCCCGAGGATCGCCATGAAAGCCATGAATTTCTCATTTCGCTAACCCTCCTTTTGCCCATCGAGATCCTTGTCCGTTACATCGATTCATCCTTCTCTTCCCATCGTTTCGGGATGCCGATTGGATGCGGATCGGCAGCCCGGTCTGTCGCGTTTCCTGAGAGTCTGCTCACTCCACCTTGAAATCTTTGACAGCCACCTTCAGTGCTTCATCCTTGTCGTAGGCAAGCGCCATGGAAGTGTGGGGACCCTTTTCCAGGGGTATCTTGATCGAGACACGCCACCCTGATTTCAGCCAGCGTTCGTTCTTGTACATGCTGACCACATCCGATCTGTCGGTGTAATATTTCGCTTCACCGACTGCTTTGCCGTCGACATAAACAATGATCTTTTTGAGCGGCGCCCCGTCCTCCTTGTCGGCAGCCCAGCCGATAGCCGTGAATCCGCCTTTTTCGTAAAGGGCTAAATCGTAAAAGCACAGGGGGGGGACATTGGATGTGTCGAAATCTCTGGCATAGTCCTTTTCCTGGGAACAGGCGCCGATCAGCATCGCCAGGCCTGCAAGCCCCATTGCGATCAATTTTGCGGTGTATTTCATGTCAAACCTCCGTTGACGGTTTTGTCCTGCGCTTCGCCATCGAGAATGGCGCATATATCTATCAGAAATGATCGACATTCGCAAATGTAGATGATGGAAATAATTGGCGTCCCCACGGGGAGTCGAACCCCGGTTACAGGCGTGAAAGGCCCGTGTCCTAGGCCACTAGACGATGGGGACGCAATGGGTGCAGATGGGTTGGTCAGCGTGGAAGACGGCTTATATCCTTTTGCCGATGCAGATGTCAAGAAACAATTGAGAGAAAGATGGGATCATTCGAAAATCACCGGTTCCCGCAAAATGGCCTCCCGTGCTTTCCCGGCGAGTTCCGCAATGTCCGGGTGTGTTTCCTTCAGGGAGGTGAGCTGGCGCAGGTTGTCCGCTGTCCTCAGAACCAGCATGGCCATGTCGCCGTCGACGATGCCTGCATTCTGCAAGATCTCGTCCCAGTCACCCCCTTGCGCCCACTCATACATGACCACGCTGGTCCACAGGCAGAGGGGAGAGACGGCAAAGCCGGCTTTCTCCATCCGCTTTGACAGGGGGGACAGAGTCGAGACGATCCGGCGGCATGCGAGACCCAGCTTCCGTGTCATCTTCTTGAGGTTGACCCGGCTTTCCTGGTCTCCGTCGTAGACGAAAGGCGCCACCACGGCCGCCAGCAGTTTCGCTTCCCGCCTCGGGAAGGCATCGCGCCGCAGGCATTCGGCAATGAGCAGGGGCTGGTCCAACCGCAGCTTTGATGCCCAAAGGCCCGTTTCGGTAAGCCGGTCCCGTTCGTCCACGAATCCCTCCGCCTTCAGGAAATCCAGATGGATCAGAAAATCATCCCACAGGTCCGAGCCCTTTTCCCCCAAGGCAAATAAGCTTCCCCGCCGCTTTCGCTGGTAGCTCGCCAGGGATTTTGCGAAGATCTCCCGAATGTCTTCCGGCGTCTGCGACAGCAGGAGGTTCAGGATCATGGTAAAGTCGCTGCGGATTCGGCTGAAGATGTCTTCCGGCGCGAGGGACAGGAGCTTTCGAATGTGGGCAATGTCCATGAAGCGGCCCGGTACGACCACAAGAAAGCCGATGCGGTCCTGGCCGCGCCGTCCGGCCCGTCCGGTCATCTGGTGAAATTCCGTTCCCCTCAGGGGGCTGAATTCGTGGCCGTTGAACTGGTCCGAATTGAAGAGGACAATTGTGCGGGCGGGGAAATTGACGCCCGCGGCGACGGTGGAGGTGGCGAAGATGGCGTCCAGTCGCCCCTTTTTCATCATCGTTTCCACGAGAAATTTCCAGGCCGGGAGCTGACCGCCGTGGTGGGCGGCAACCCGGGCTTTTCGAAGATGGTGAAGCTGCCTGTGATTTGCCAGATAGGGGGAGCGGCTGAGGGCTTCCTCCAGGTCGTACCCGAAGGCGTCTTCTTCGTCCCGGCCATTGCCGCCCGTGCAGGTCTTGAGGGCGGCGTCGCATTCGGATCTCGACTTGAGAAAAAAAATCGCAGGCAGGAGCCGGAACCGGTCGAGGACGCGAAGGATGTCGCCGAAATGGGGAGGCGCGCCGCGGCGCTGCCGGTTCTGTGCCTTGTCCTCCTGAAACTGTGTGACCCGTCCGTAGATCCTGTTTTTCTCCAGGTAGGGCATGACCCGGCCGGAAGGGTGCAGGAACAGAGGGTAAAGGGGGACGGGTCTTTTTCCCTCTCGAATGATGGCGCAGGCTTTCCCCCGAATCGAACGCAGCCAGCCCGCAATTTCCGAGGCGTTTCCGATGGTCGCCGACAGCAGGAGGACATTGATCCGGACCGGAAGGTAAATCAGGATCTCCTCCCAGACAACGCCTCGGTCCGGGTCCCCCAGGAAATGGGCCTCGTCCAGGATAACCAGGTCGCATTCCATGTTTTCACCGCGGTGCATCACATCGTAGAGCTGGTTTCTCAGGATTTCCGTGGTGCCGACGATGATCGGGGCATCGGCGTTCTCCTTAGTGTCACCCGTCAGGATGCCGACCTCGTCGTCTCCGAAAACATGGCGGAATTCGACCCATTTGGCGTTGGAGAGGGCCTTGAGGGGTGAAGCGTACCAGCATCGTCCTCCCCGGATGAAAAACGACCGGATCGCCTCCTGCGCGATCCAGGTTTTTCCGGACCCGGTCGGAGCCACCACCAGGCAGTCCGCCTCCTGGATCGCCCGCAGGGCCTCGCTCTGAAAGGGATCGGGCACAAACGGCGCATCAACGGGCCTCCCGATCCTGGCGAACACGCTCTTCAGGACCGGTTCCGCCTCCGCCCTCATTCGAGGAAGATCATGATGCCCGGGGACCTTCTGATGCCTTCTTTTTGGTGTGCTGCGGG
>CAYWTL010000065.1:0-13823 GCA_964460245.1 uncultured Syntrophaceae bacterium | reverse complement strand
GGAGGATGTTGATTCGGTCGATCACATCGGCTTCGATCAGGCCGAAACCGACGGCCAAGGCGTCCGCTTGAATCCGCTCGTACAGGCTTTCCCGCTTTCGCGGGGACAGCCGCTTCGAATCGTTGATTTCGGGATTTTCATAATCCGGCGGAAAAACAACCGCGGCGGCGACAACCGGACCCGCCAGGGGCCCCCTGCCCGCTTCATCGACGCCCGCGACCCATTGATAGCCTTCCTGATGGGCCTTCCGCTCGAAACGGTTCATCCGCGCGCGTCAGATTTTCCCCTTTTCCCGGATCCTCGCCTTCTTGCCCCTCAAGCCCCTGAGGTAATACAGGCGGGAACGACGAACCCGGCCCCGCGTGACCACCTCGATGCTGTCGATGACGGGCGAGTGCAGCGGAAAGGTCCTTTCCACGCCGACGCCGTAGGATACCTTCCTGACCGTAAAGCTGGAACGGCAGTCTCCCCGCCTCTTCCGGATGACCACACCCTCGAAGGCCTGAATCCGCTGCTTCTGACCTTCGATGATCCTCACATTCACCCGCACCGTATCGCCCGACTGAAAGTCGGGAATGTCGCCCCTCATCTGCTCTTTTTCGATCGCTTCAATGATATTCATCCCCTGTGACTCCTTGTTCGAAAGGTTTTTTTATTGCAACACAGCCCTGCAAATCAAGCGGCGCCATCAACCTTCCGGAGGGCTTCAAACCGCTTGCCGGTTTTTACGAACCGCGTCCCTCTTCTTGAAGCTCCGCAAGAAGCGCGCGGTCTTCCTCCGTCAGGAGCGCCTTTTCCAGCAAATCCGGCCTTCGCGACCGTGTCCGCCGCAGCGACTCCTTCCGTCGCCACCGTTCGATCTCCCGGTGATGGCCGGACAGCAGCACATCCGGAACCCGCCAATTTCCATATTCGGCGGGGCGCGTGTAATGCGGATGCTCCAGCAGTCCCGTGGCGTGGGAATCCCGCGATGCCGATTCCGCATTCCCCAGGACGCCGGGCACGAGCCGGGCGATGGCATCCACGACCACCATGGCGGGCAGTTCTCCGCCCGTCAGAACATAATCCCCGATGGACATTTCACGATCCGCCAGGTGAGTCCGCACCCGCTCGTCCACCCCCTCGTAGCGCCCGCAGATCAGCACGATCCGCGGAAGTGCGGCCAGTTCTTCCGCCGCTCTCTGGCTGAACGCTTCACCCTGCGGCGTCAAAAGAACGGTGAGGCAGTCCTTGTCTTCCGCGCGGATGGCCTTCAGTGCCCGGTCGATGGGCTCCACCTTCATGACCATGCCGCCGCCGCCGCCATAGGGCGCGTCGTCCGTCATCCGGTGCCGGTCTTCCGCGTACATTCGAATGTCGTGCACTCGAATGTCGATCAGGCGATGCTCACGGGCTTTCTTCAGAAGGCTGCAATCCAGGGGGGACAGGAACATTTCGGGAAAGACGGTGAGGATATCGAACCGGATCATGCCTTCTTACAACCCTTCCAGCAGCCGAAACACCATGACCCCTTTCTCGAGATCGACCTCCCGGATCACCTCTCCGATCGCGGGCAATAGGATTTCCCGCCGTCCGCCCCCGCACACGTATACATCGTTGCTCCCCGTTGGAAATACGGATTCGACCCTGCCCAGTTCCTCTCCGCCTTCCGTGACCACCTGGAGCCCGATCAGATCACGCCAGTAGTATTCCCCCTCGGGCAGCTTCTTCAATCGATGCGACGGAACCAGTATCCGGCCGCCGACCAGGTTCGCGGCCGCGTCCAGGTCTTGAATGCCTTCCAGTTCCAGGGAAAAAAAGCCCTTCCTTTTTTGTATCTTCCTCAGGCGGTGGGATGCCGCCGCCTGACCGGCTTTCCGGATGAACACCTCATCCAGTCCCTGCAGAATATCTTCCGACTCCAGATAGGACCGGGCCTTCATGGTTCCCCGGAGTCCCTGGGGCTTCACGATCTCCCCGATTTCCACGAAATCGTCCATTGGGCCCAGCCGGTTCCATCATTCGATGATTTCCAGCACCGTCCTTTTGCGAATCTTTGTCGAGGCCGCGCTCAGGATGGTCCGCATGGCCTTCGCTGTTCTTCCCTGTTTGCCAATGACTTTGCCCAGATCTTCCTTCGCCACCCGCAATTCGATCACGGAGGTCTGCTCACCGGCTACCTCGGCAACCTCAACCTGATCGGGATGATCCACCAACGCCTGCGCCATGAACTTGATCAAATCTTTCATTGTCGCAACCTCCAGGGATTTCTCTGCATCCAACCGTCACACCGATTTTGAGATTGTCCAACGCTGTCCGCAACGCCCCGTACGGAAAATTCATGCGCGGATGGCAATTCCCTTTTTCGCAAACAACTGGGAAACGGTCAATGTCGGCTTGGCGCCTTTCGCGAGCCAGTTCTTGACCAGGTCCTCTTTCACCACGATCTCGGGCGGGTCTTTTTTGGGATCGTAATTGCCCAGAATCTCCAGGAACTTCCCGTCCCTCGGCGCCGCGGCATCCGCTGCCACAATCCTGTAAAAGGGTTTGCCCTTCGCGCCCATCCTCGTCAGTCTGATTTTTACCGCCATTTTGTTTGCATAACCTCCTGAAGTAATACCGGGTTCATGATTTTTTACACGTGATTTTTCAGTTTAGCATATTTTTTCAACGATTGAAAGGGAAATTTCCCCTTCGCAGGGCTTTCATTCCCCCTTTGGACGTCATTTTCTTCATGATTTTGCGCATTTCAATATAATTCTTCAAGAGACGGTTGACATCCTGGACCGTCGTGCCGCTTCCCCGGGCAATCCGCTTGCGGCGCTGACCGTCGATAATCAGATAATTGAGCCGCTCCTGGTTGGTCATGGAGTCGATCATCGCAGAGATTTTCACCAGTTCCCCGTCATCGGGCGTCGCTTCCTTGAGCGCCTTGATCCTGCCGAACCCGGGGATCATGCCGATGATATCCTGCAAGGAGCCCATCTTCCGGATCTGCTTGAGCTGGTTCCTGAAATCCTCCAGGGTGAATTCGTTTTTCCGGAATTTCCGCTCAAGCTCCCGGGCTTCCTTTTCATCGACCGTGGCCTGCGCCTTTTCCACCAGGCTCAGGACGTCCCCCATGCCGAGAATCCGCGATGCCATCCGCTCGGGATGAAATACCTCCAGGGCCTCGATCTTCTCACCCGCACCGACGAACTTGATCGGCTTCCCCATCACCGCCTTCAGGGAAAGGGCCGCGCCGCCGCGGGCGTCGCCGTCCATCTTCGTCATGATCACGCCGTCGATGCCCAGCAGCTCGTCGAACCGGGCCGCCACATTCACGGCGTCCTGGCCCGTCATG
Organism: uncultured Syntrophaceae bacterium; assembly: GCA_964460245.1. Lineage (GTDB taxonomy): Bacteria > Desulfobacterota > Syntrophia > Syntrophales > Fen-1087 > JAXDBM01. The sequence continues at coordinate 10,501 of CAYWTL010000065.1, read as the reverse complement.
GCATCGGCGACAAAAAGGATCTCCGCGGGTTGGATCATCTTCTTGATCCGCTGCAGCTCTTCCATCATCTCATCGTCAATATGGAGGCGGCCCGCGGTATCCACAATGACGACCTCGTATCCGCCGTGCCTGGCTTCCTCGACCGCCTGAATGCAGATCCCGACCGGATCAGACGATCCCCCCGCATCATGGATTCCGGCGCCGATCTTCTGCCCGAGAACGCGCAGCTGTTCCATGGCCGCTGGACGGTAGACATCCGCGGACACCAGATAAACCTTCCGGTTCCGGCCTCCGATCAGCCGGGCGAGCTTGACGGCCGTGGTCGTCTTGCCGCAGCCCTGAAGACCGACCAGCATGACAGGGGCGGGAATGCGGCTGCCGAAACGCAACTGGCTGCTGCCCCCTCCCATGAGCTCGACAAGACGGTCGTGCACGATTTTCACGACCTGCTGGCCCGGCGTAATGCTGTCCAGCACCTCCTGTCCCACCGCCCGGACGCGCACCTCCTCGATGAAGTCCTTGACGACCTTGAAATTCACGTCGGCTTCGAGCAGGGCCATGCGGATCTCCCGGAGCGCCCCCTGGATATTCTCCTCGTCCAGCCGGCCTTTTCCCTTCAGCTTCCTGAAAATGCCGTCCAGCTTTTCCGTCAGATTCTCAAACATAATGGTTCAGGCTTTCCCTCGCATCGAATTTTGCCGTCTCCAATCGCTCAGGGATGCGCGCCGCTTTCCGATGGCCGAACGACGCAATTGAGCCCTTTGATGCTCGCGGATATCCTGTCCGCGGTTTTCTGGGCGTCTTCCCGGGTCGGAAAACCGCTCATGATCACGCGGAACCATTTTCCCTTGTCCGGCAGGTTTGTCGCTTCGACCTTCGGCGTGTATCCCAGGGCTTTCAATTTCCCGGCCAGCTCGCCGGCCTTGCTTTTCTGCTGGTAGGCAACCAGCTGGATCAGGAACTTCTCCCGAACCGGCGCGGCCTCCTTTTTCTGCGTCGCGTCCGGCACGGGGACCGTTGCTTTCGGGGCCGCTTTTTGCGGGTTCTGCGGCGCAGGGACCTGCGGCGCCACGGCCGGCTTTTTCGGTTCAGCGGCCGCCGGGTCCGCCGGCGCTTTCGGTTTCGCCGGCTGCGTCGTCCCTTCCTCCATCCGATCGGCCCCGATTTTTTTCTCCCGAGGCGGCTCGACGATCAGCCTTCCGGCATCCCCCTGCTTCTTCGCCAGCGTATCGTAAAAGGTCAAATCCATGTCTCGATCCGCACCGGCGCCTTCCGGCTTTTTTTCCTCCTGCGGGCTTGGGAGGGTTTTTGCGCCGCCCCCCGCCCAGCCGGCCCGGTTTTTGATCCGGTCCGGGATGTAACTCGCGATCTTGCCGGGATAGGTGTCGATATTTTTTCCGACGTCGACGCCGAACAGGAAAACGGCAAAGAGCAGCCCGGACATTCCCAAAATAAACAGGAACAGCCCCAGCCGGCCCATTCTGAACTCGAATCTATGTACGTTCTTCGCCGCCATGAAGGCCTCTGACGACCGCTCCTTCCCCTACATGCTTTCCGGCGCCGACACCCCCAGCAATCCCAGCGCATTTCGCAAAACGACACGGATGGATTGAACGAGAAAGAGCCTCGCTTGGCTCATCCCCGCATCCTCGGAGAGGACTTTGTTCTTATTGTAATAGCTGTGGAAAAGAGCGGCCAGCTCGTTCAGGTAGAAGGTCAGGCGGTGCGGTTCCAGAGCCCTGGCCGCTCCCTCGACCACCTCCGGAAAGCGGGTGATGGCCTTGATCAGATCCGTCTCTTCGGAAAGGGTCAGGCGATCCAGGTTGGCCTCGTGATAATCCGGCACGGCACAACCCCGCTCGAAGGCCGTCCGCAGGATGCTGCAGATTCTCGCATGGGCGTACTGCACATAGTAGACCGGATTTTCGTTGGACTGCTTTTTCGCCAGCTCCAGATCGAAATCGAGGTGGCTGTCGGAGCGCCGCATCAGGAAGTTGTAGCGCGCGGCGTCCCGGCCGACCTCGTCCACGACCTCCTTCATCGTCACGAATTCCCCGGACCGGGTGGACATGGCCACCGGTTTGCCGCCCCGCAGGAGATTCACCAGCTGCACCAGGACGATTTCCAGCGCCTCCCTGGAATAGCCCATAGCCTGGATTCCGGCATACATTCGGGGGATGTAGCCGTGGTGGTCTGCGCCCCAGATGTCGATCACCCGCTCGAAGCCCCGCCGGTATTTGTTCCGGTGGTAGGCGATATCGGCGGCAAAATAGGTGGGTTCTCCGTTCTGGCGGACGACGACCCGGTCCTTGTCGTCTCCGAACGCGGTCGTTTTGAACCAGAGGGTGTCGCCCTCCCGGTAGATGAAGCCCTGTGCCTCCAGTTCGGCCAGCAGCCGGGCCACGCCGTCTTCCCGGTAGAGTTCCCGCTCGCTGAAATAGACATCGAAAACGACGCCGAAGGCCCGAAGATCCTCCTGAATCCCCTCCAGGATGGCCCCGGCGGCAAAGTCGGTAAACGGGGGAATAGCGGCGTCCTGGCCTCGGGAGATCCATTCCTCGCCGTCCTTGGACCGGATCTGCGCGGCCAGTTCCCGAATATAGTCCCCCCGGTAGCAGTTCTCGGGAAATTCAACGGTCCGGCCCAGCAGTTCCAGATAGCGGAACCAGAGGGACCTGCCCAGGTTGTGCATCTGGTTTCCCGCGTCGTTGATGTAATACTCCCGGGAGACGGCGTATCCCGCCGCTTCCAGGATGCGGGCAATGACGTCGCCCACGACCGCCCCCCGGGCGTGTCCGATGTGAAGCGGCCCGGTCGGGTTGGCGCTGACGAACTCCACCTGAACCCGCCGTCCTCCGCCGACGTTCGGCATCCCGTAGCGGTCCTTCAGGCGGTGGACCTCCTCCAGCAGGGAGACCCAGGCTCCGCCGCGCACGGAGAAGTTGATGAATCCCGGGCCGGCAATTTCGATTTTCTCCAGCAGGCCGTCCCGGTCGTTCAAGGCCCGAACGAGCGTCTCGGCGATGAGCCTGGGGTTTTTCTTCGCCCGGGAGGCCAGGATCATGGCGATATTCGTGGCGTAGTCCCCGTGGGCCGGGTCCTTCGTCAGGTCCACCTCGATGAAGGGGAGCTCCCCCTCGGGAAGCCGGCCCTGCCGCCGGCAGGTTTCCAGCGCATCTTTTAACAGTGAAACGATTCTTTCTTTCATGTCCATCACAAAAAAAATGACAAGCGGCGACGCGTCAACGCCGCCACTTGTCACACTTTTTTACCCCCGCGGTCAAGGATTATCTATCTGCCCTGTTCCTTCCGGACCGCCTCGTCGATGTCCTTGTCCTTGATCGCCAGATCCCGCGAATAATCCGGGCAGTGGACCTGGCCTGTCGCATCCGTGGAAACGCTGAACTTCTTCTGGCAGTTGGCCCGCCAAGCGCAGATTGCGCAGTATTTTCTGTCCGACCCCATGAAACGACCCCCTCCGTTCAAGTGATGAATGCCGTTGCGGATCGCAATTTACATTCCGGCAGCCTCGAAGTCAAGCGCTTTTCTACCGCACGCGCTGGTCCCGCCAGTACAGCAGGTTGTTGCGGTTGGCCACGCCGGGCGGGGTGATGTTTACCCGCTGCGTGCTGGCGCCGATGCCGCCGCCCCCACTCGTTGTGACGTATAGGTCAGGGGTGGTCGTGTTTCCGGGGCCCAGGGAAATGATGGGCGCCGATGAAATCCCCGTCCCTATGGAGATGCTTCGATCCCCGGACGTCGACAACTCGCCCGCGCCGGTGGTGTAGTCCACCCCGTAAAGCCTTGCCGTCCCACCCTGCGCGCAGGGATCGTTCCCTATTGGAGGGGTATACGTGGTAAAATAAACGACCCCGCCGAATACGGTCGGATCGGAGAGGATCTTTTCGCCATGCCCGGTCATGTTCATATACCACCCGTCCCCCGTGCCGCTGTAGGTGCTGCCGGAGCTGGTGATGTTCTCCAGGCTGCCGTAGGTGTATGTCGTGGTCCGGTCGTTGTCCTTCAGCGCCACGAACTTCTCCTGGGCGTTGGGCGCAGTCGGGTCGTTCTTGTCACCCGTGCCGAAGTAAACCCAGAGGTTGTTCGATCCGTCCCGGGCCACGGCGGCAATGGTGAAGATCGGACGAATGTCACCGCCCGAGGATGAGTCGAAGAGCATTCCGCCGGTCCAGTTCGATGTGCCGCATGTCGTCCCGTCGCTGCGCAGGCAGAGCTTGAAGCGCCACATGTTGTCGCCCCGGTCTCCCACGTACACCGTGTCGACGAAGCCGTCCAGGTCCGTGTCCACGACGGCAGGCGTGGCCACGAGCCCGTAGTCCATGTCGGCGTGGCTGGCGCCGGTGAATCCCCAGAGAATGTTCCCGTTTTTCAGGTCAACGACGAAAAACCCGTTCCCCTCGCTGTTGTCCGTGCTCCCGCCTCCGCCGACGAAACCGACCCATTTTTCACTGCCGCCGATCAGGACCTTTCCGATCATGAACTTGCTCCAGGGCTCCGCCAGATAAGGGCCGTACGTTGCCGAAATGCCTCCCGTTCCGCCCAGCCTCCAGATGTATGTCGGCTGTGGCGCCGTGCAGGACGGGATGGACGTCGTGCAGTTGGGGCCGGTGATGTCGAACGCGTAGTAGCCGCAGTAATGGGTATAAGAGGCATTGTAAGTCGCGCTGCCGCTGAATCCGGAATCACATGCGGCAGAGTCGCTCCAGAGATAACTGGATCCCGGTCCGCGCCCCTCGCCGAAGATCATCAGGGTTTTCCAGTCCGAGGCCGACTTGCTCGTGCCGTCGCCCGAGCCCAGCCAGACGTCGGCCACGGTGACTGGCCCGTCAACGAAATAGAGGTGCGTCAGCGAGGTGGGATGGGAACTGTGGGCAATGCTCTTGAGCTTCGGCAATAGGTTCGGGGGGATGAAGCTCCAGGCCTCCGTGCCGTCGCTCGTCTTGAAGGCGTGCATCTGCCCGTCGTTGGCACCGGCCGTGATCAGCCTGTTCCCCTTGGCTGAGGTGCGGATGTGGTTGTTGCGGTGGACGGCAAATTGGTTCGTCGCGTCTCTCATGTCATCGTAGAATACGGAAGGCGTGCCCACGGTGATGGGTGTGGAACGAAAGACGTCCCCAAGCTTCCAGTTTTCCGGATTATAGGTTGTCTCTCCGCGGAAATAGCCGATGACGGCATCGCGAACAGTCGTCGCAGTGGACGCCAGACCAAAATATTGGGGAGGGATCGCGGCCGTGAAATCCGTCATGGCCCCTCCGATAAGCGTCTTGATGTTCCGGCTTGAGGCCGCCGCAGACTGCAGCATCGTTCCGGCATCCCAGAGAACGCTTCCCACCGTGCCGTTGCTGTTGATCTGGTACTTCTTCAGATGCCCCAGCCAAAAGGGATCGCCCGTAATGGGCTGGAAAGAACCTTCGTAGACGAAATTCTCGTCCTGCGTCCGCGTCGACTGGATGGATGCCTGGGAGAAGGAGTAGGTGGCCTCCCGGATCAGGTTGATCGCCGTCTTGAGAGCCGTGGCCAGTTGATCCGCATCCGCCGCCAGGAAGGCGTAACCGGAAAGATCGAGGTAGCCAGGGTCGTTGGCACTGGCTCGAAAACTGTCCTGCGAATGTGTATAAGGCGAGATGGCATCGTAGCATGTATCCGTCATGGCGGCACCGTCCGTCATGCAGCTCGTCACGCCGGATGGAAAGCAGGCCGCCGGGTTGGTCGCCATGTCGCAGCAGGCCGTCGGATTGGTGACCGGGGTGGTCCACACGTCGCAGCCGGTGACGATGCTGTATCCCGCTGTGTTTCCGGAATTGGCGGCGTTGGGGTTGTCCGTTCCGCCGTAGTAGGCCATCCAGTTCAGCGTGTTCTGCAGGTATGCGGGCATGTCGGCTCCGAAACCGATGACGAAGACCCGGTAGCCCGCGTCGGCCAGGGCCTTGGCGCGGGCAACCGATTCCCGCCTGTTCTTGTAGCGGTGGGCGCCGCACTCTTGGCCGTCGCCACTGCAGGCGTATGTGTCGGACCCGTCCGTCAGGAGGATGACGAATTTCTGGCGGCAGGCATTGGCGCTGTCCGCCGCCTTGTGGGCGTTCAGATAGGTCCTCGCTTCGCCCAGCGCGGATGCCAGCGGGGTCCCTCCGTTTGCGCAGGCCCCGCCGACAGAGTATGAACTGGAACCGCAACTCGGGTTGGGGTTGGTGCAGCTTGAGTTGCTGTTGCAGAAGATCTGGCTGTACTTGGAGTTTATATAACGCCTGCTGACACTCGATGATCCGGGTATCTGGTTACACCCGCTGGCATAGCTTCCTGTCGTATCGTCGCTGCCGCAGTCGTAATATCGCATGTAGCCGATCCGGACACCGAGACTGGTCTCGTCGGAGCTGCTGATCCTGTTGTCGTCGTTGTCGTCGAGGATGTCGAAAATGGAGCGCTTGGCGATGGCCAGGCGGCTGCAGTTCACCGTGTGGCTGCCGCCGGACCAACTGTAAAACGTCCCGGAACAGGAGGCGTTCCCGTATATGTCGGTTCCCCCCGCCGGATTCCAGTCCATGCTGGCCGACTGATCGAACAAAAGCAATGCGTCTGGTGCCACGGACGTGGTGAAAAGCGCCTCCTCGGCCAACTCCGGACTCGTTGCGTTTCCGGTGCCGGCTGAGAGCATTGAGAGAATGAGGATGGCGATTCCCAAAGCCAACGGGAAAATGTTACTTGCCTTCATTGGGACCTCCCTAACGGGACATGGTTGTGATGTCGATGGGGCCGTATCCGAGGCCCACATCTACCTGGACGGTCGCGTTGTACTTGGTGCTGTTTCCCGTGACGGCGAGGGCATAGGCCCGCTGCCCCCATTCCTGCCCCCCGCCTATCGAATAGCCCGCCAGGGGCACATATAGAGGGAGATTTCCCGCCGGGGCCGCCGGCGCGCCGATCGTGTAGGTGGACGTCGCGTCGCTGGTCGATCCGGACGTGAACGTCTGGGAAGTCCAGCTCGCCGCGTTCTGCGGATCGAAATTGGCCATGAGCTGATGGATGCCCGTCTCGACGGCGGCCATGGCCTTTTTCTCCCCCACCACCCGGGCGCTGACGCGGGTGTCCTGCGTGGACATCATGACGACGAGGTAGCCCAGCGCGGTGAGGATCAGAATGGCGAGAATGGCGATCACCAGGGAAAACCCCTTCCCGGAGGCCGCATGAAGATTCCTGAATCTCTCGATTCCTTTAAGGGATGACATGGTTCCTCGGAATGATGCTGGTTGAATAGATCATCTGCCTGCGCTGCCCGGTGTCCGCGGCGACGTCCTCCGTCTCGACGGAAAGGGTGATCTCGATGCGGGCGATGTCCCGCACATTGGGGCTCGTGGCGGGATTGAGAAAGTTGGCCGCGGGGATCTCCGTTCCCTGAGCCGTGTAATACCGGAAGACGGGGAGGTCTCCCGCGTCCATGATCCCGTTCCCGTTCACGTCGTTGATGACGCGGACCGTCTTCTGCCCGGCCACGCTGGACCCCAGAAGAGGCTGCGCTCCCCCGCAGTTGCTTTCCCGCGTGATCCTCTGATTGGCCGCGTCGGGCAGGTAGGCGTAGCGGATCACTTCGTTGGGCGCAGGAGCGCCGATGATGCCGCTCATGTCGGCGTCCATCTCAACCGTGATCGAGGTTGCTGTCGCCTCCTGGATGCCCCGATTGTTCTGGTTGGCCGAAGCGGCGCATGCTCCCGTCAGCCAGACACCCGCTGCCCGGGCCGGATTGAAGGAAGCCATCTGGATGTCCGTGGCCATCAGCTCCAGCGCGGCCCTTGCGTCCTCATGGGCGACCACCTTCTGGAGCATGGCCGCCGAGGACCGCTGGCCCGTCGTCACGGCCGCATAGATGGCGCCGATGATGATGATGCAGACAGCTAGCGCAACCAGAAGTTCGATGAGCGTGAATCCCCGGTCCTTCATCAGCACCCCCCGTACCGGAAAGGCTCCTGCCGGGTCACATCCACGCTGTCCGACAGGGTAAAAGTGCTGTTCGGCCACGTCACCGTGACGACAACCCGCCAACGGTTGACTGTCGGCTCCGAGATGGCCGTCGTGACCGTGAAGGAGGCATCCCCGGGCTGGGCAGTGATCTGCCCGCTGGCGTTGACGTTCGCGACGGTTGTTCCCGTCGTCACCGTGTTGCAGGGATTCATGATGAACAGCTCCTGACGGCTCAGCTCCTTGTTCAGGATGCCCGCGGCCCTGCCCATATAGTCCGATTTGCCGGACAGCCGCCAGGCCGGCGACTGCATGGAAAGGAGGGCCAGCAGCCCGACGGAGGTGATCAGGATGGCGATCAGGCCCTCGATCAGCGTGATGCCCCTTTTATTGGAGAGTATATTCAACATAGGTCCTGCCCGCGAAATTAACCGTTATGTTCGCAATCGACTGGATGCTGTTTTTGATGCGGATTGTCCCCGGCGAGGAGATGGTGCCCCGCGGCTGGAAATTGAAGGTGGTTTCCGTCGTGTTCGCCGCATCGATTACGATCCCGTCGTCGGCCGCCGCCGATGCGGCGACCTGCTTGGTCTGACGGACCGTCCACGTACTCGGCGCCGTTTCCTCCTCCGTGGTGTACCGGTTGTTCCCGATGTCAAAGACGATGCGATAGGACCTGCTCTCCGCCAGCGCCCGTTCCCGCGTCACGAAAAATTCGGAAGAAATCTCCTGAGCGGCGGTCTTCAGGTTCCGGTTCCGAATGTAGTTCTGGAAATTCGGCACCGCGATCGTCGCGACAATGCCGATCAGCGCGATGACGATCATGACCTCGACCAGGGAGAATCCCTCGCGGCGGCCTTTCATTCTTTCCATCCGAAACAACATCGCTAACGGTTTTTCCGCTGCCTGCCTGCCGGTTTCCCGCTTCCCGGCGTCCTGTTCATCGGGATGTGCGCTCAAACGAACAGGAAACCTTCTGCAAATTACGGCCCCATCTTAAACAAACGAAACGAATTGTCAATAAAAAAGAGAGGATAAGTGTGTGATCTGCATCACACATAACGGGTGATTTTCATAACACAGCCCCGGTATGCGCTTTCGACCCGGCTCGAAATGTGCTTTGTCTTTTTGTGTCGCGCCCTGTCGACAGATGAAAGTTGAATTTTCCGTACGGGGAACGGGATGCAACCGGTCGCCTTGCTGAAACCGATCCCCCGACTCGCAAAACCGGATCACGATCCACGATCCGGAGGGTCTGCGGCGTCGCATCCGATAGAAAGCCGAGCCCCGAATGCCGGCGTCAGGCCCCCTGAAGGATCAGGCGCATCATTGCATCCCCGATGAAAATGTACGCCACCGCAGCTGCCGACAGAAACGGCCCGAACGGGACGGCATATTTCATGTCCTGACCCTTGGCCAGCATCGCCGCGATGCCCACCACCGCGCCCAGCAGGGAACTGCACAGGAGAACGAAAAGAAGCGATTGCCAACCCAGAAAGGCGCCGATCATGGCCAGCAGCTTGATGTCCCCACCGCCCATGCCTTCCCTTTTGGTCAGGAGCTCGTAAACAAAGGCAATCCCGTAAAGGCACCCGCCGCCGATCAGAAATCCCAGGAAGGCGTCCAGAAAGCGGAGCTTCATGACGAAGACCGCCGCGAGGAGGAAAATGGGGATGCCCGGCAGACTGATGACGTCGGGGATGATCTGATGGTCCAGATCGATGAACGTGATGACGATCAGGGCGCAGACGAAGGCAAAGGAAACCAGCCACTGGAATGTGGCGCCGTATTTCCAGAACAGCAGGAGAGAGAAGACGACGGTAATCGCCTCCACCAGCGGGTAGCGGAAGGGGATCGGCTCACCGCAATCCCGGCAGCGCCCCCGCAGCAGGAGGTAGCTGATCACGGGTATGTTGTCGTAGAACCGGATCGCCTTGCCGCAGCGGGGGCAGCGGGAGGCGGGAAAGACGATCGACTGCTCCTCCGGCAGCCGGTAAATGAGCACATTGAGAAAGCTGCCGATCGCGGCACCCAGCACGGCAAAAAAAATCTCCATGACCAGGGTCATTGCGGCGCTTCACCTCCGTTCATGGGAATGGCGCATCGGCAACGCGGCCCCTCGAAACGCATCAACCGTCCTTGCGGTTCCAGTCATAGGGGATGTCGTTGTCATGGGGGTGGACCCTGAATTCGTCGGGCTCCCGGTAATCGTACGGCGCGGTGGGAACATTCACGACGATGGCCTCTTCGGATGAAACGCATTTGAAGCCGTGATAGACGTAGGCGGGAATGTGGACCAGGACGGGACGGTGCTCCCCGGCGAAGATCTCGTTGACCTGCCCGAAGGTGGACGATTCGCTCCTTGCGTCATACAGGACGATCTTCATCATTCCCCGAAGGACGGCCATGTTGTCTTCCTGCTTTTTGTGGTAGTGCCAGCCCTTGACGACGCCCGGATAGGCCGTTGTCATGTACACCTGGCCGAACGCCTTGAACATCGGATCGTCCGAGCGCAGGATCTCCATCAGGC
>CAYWTL010000064.1:2811-13847 GCA_964460245.1 uncultured Syntrophaceae bacterium | reverse complement strand
GAACCAGTGACTTCTACCGTGTGAAGGTAGCACTCTCCCGCTGAGTTAACCGCCCTTTGTGGATTAGCTATACCGCATAGAAAAGGCTTTTTCAAGCAAAAAACATATATCGAAATCAGTGGAGAACCTGGCATGCACAAGATGTTTTACCCGGAAAGCGTCATGATCTACGGTGTATCCGAATCCCCGAAAAATCTCGGCCGCCACACTGTGGAGAATCTTGAACGCTTCGGCTTCAAGGGAGCGGTCTATAAGGTGGGACGCGAGGGGGGCAAACTGAACGGGCGGGAAATTTATCGTCACATCGAAGACATCGATGCCGTTCCCGACCTGGCCGTCTTCCTCATCCCCGCCAAGGCCATTCCCGACGTGCTGGAGCGATGCGGCCGGAAGGGAATCCCCTATGCCGTGATCCAGTCCGCCGGATTTTCGGAGTTCACCGAAGAAGGACGCCATCTCGAGGAAAGGCTCCTGGATATCTCCCGAAAATGGAACATACGGTTCATGGGCCCCAACTGCATCGGCACCATCAACCTGGATCACGGACTGGTCCTGCCCTTCTTCCCGATGTACCCGGATGCGATGATGAAAGGCCCCGTATCCATCATCTCCCAAAGCGGCGGATTCGTCATAGACGCCATCCGCATCCTCACGCTTGAAAATATCGGCTTCAACAAGGCCATCAGCATCGGCAACAAACTGAACCTGAACGAATGCGATTACCTGTCCTATTTCATGTCCGACCCGGAGACCCGGATCATCGGCATGTATCTGGAAAACCTCACCGACGGGAGGCGGCTGATGGAACTGGCGCATCGGACCGACAAACCGGTGGTCATCCTGAAAGCGAACCGCTCCACATCCAGCCATCAGATTGCGCAGTTCCACACCACGGCGCTGGCCGGCGATGACGAGGTCACCACCGCGGCCATGAAGCAGGCGGGGATCCACCGCGCACAGACGTTTCAGGACATGTCCGACGCCTTCAAGATATTCACGCTGCCGCTGATCCGGGGACCGAAAATCGGGGTCGTCTGCCGCTCCGGCGGCCAGGCCGTGATGCTGGCCGACGCCGTGCACCACAATGGATTCGAACTGGCCAGATTTTCCGACCAGGTGTTCGATTACGTCCGCAAAGAGGCCCGCGCAGGCGTCATCCGCATGACGAATCCGCTGGATCTCGGCGATGTCTACGACATCCGCTTTTACATTCGCATCATCGAGAAGGTTCTTCAGGAGCCCGATGTGGACGGCCTGGTGTTCGGCCACACCTACATGCACGGGATCAACATTCCCCCGACCCAGGAGTTGATCCGCTCGGCAAAATCACTGTCCGACCGGTATCAAAAGCCCGTCGTTTTCTTCATGATCGCCGGAAAGAAATATTTCTTCACGCTGAAGGAAACGGAGTCTTTCCCCATCTTCGCCGATCCGGAACAGGCGATGAAATCACTGGACCTGTCTTACCGGCACTTCAGGAACCGTTTCGCCGCCCGGAAGGACTTTCCGGCCGTGCCGCAGCCGACCGCAGCCGTCCGGTCGTCGCGATCGGCGCGTGCATCCGGTTTCATGGAGCCCGGTGAGGTCTTCCGGCTGCTGAAATCGTCCGGCCTGCCCGTCGTCGACTTCGCTCTGGCAGAAAGCACGGCGGAAGTGCTGGCCGCCGCGGAAGCGATCGGCTATCCCGTTGCCCTGAAAACGGCGTCGCCGAACATCCTCCACAAGACCGAGGCAAAGGGCGTCATCCTGGGCATACCCGGACCCCGGGCGCTTCGGGATGCCTGCGGGGAAATGAAAGCCGATGTCTATCTGGTTCAGAAAATGGCGGGACCGGGGCAGGAAGTGATTATCGGCGGTCGGAGGGACCGGGAATTCGGCCCGGTGATCCTGTTCGGGCTTGGGGGCGTCTTTACGGAGATCCTGCGGGATGTGGCGCTGCGCGTCTGTCCGATCGACCGGACGCAGGCCCTCGACATGATCGAAGAGATAAGGGGGGCAAGAATCCTGAAGGGATTCCGCGGTCAGGCGGCCGCGGACATCGGGGCGTTGGCGGACTGTCTCGTCAGCGTGTCGACACTCCTGATGGCGCATCCGGAAATCGGGAATCTGGACATGAATCCCCTGCTTGTCTTCGAGCAGAGCAGGGGCTGTCTTGTGGTGGATGCGAAAATCGAAAGGGTTCAGCCCTTTGTCAACTCGCCGTAAAATCCGATTCTCCGGTCGCGGAAGAGATCGTTGTAGTCGTTGAGCCGCTTGTTTCTCGCTGCGGCGACGTCGATCCGGGCAATCCCGATCTCCTCCGTATCGGCGCCGGCACGATAGAGGAGATTCGCCGCGGGCCCGGTGATCTGGCTCCTGCCGGTATATCGGAAATGCCTGTCGCCGCGATGCTCCATGCCGGTCCGATTGGCGGTCACGGCATAGACGCGGTTCTCCAGACAGCGGGTCACCATCGCGTCCTGGCAGTACGGCAGGACCAGGTTGGCGCAATGGCAGATCACGTCGGCTCCCTTGAGCGCGAGCGTTCGCATGGCTTCCGGGAAAATCCAGTCGAAGCAGATCATGATCCCCACCCGGCACACACCGATGTCGTGAACCTCGAATCCACGGTCTCCCGGATCGAACCAGCGGTTCTCCTCGTTGAACAGATGCACCTTCCGGTACGTCGCCATATGGCCCCGCGGGGAAACGAGGACGGCCGCGTTGAAAAGCCTGTCCCCCGCCCGTTCGATCAGTCCGCCGACCAGGTGAATGTTCTTGCGGCGGGCCATGTCGCAGAGGGCCTGCGTCGTTTTGCCGCCGGGAATGTCCTCGGAAAGATCCGCCGCCTCCTGCCGCGAAGTGAAAAGATAGCCCGTGTTGAAAAACTCGGGCAGGACGATCAGATCCGCGTCCACCCGATCACCGAGATCCATGACCTTCCCGATGTTCCCGTCGATGTCTCCGAAGGCGGGATCAAACTGGATGAATCCGATTTTCATTCACCTTCCCCCACGTTTCAGCGCCGGCGCGAGGTGCAGACTCCCGGCCGGTTGACGGGCCGTCAAAATTCGAAATCCACGACCGCGAGGCTTTCGCTCATTTCCCGCACCTTTTTCAAGACCACCTGATGGTCCGGATGGACCTGGTAGCGCCGCATGGCCTCCGGATCGGCAAATGCCGAAACCAGTGCAAAGTCCCAGGACCTTTCCGTCCGCAGCACGTCCTGTCCGAATTCAAAGGATTTGATCTCGGGGATCAAGGCGGGCAGCCCGCCCAGGCCTTTCTTCAGTTCATCGATGTCCGCTTTGGAAACCTCGGGCCTGAACCTCATGAAAACGATGTGCTTCAGCATGGCCTACCTCCCGCCCTTTCCTTTCTCGTTCGGCTTCCCGTAATCCTTGAGCTGATCGCCCAGGGATCCGAAAGTGTTCTGCGCTTTTTTCATGTACTGTCGATAATCCTCGGGCGCCTCCTTTTCCTCCCGCGTCGTGCCGTGCTCGGCCAGCAGAAGGGAAAGGCGCTTGGCCGCCCGGTCCACCTTCTCGATTTTGACTTCGATGTCCTGGCCGTCCTTGAGAACTTCGCCGGCATGACCGACTCTCTTTCCCGCACCCATGCGGGAAATGTGCAGCAGACCGTCGATCCCCGGCTCCAGTGCGATAAAAGCGCCGAACTTCGTCAGGCGGACCACCTTGCCGCTGTGAACAGAGCCTTCCGGATACGTCGATTCGACCTTTTCCCACGGATCCGCGAGCAGCTTCTTGAGACTAAGGCTGATCCGGTCCTTCTCCCGGTCGATCTTCAGAACGGCGACTTCGATCTCCTCGCCGACCTTCAGTGCATCGTTGATGTTCTCGATCCGCCCCCACCCGATTTCCGACATGGGAAGCAGTCCCTGCATGCCGCCGATGTCGACAAAGGCGCCGAATTTCTGCAGGGAGACGACCTTGCCCCGGACGACCTGACCTTCCTGAAGCGATTGCATCATTTCGGCCCGCTTTTCCTGGCGTTCCCTTTCCAGGATGACGCGGTTGGAAAGAATCACGTTGCGCCCCTTCTCTCCGTATTCCATGATGATGAATTGCAGGCGCTTCCCCGTGTAGTCGGCCGGGGTCCCGATCCTTCCCAATCCCATCTGCGAAAAGGGGCAGAATCCGCGGATCGTCCCGGAGATGCGGATTTCGAACCCCCCTTTGACCTCTTTTTCGACCAGACCCTCCACCGGAATGCCGTTGCGCCAGGCGTCTTCCAGATAGATCCGTCCGGCGTCGCCGGGCCCGATCTTGGTGGTGAACAGCTTCTCATCCTGGCGGGAAGAAAGGAAGTAGGCGCGTATGGTATCCCCCTCCTTCACGGTCAGCTCCCCTTCCTCGTTCACCAACTCCTTCCGGTCCAGATACCCTTCGTTCTTTCCGCCCAGATCCAGAAAGATCCAGTCCGGAGAAATCTTGACGATGCGCGCCTCGACCTTCTGTCCCGGCTTCAGCCAGACCGGCTTCTGCTCGCTCTTTTCGAAAAGTTCAGCAAAACTCTGCTCTTCGACAGGTTGGTTCGTGTTGTCCTCATTCTGATCCATGATTGTATTCCGATCCCTGTTTGCGTTGATTATTCGATATCCCGACGGTCGAGGATAAAGTGCCACGAAGCATATGGACTTTTTGTCCGTCCGTCAACAAGAAAAGAGCCATGGACTTTCGAGGGTCCATGGCTCTTTATGAATCGCAAAAGCGGGATCAGAAAAGCCGCCTGTTGCCAGGCGGGGAGGGGGTCTCTTCCGCCCCGCTGCTGCGTGGGAAACTACAGCATTTCATAAATGCCGGCCGCACCCATGCCGCCGCCGATGCACATCGAGACAATGCCGCGCTTCGCGTTCCGCCGCTTCATCTCGTGAAGGAGCTGTGCGGTCAGCTTCGCACCCGTCGCTCCCAGCGGATGGCCCAGCGCAATGGCGCCGCCGTTGGGGTTGATGTCGCCCGTCCAGTAACGGTCTTCGATCCCGACGATCCGGCACGAAGCGATCGCCTGAGAGGCAAAGGCCTCGTTGATCTCGAAAACGTCGATGTCCTTCGTCGTCAGTCCGGCCAGCTTGAGAACCTTGGGAATCGCGTAGGCGGGCCCCATGCCCATCTCTTCGGCCTTGCACCCGGCTACGGCATAGTAGGCCAGCCGCGCCAGGGGCTTCAGCCCCAGAGCCTTGGCTTTCTCCGCCGTCATCAGCAGCGAAAAAGCGGCGCCATCGGTCATCTGGGAGGAGTTTGCGGCCGTGACCGTGCCGCCCTGCCTGAAGGGCGACTTCAGCTTGGCCATGTCCTCCAGCTTCGCGGGCCAGCGGACGCCGTCGTCGATGTCGAAAACGATCTTCTCGCGGACCCGTTTGCCGTTCTTCAGGACCTTGTACTTGAAGGCCTCAATGGGAATGATCTCCTCCTTGAACTTGCCCGCCTTGATGGCTTCGAAGGCCCTGCGGTTGCTCTCCAGGCCGAACTTGTCCATGTCTTCTCTTGAAACGTTCTGACTGGCCGCCACATTTTCGGCCGTAATCCCCATGGACACATAGACATTCGGCATGCCGCCGTCGAAGTTCCATTCGGGGTTGGGGCGGAAGATGCTGCCTCCCATGGGGATGTGCGACATGGTCTCGCAACCCCCGGCGATGATCACCTCGGACCAGCCCGCACGGATTTTCGCCGTGGCGTCGGCAATGGACTGCAGACCGGACGAACAGAAACGGTTGACCGTCATGCCCGACACAGAGATGGGCATTCCCGCGCCCATGGCGAGCACGCGGCCGTAGTTCATGCCCTGCTCGCCTTCGGGGAAGGCGCAGCCGACGATCACGTCGTCCACCTCCTCGGGCTTCATGGCGGGAACGCGGGCCAGAAGACCCTTGAGCACCTGGAAACCGATTTCGTCCCCGCGGGTCGCGGCCAGGCCGCCCCTTTTATAACGGCCGCCCGGACTTCTGACGGCTTCGACAATAACAGCTTCACTCATGATATTCCTCCTTGTGTTCTGGATCCACCTCCCCTTCCGTCCGCCCGCGTTGGGGAGAAAGGAAGGGGAGAAAGATATCCTGTGTTTAGTTACGCAACGGCTTGCCCGTCGTCAGCATGTGCATGATCCGGTCCTGTGTCTTCTGCTCGCCCATGAGGCTCATGAAGGCTTCCTTCTCGAGCTCCAGGATCTCCTGCTCCGTCACCAGCGTCCCTTCCGCGCAGTCCCCGCCGGAAATGATGTAGGCCACCTTCCTGGCGATGTGGACGTCATAGGCGGACGCGTAATTGCCGTGCTGCATGTTGTAGAGAATCCCGTTCGCCATGCCGCGGAAATTCTCGCCCATGACAGGGATCAGGGCCTGGCGGGGCTTCTTGTAGAACTTGGAAAGCCCCAGGACGACCTGCTTGGCGTCATAGATCTGCTGGTCGCGGTTCAGGCTGATGTTTTCGGTTTTCCGGATGAAGCCCAGCTCCATGCCCTCCATGGCGCTGGTCGCCACCTTGGCCGTGGCGATCGTCTCGAAGGCCTTGCCCAGGATCGTCTGCAGGTTGAGCCCCGCATCGACCACGCCGTCCGGCAGCCCCTCGGTCAGGCGCACCATCAACTCCTTGCAGCCGCCGCCGGCGGGAATGACGCCGACGCCAACTTCCACGAGGCCGATGTAGGTCTCGCCGCAGGGCTGGCACTTCGCCCCGTGCATGGCCATTTCACAGCCGCCGCCCAGGGTCAGCCCGGCGGGCGCCGTGACCACCGGTTTGGAGAGGTATTTCATCCGCATGTTCGCGTCCTGAAGCGCGCCGATCAGTTTCTCCAGCATATCCCAGTCGGCCTTCTGCGCGGCCAGGAGCACCTGGAAGATATTGGCACCGGCCGAGAAGTTGGCCGCGTGATTGCCCAGCACCAGCCCCGTGTAGTCCTTTTCCACTGCGTCGCAGGCGACATTGAGCATGTCGATCATCGGACCGTCGATGGCGTTCATCTTGGTGTGGAACTCCAGGCAGGCCACGCCGTCGCCGATGTCCACGAGCGTCGCGGAGGCATTCTGCTGAATGACCTTCTTCCGGTCCTTCAGCGCGGGCAGCAGGATGATCCGCGGATTGGGCTCCAGCAGAACATAGCCCTTCTTCTCGAAGTCGTAGTAATAGGTGCCGTCCTCCTTCTTGGTGTAGAAGGACTCGCAGCCCTTTTTCAGCATTTCTTCGATTTTCTTGGGAACCTTCTTCTTGAGCTGCTTCATGACCTCGACGGCCGCCTTCACACCGACGGCATCCCAGGTCTCGAAGGGCCCCAACTGATGGTTGTAGCCCCACTTCATGGCGTTGTCGATGCCCACGATGGTCTCGCAGATCTCCGGCACGCGGTTGGCCGCGTAGATGAAGTTGTTGCACAGGTATTCCCGCGCCAGCTCGGAGGCCGCGTCTTTTCCGAAAAAGACGGTCTTGATCGAGGCGGCAATGCCGTCATCCGCCTTTTTCTTGGCCTCGGATACGGATTCGTACTTCGGTTTGGTCGGGGCAACATACTCCATCGTGTTGTAGTCCAGGACCAGCTTCGCTTTCTTGCCCTTGGCGTCCTTGGTCTTCTTGTAGAACCCCTGCTTGGTCTTGTTCCCCAGCCACTTGAGCTCCATCATTTTGTCAAAGAAGGGCAGCGGAACGAAAAGGTTGCGGCTCTCGTCGTCGGGAACCGCCTCGTAGAGGTTTTTCATCACGTGATAGCCCGTATCGAGACCGACCAGATCGAGGGTGCCGAAGATCGAGGTGCCCGGACGTCCCAGGGCCTTGCCGATGACGGCGTCCACTTCCTCCACCTTCAACTTCTTCTCCACCATCAGGTTGACGGCGTTGGAGATGTCGAAGACGCCGATGCGGTTGCCGATGAAGTTGGGGACGTCCTTGCAGACGACGACGCCCTTGCCCAACACCTGCTCGCAGAAGGTGATCATGTAGTCCACGATCTCCTTCTTGGTCTTCTCTCCGGGAATGATTTCCAGAAGCTTCATGTACCGGGGCGGATTGAAAAAGTGGGTGCCCAGGAAGCGCTCCTTGAATTTTGCGCCGGACTTCGCGGTGATGTCCTGAATGGGCAGACCGGAGGTGTTGGTGGTGACGATGCAGTCCGGTTTCACGATCTTTTCGACCTTGGCGAAAAGCTCCTGCTTGATTTTCAGGTTTTCGATGACGACTTCGATCACCCAGTCCACGTCGGCCAGCCAGCCGAGGTTGTCCTCGAAATTGCCGATCTTGATCATGGAAGCGTTTTTCTTGCTGTAGAAGCTCGCCGGCTTGGACTTTGTGACGCCGGCCAGGCCGTTGGCGGCAAAGCGGTTCCGCCAGGCCGGGCTCTTTTCCGTGAGGCCCTGCTTCTTGTCGGCCTCCGTCAGTTCAAAGGGGACGATATCCAGCAGACAGCATGGAATCCCCGCGTTGGTCAGATGGGCGGCGATGGTGGCGCCCATAACGCCTGCCCCTAAAACGGCAGCTTTCTTGATTTCATAGGACATGTTTTTCTCCTCCTCTTGTCTGGCTCACGGTCGGGCGCCGATTTATGTCCTGAGGATCCAATCCGCGCTCGCGCCGCGAGGGGTGACGCCCGCGTCCGCGGGCGTCACCGTGTTCGTTGATTATGCCGCAAAGGACTCATCGGCCATTTCGATGGGCACCTTGTCCGCAACCTTGATCGCCGCGCACTTGGCCTTCACCAGGGAAAGCACCTCGACGGCAAAGAACTTCGCCGACGCGATCTTGCCCTGATAAAAGGCGACTTCCGGGTCGTCATGAACCAGAGCGCGCTGCTTGCCCTTGGAATCCGCGTTTTTCTCCTCGTAAATCTGGTTCAGCTTATCCTGTGCGATGACCGCGGCCTGCAGCAGGAAGTGCCCCAGCAGAAGATCCCCGAACACTTCCAGGTAAGGCGACGCGTTCAGAATCGGGATCAGGAAGCTGGAGCTCTTGCCCAGCGTCGCAAAGGTCATGGTCAGGTCGATGACGGCGTTGTTCGCCTCTTCCAGATATGCCGTATATTTCTGCAGCTCCGGAACGGCTTTTGCCTTTGCAACGGTTGCGCCGATCTCGCCGATCATGTTCATGACGTTCATGCCCTTGTTCTGGCCGAGCTTCCGGCCGACCAGGTCAAGGGACTGGATGCCGTTCGTCCCCTCGTAGAGGCAGGCGATCTTGCAGTCCCGCATGTACTGCTCCACGGGATATTCCTGGCAGTAGCCGTAGCCTCCGTAAATGTCGATCGCCTTGGAGGTGATCAGCATCCCCATGTCGGACGAATAGGCCTTGCAGACCGGGGTGAGAAGTTCCACAAACCCGTGCCATTTCGCTTTTTCTTCCGGAAAGGCCCGGGACATATCCAGTGCATAGGCAACAAAGTAATTCAGCGCCCTCAAACCTTCAACATAGGCTTTCATCCAGAGGAGGTCCCTGCGGACATCGGGGTGCTGAATGATCGCCACGGCCTTGGCGTCGGGGTTCTTCATCTCCCAGACCGGCGTGCTCTGAATCCGCTCCTTCGCGTAAGCGATGGCGTGCTCGAGAGCGGCCGTGGAGTGACCCAGGGCCTGCATCCCCACTTCCATGCGGGCCTCGTTCATCATCTGGAACATGATCCGCATGCCCTCGCGCTCCCTGCCCAGCAGCTCGCCGATGCAGTTTCCGTCCTCTCCGAAGTTCAGGGTGCACGTCGCCGATCCCTTGATGCCCATCTTGTGCTCGATGTTCCCCGTCTTGACGTCGTTGAACTCGCCCAGGGATCCGTCTTCCTTGACGCGGTACTTGGGAACGATGAAGATGGAGATCCCCGGGGTGCCGGGAGGATCCCCTTCGATCCTGGCCAGAACGGGATGGACGATGTTCGGGGTCAGGTCGTGGTCTCCGCAGGAAATGAAGCACTTGGTCCCCGTGATCAGGAACTTCCCGTCGGGAAGCCGCTTTGCCGTTGTCCGAAGAGCGCCGACGTCGCTGCCCGCGCCCGGCTCGGTGAGGCACATCGTCCCCCCCCACTCGCCGGCAAACATCTTGTACATGTATTTGTTTTTCAGTTCCTCCGTCCCATGATGGAGAATCAATGCAGCCGCGCCGTGGGTCAGGCCGGGATACATCAGGAAGGCGAAATTGGCGGCATAGCAGGGCTCCAGATTCGCGGTCATCATCGTAATGGGCAAGCCCTGACCGCCGACATCTGCGGGTTGCGACTGGGCCAGCCAGCCGGCCTCGCAGTATTTCTTGAAGGCATCACGGTAACACTCGGGCACCGTCACCTTGCCGTCCTTGAAGGTGCATCCTTGCTTGTCCCCGGCCTCATAGGTCGGAAGAATGACGTTCAGGGCCATCTTTTCCGCCTCGTTCATCATCATCAGCACGTCGTCTTTCGAAAAGTCCTTGTAAAGCTCCGCTTCGAACAGCTTTTCGATGCCAAACTGCTCAAACAGGACAAACTGCTGATCTCTCATGTTCACCAACAAATTGCTCATAACATACCTCCTTCACGTTCCCTTAGATTGTCTGAAAATTTTTATTCCGGCTGATGATCTCTTCACCGTTCCGATAGGTCTTCAAACCCTTGATGAAGATACTCAGGCTTCCCTTGATGGTGGTGCGGATCCGCTCTTCCTTGTTGGCCTCCCGCCCCGTGAAAAGATGGAGCGAGATGATTCCGTTCAGCAGACCCCACAGGGCGTTGCGGCTCTGCCTCAGATTGATATCCCGGGGAAACTCGCTCCTGTCGATGCCCTGCTGAAGAATGGTCTCGATGATCTGGACGGTATTGTTGGTCACATCGATGATGTGCTGATTCACGTCTTCGGTCAAATTCAACTCCTCGGTGTGCAGCATGAAGGTCATCATGATCCGGAACAGCTCCCGGTCATTGAGGAAGAAATCGACATAAATGCAGGCGAAATCCACAACCAGTTCCGCCGCCGGCTTGTCGTTCTGAAAGATCTGAGACGATTTTTTGTTGAATTTGTCGATGTCGCTGAGGAGAATCTGGGTGTAGATTTCCTCTTTGCTGCTGAAATAGAGATAGACGGAACCTTTGCTCAGTTCGGC
>CAYWTL010000064.1:0-2711 GCA_964460245.1 uncultured Syntrophaceae bacterium | reverse complement strand
AAGCCGCCGGAAAGATCGGGGGTGATCCGCGGGGCGTCGGAACGCTGCTGAACGCGCTCACCGCCATGAATCTTCTGGTCAAGACCGGCACGCGTTACGGGAACACCCCTTTCGGGCTCTCCCGGCTGGCGAAGAACTCTCCGAATTATTTGGGCTGGATCATCCTGCACCACCATTACCTGATGGAATCCTGGGCTCGTCTGGACCGGGCCGTGAAAACGGGAATGCCTGTCCGGACCCGGTCTTCTTTCTCCGGGGCGAAACGGCGCGAGAGCTTTCTGATGGGCATGTTCAACATCGCCATGAGGGTGGCGCCGCTCGTCGTCGCTGCGGTCGATTTGAAAAAAAGCCGCCGCCTGCTCGATCTGGGCGGCGGACCGGGAAGCTATGCGATTCATTTCTGCCTGGCCCATCCGCGGCTTCGGGCGACCGTCTATGACCTGCCGGAAACCCGGCCCTTCGCCGACAGGACCATTCAAAGATTCGGGCTGGCCGGACGTATCGATTTCCAGGCCGGCAATTATCTGAAAGATCGAATCCGGGGAACCTACGATGTCGTGCTGCTGTCCCAAATCCTTCACGGGGAAGGGCCCGAGGACTGCGGAAAAATCATCCGGAAGGCCGTCTCCTCGCTGGAAAAAGGCGGACGGATCATCGTTCACGAGTTTATCCTGAACAACAGCATGGACAGTCCCCTCCACCCCGCTCTTTTCTCGCTCAACATGCTGCTGGGGACATCCTCGGGCCAAGCTTATTCGGAAGAACAGATCATACATATTCTTGCAAAGGCCGGAGTCAGAGACATCCGTCGCCTCCCTTTCCAGGCCCCCAATAATTCGGGTCTGATCATCGGCTGCAAGTAATCGACACTGACGGACCCTTGCTCCTTGCCGGGACCGCGCTTTTTTGTTAACATATTGTCCTACTTATGAATCCGATTCAGGAATATCTGCGCAGGATTGAAAAAGCCCTCACTGTCGGCAACGCCACGGAGCACACCTACCGCCCCGCCTTGAAGACCCTCATTGAATCCATCAATACCGATATCACCGCGACCAATGAACCCAGGCGGGAACAGTACGGCGCGCCGGATTACATCGTTTCAAGGGCGGCCGCGCCTATCGGTTATATCGAAGCCAAGGACATTGGAAAGCCGCTCGATGTGATCGAACGGGAAGAGCAACTGAAACGCTACCGCCAGGGGCTGCACAACCTGATCTTGACGGATTATCTGGAGTTCCGCTGGTACGTCTGGGGAGAACATCGCCTGACCGCCCGTCTCGCCAGTGTCGCGGAAAACGGCAGACTCAAGGCGGTCAAAAACGGAGCGGAAGAGGTGGCGGCGCTTCTTCACGAATTTCTCCATTCCCGGGTTGCTGTTATCAACAATCCCAAGGAGTTGGCCGTTCGCATGGCCGCACTCGCCAGGCTCCTCCGGGCGCTGATCCTGGAGATTTTTGCCGTTGAAAATAGCGGCGGGACGCTTCACGCGCAAATGGAGGGCTTTCGGCGGGTCCTACTCCACGACCTGAGGGAAGAACAGTTCGCCGACATGTACGCCCAGACGATCGCCTACGGGCTATTTGCGGCCCGGTGCAACACGAAAACGGAAGGCCCGTTCATCCGCGAACAGGCGGCCTACGATCTGCCGAAAACCAATCCCTTTCTCCGCCGGATGTTCAGCCACATCGCCGGTCCCGATCTCCATGAGCAACTCATCTGGATCGTGAACGATCTGACATCCATCCTGCAGCGCACCGATATCGCGGCCATCCTGAAGGATTTCGGCCGATCAACGCGCCAAGAAGACCCGGTCGTCCACTTCTATGAGACCTTCCTGGCGGCCTACGATTCAAAAATGCGGGAAGCACGGGGTGTCTATTACACGCCCGAACCCGTGGTTTCCTATATTGTCCGCAGCGTCGATCACATCCTGAAAACCGCATTCGGCCTGAAGGACGGCCTCGCCGATGCTGCAAAAATCAAGGTGAAGGACACGGACGGCAAGACGGAAAAGGAGATCCACCGGGTTCTGATCCTCGATCCGGCCTCGGGGACGGGAACGTTCCTGCACCAGGTCATCCACCAGATCCACGACACGCTCTGCGCGAACGGTCAAAAGGGCGCCTGGGGCGGAAAGAACGGCTATGTCGCCAGGCATCTGCTGCCCCGTCTGTTCGGTTTCGAGCTCCTCATGGCGCCCTACGCCGTGGCCCATATGAAGCTGGGCTTGCTTCTTGATCAGACGGGATATGATTTCGGCATCGACGAGCGCCTCCGCATTTACCTGACAAACACGCTGGAAGAAGCCCTGCAACTGCGCGATCTGCCGCCTTTCACGCGCTGGCTGGCCGAAGAATCAAACGCGGCAGCCGATGTGAAGGCGGATGTCCCCGTTATGGTCGTCCTCGGCAATCCGCCCTATTCCTACGAATCCGTCAATACAGGCAAATGGATTTCGACAAAAATCCGGGATTATTACCAGGTTGATGGGCAACCGTTGAAGGAGCGGAATCCGAAAGGCCTGCAGGACGATTATGTCAAATTCATCCGCTTCGCCCAGTGGCGCATCGAACAGACGGGCTATGGCGTGCTGGCCTTCGTAACAAACCACGGCTATCTGGACAACCCAACATTCCGCGGCATGCGCCGAAGCCTGATGCAGACATTCGACGAGATATACATCCTTGACCTTCACGGCAACAGCAAGA
>CAYWTL010000063.1:0-13995 GCA_964460245.1 uncultured Syntrophaceae bacterium | reverse complement strand
TGCGGCGGTATCTTCACGAAGATCGCCGACATCGGCTCCGACCTCATGAAGATCATCTTCCATCTTCCTGAAGACGACCCCAAGAACCCGGGCGTCATCGCCGACTGCACCGGCGACAACGCGGGCGACAGCGTCGGCCCCACGGCGGACGGCTTCGAGACCTACGGCGTCACGGGCGTGGCGCTCATCGCCTTCCTGGCCCTGGCACTGGCTGACAACCCCGCCATGGGCGGCAAGCTGGTCGTCTGGATCTTCGCCATGCGTATCCTGATGATCCTGACCTCTCTGGCCTCTTACTTTGTCAACGATACAACGAGCAAATCCCTGTTTGCCGGCAAGAAGGACTTCAACTTCGAGCACCCCCTGACCAACCTGGTCTGGATCACCTCGATCGTGTCGATCGCTGTGACCTTCGTTGCCAGCTATATTCTCCTGTCCGATATCCCGGCAACCGGCGACTCGATGTCCCTGTGGCTGGCCCTGTCGATCATCATCAGTTGCGGCACCATTGCCGGCGCGCTGATTCCGGAGTTCACCAAGGTCTTCACGAGCACCGGTTCCCGCCACTGCGATGAGGTGGTGAACGCTTCCCGCCAGGGCGGTCCTTCCCTGAATATTCTTTCCGGTCTGGTCGCCGGTAATTTTTCCGCCTTCTGGGAAGGCCTCACGATCCTGGTCCTCATGTTTGTCGCCTATCTCGTCTCCCAGACCCCTTCGGTTTCGGGGATTCTGCCCCCGGCCTTCACATTTGCGGCCCCGGTTTTCGCCTTCGGTCTGGTGGCCTTCGGCTTCCTGGGCATGGGCCCGGTAACCATCGCGGTGGACAGCTTCGGGCCCGTTTCCGACAACGCCCAGTCCATCTATGAGCTTTCCATGATCGAGTCCCGCCCCGACGCCAAGGAGGTCGTGAAAAAGCACTTCGGCAACGTTCCCGATTTCGAACAGTCGAAGCACTTCCTCGAATCCGGAGACGGCGCGGGCAACACCTTCAAGGCCACGGCGAAACCGGTGCTCATCGGGACAGCCGTCGTCGGCGCGACCACCATGGTCTTCGGCATCATCATCCTCCTGGAGAAGATGTTCGGAAATGTCATCGCAAAACTCAGCCTCGTCCAGCCGGAGATCATCCTCGGCCTTCTCATGGGCGGTTGCGTGATCTACTGGTTCACCGGCGCTTCGATCCAGGCCGTTGTAACCGGTTCCTACCAGGCAGTCGTGTTCATCAAGAAGAACATCAATCTTGACAAGGCGGAGGCCTCGATCGAGGACAGCAAGGAAGTCGTGCGGATCTGCACCGTCTATGCCCAGAAGGGGATGATCAACATTTTCATCGTCATCTTCTTCATGGCCCTGGGTCTGGCCTTCTTCAACCCCTACTTCTTCATCGGCTATCTGATCGGGATTGCCTTCTTCGGACTTTTCCAGGCCATCTTCATGGCCAATGCCGGCGGGTGCTGGGACAACGCAAAGAAGATCGTGGAGGTGGACCTGAAGCAGAAGAATACCCCGCTCCACGAAGCGACCGTTGTCGGCGATACTGTCGGCGATCCCTTCAAGGACACCTCTTCGGTCTCCATGAACCCGATCATCAAATTCACAACCCTGTTCGGTCTGCTCGCTGTGGAGATCGCCGTCACGATGACCAATACGGGAATGAAGCTGGGCTTGGCGACGGTGTTCTTCCTGATCGCCTTGATCTTCGTCTATCGCTCTTTCTATTCCATGAGAATTCCGGTAGAGCTGGAAAAATAAGCTAACCCGGGCTGTCCCACACAGGACTTGACCCACTCAAAACGCCCCCGAACCGGGGGCGTTTTTTTATTCCTGCGTGAATTCCTGGAAAAGCTGTGGTCGCTTTTTCAGCGTTGCAAACTGCTTCGTCTTATTCCATGTCATGACCTGAAACCGCCCCCCTTTTTAACCCCCCGTTTTGACTTGACAGGATGCCCAAAAATCCTTAGCGTGAACCCATCTTTTCCGGTCCTGAGGAGAGAATCATGGGCTTTCGCTGCGGCATCATCGGTCTTCCCAACGTCGGCAAATCGACCATTTTCAACGCCCTGACCGCCGCGGGCGCCGAGGTGGCCAATTATCCTTTCTGCACGATCGATCCCAACATCGGCATGGTTGCCGTTCCGGATGAAAGGCTCGAAAAAATCGCATCGATCCTCCATCCCCCGAAAACGACATACACCACCATGGAGTTTCTCGACATTGCGGGTCTGGTCAAAGGAGCCAGCCGTGGAGAAGGCCTCGGAAACCGGTTTCTCGGGCACATCCGTGAAGTGGACGCACTCCTGCACATCGTGCGATGCTTCGACGATCCCGACATCGTTCACATGAACGGCGTGATCGATCCTGTGCGTGACATGGACATCATCAACACGGAACTGCTGCTCGCGGACCTGGAAACGCTGGAAAAACGCATGGAAAAAACGCAGCGTCTTGTCAAGACGGGGGACAAGTCCCTGCGCAAGGCGATCGATGTTTATACCCGATATCATGATGCACTGGGGAGGGGAATCGCGGCGAGAAATGTCGGCGATGGGGAGAACCGGGATGTCATCGATGAGCTGAATCTGCTGACATTGAAGAAAGTCTTGTATGTCGCCAACGTCAGCGAAGTCGTTCTGAAGGGCCGAAGCGACTATATCCGGCAGGTCGAGGCGTTCGCGGAAAAAGAGGGCGCAAAGGTTATCGTCATCTGCGGAGACATGGAGGCGGAAATTGCGTCACTCTCACAGGATGAACGCCGGGAATTTCTGGAAGACCTGGGACTGAAGGAATCGGGGCTGCATCAGCTGATCCGCTTCGGCTACGGGATTCTGGGTCTCATTACCTTCTACACGACCGTCGGTCCGGAACTCCGGGCCTGGACCGTTCAAAAGGGAACAAGGGCGCCAAAGGCGGCGGGAAAGATACACAGCGACATGGAAAATGGCTTTATTCGGGCGGAAATCCTTCATTTCCAAGATTTCGTGCGGTACGGGGGGCTGAATCAGGCAAGAGAGAAGGGCGTGCTCCGCTCGGAGGGTAAGGACTACATCATCGAGGACGGGGATATTGTGATGTTCCGGTTCAATGTATGAAAGGCCAATGCCGTGTGACCATGAAAACCGGGTACCGGGGCGGTCAACGAACCGTTTGGCACGCTTCTTCGAAAAGCAAAAAAATGTGGTGCATCGAAAAGGAGGGATTATGGAAACCATCCACCACATTATGTTGACTGAAAAGAGCTTTCTTGCGTCGGCTCTTTCAGGCTTTCATCAAGGGGGGCCGGCAGGCGGAAAGGAGGGAAAGGAAACCACCCGCCGGCTTTGCTAAATAATCAAACCAAAAACTCATGAATCGGGAAGAAAAAAGGCAACGCTTCGATCTCTTTGGCTCTCTTTTTTCTCACCGCCTTCCGCATGTTGACAGGTTAACTCCTGTATATTGACCTCAATCTCTCGCGCGACGAAAAAATGGTATTCGCTGACCCTTGCTGTTTTATTCTCTGTTGAAGCTCCGTCATCATTTTCAGACTGCGCCGCTTTTTCCTGATCTGATTTCTCCATTCGTGTCGTTGTTCCGGCGAGACTGCTTTTTTTACTTTGACGATTATATTTGTCTGTTATTATTGCAATAAGAATGCCAACTGGAACAATCTTTGGAGACGGAGCGGATGGCGTTGTGCAACAGTTTGATTATATGAATGTTTCCGAATAAAAATGATTGAATTCCTCATCCGGTGGCACTGCGTAAGAAACCATTCTCTTCAGCGATAAATGTGCGACATTCGCACATTCTGACCGGAAAATCTCTGAAAGTGCGGATCAGAGTCACTCCGGCAGGCGTTCACGATTTGCACGCGACGTTCACTTATCGCACATTCTGGCAATTGGCCTACGATTGCCCTTCTCCTGCTGTCTTGCTCAGTTCACGAATGAGTTTATATCGAGAAATTTTCAGCATCCTGGCAGCCCTTGTTTTGTTCCCCCGATTGACCTCCAGGGCATGCGCCAGCATCTGACGCTTGATCTGCCGTGTCATCCTGATCGTGATCTGATCGTAGTTCACAGACTCCGATGAAAGAGCGGGAAGCGCCGCAGACATGAGTGTCGCGCTTTCCCATTGAATCGTCGACTTCATTTCGGCGGGCAGGTTTTCGGCCCGGATGGTCGTTCCCGTCCGTTTGAGAATCATCACCCGTTCGATAATATTTTTCAGCTCGCGGACATTGCCCGGCCAGGGATAATGCTTCAGGACCTGTTCCGCATCCTCGCTGAAACCCCTGACCTGTTTCATGAGTTTTTTATTGAACTCTTCGACATAATGCTGGGCGAGCAGCATGATGTCATCCGATCTTTCACGAAGGGGAGGAATGAGAATCGGCACGACACTGATGCGATAGAAGAGATCTTCGCGAAACGATCCTTCCGCGACCATGCGGCCGATGTCCTTGTTCGTTGCAAAAATGAAACGGACGTCGATCGGCACGTTGTCCGTTCCCCCCAACCGTCGAATGTGACC
Organism: uncultured Syntrophaceae bacterium; assembly: GCA_964460245.1. GTDB lineage: Bacteria > Desulfobacterota > Syntrophia > Syntrophales > Fen-1087 > JAXDBM01. The sequence goes on along the minus strand of CAYWTL010000063.1, from coordinate 9,483 downwards.
GTCTTCCAGCATCCTCAGGAACTTCGCCTGCAACTGAGTGCTCATGTCCCCGATTTCGTCGAGCAGCAGCGTGCCCCCGCTGGCAAACTCGAGCAGGCCGATTTTTCTTTTTCGGGCATCGGTGAACGCCCCGGCTTCATATCCGAACAGCTCGCTTTCCAGGAGGGTTCCCGGTATGGCCGCACAGTTCACGTCCACCAGGGATCTGGCATGCCGGCTGCTCTGACGGTGGATGGCCCGCGCAATCAGTTCCTTTCCCGTTCCGCTTTCGCCCTGAATCAGCACATTGGTGTTGTGGCCCGCCACGTTCTCGATGAGCCGGAAAATGTCCTTCATCTTTTCGGACCTGCCGAGAATATCATGAAAGCCGAGGAGCATGTCCTCCCTTTTTTTGAGCTTCTCCACCTCTGTCTTCAACGCCCTGGCTTCCATGGACAGCATGGAGTGCATAATGGCATTGTCGTAGGCCGTTACCGCATTTCTGCAGAGAATGTCCAGGATGTGGATCCTTTCCGTCGTAAATATTCCGGATTCTTTAGACAGATACAGGGCTCCCTTGAACTTTTCCTTGATCCGAAGCGGCAGGGCGATTTCAGACGGATAGCCCTCAAACAGCACCCTGCCGAACCGCTCGCCGTAAGCACCCTGAACCACATGGGCATTCTGTTCCATGGCCTCTCTGATGATGCTTCGTTCAATCCTGTCGTCGAGGGTTTCCCGGTCGCCGATGAAGATTTCTTTCCCGTCATAGATGAAGCACTGATTCTTCTGCATATCCAGAAAGTAGACCAGCACGCGTTCGGCGCCGGCGATCTTCAGGGCGCCTTGCGAAATAATCTCAAGAATCCGGTTGTCCAGCACATAGCTGGAATTCATTTCCGAAACGGCCTCCTGCAACACCGTCAGCTGTCTGATTTTTTCGGAATTGGCCGCCAAGAGCCTTGCATTGTGAATCAGGATGCTGATCTGACTGGCAAAGGTTTGAAACAGGCTGATCTGCTCCGGGAAAAATTTCGACTCTGCCTCGCACCAGGCCGCCAGTGTTCCCATAACCTCCTCACCCGCCTTGAGGGGCGCACAGAAAATGGAACCTCGATAGGAGAGTTTGGTCAGCATCCGGTCCGTTTCGGTGATTCTCCGGTCCGAGGACGCATCCTCAATGGCGAGGTACTGCCCGGATTTGGCAACTTTCACAGCCAGGCAGTCATGGACATTCACATCGAGAGCAACGGCAAAGGCCCTTTCGGCCTCCTCTGGACTGTAATTTTTGACGACCTTCGCGATCAGGCGACGTTTTTCTTCATCAAACAGTCGGATAATGCCCCGATCAAAGCCGATGGTGTCAACCACCTCATCCAGGATCTTCCCCAGGATTTCATCCAGGCCGTGCTGATCGTTTACATAGGAGCCGATCCGGAATATGCTCTCCAGCAGCTTGTCTTTGTCAAGCATCGGCAGACCGTTGCCGCGGGTGGTTTTTGTCGTCTTCGTCATGCATGAAGACATCGGCAAATTCCTTTTGCGGGGTGTTTTCGGGAAGGTTCGAGGGTTATCTGGTTCGGCCTTCTCTGGGTTTTAACGCGATCCTGCGGTGTGTTGTGCGTCAGGTCTTGTCGAACCGGAAGAACTGCATGGAGTAAACGGCCCGGCCCTGGGTCGCCGAACGGAGGTCCGTCGAATACCCGAACAGCGCCCTCAAAGGCACCCTGGCCCTGATCTCGCTGATCGACCCCTTCGGTGTCACCGCCTGGATTTCACCACGCCGCGCATGAATGTCTCCGATCACATCCCCCATGAATTCACTCGGGGTGATCACGTCAACGTCCATGATGGGCTCCAGTTGGACGGGTTCGGCCTGGGCGCACCCGTCCTTGAAGGCCGATCCGGCGGCAATTTTGTATCCCAGCGGCGACGACTCCCCCTCCCGATAGGAACCGCCGACCAGCCGCACCCGGATATCAACCAGCGGGTAGCCGGTCAGGCAGCCGGTCAGGGCCGCCTCGTGGACCCCTTCCTCAACGGCGGCCAGGCATTCCTCCGGAATCGAATCCCCGTCCATCTGACGGACGAACTCAACGCCATTGCCCCTTTCCAGAGGCTCCAAGACCAGTCGCACATGACCGAAGTGCTTCTTCTCGCCCAGCTCTTTTTCGAAACGCCGCTCAATCTCCACTTTTTTCTGTATGGTCTCACGGTAGACCACCCGGGGTTTTCCGACATTGACATGGGTGTTGAACTCGCGGAGGAGCCGGTCGATGATGATTTCAAGATGAAGCTCTCCCATGCCGGATATGACGGTCTGCGCCGTCTCATCCTCATACTTGACTTTGATGGTGGGATCCTCTTCCATGAATTTGGCAAGGGCCAGGGTGAGTTTGTCCTGGTCGGCGGGTGTCTTGGCCTCGATGGCCTGGCTGATCACGGGATCATAGAAGTCGATAGGCTCCAGGAGAATGGGGCGGGACTCCTCGCATATCGTGTCGCCCGTTCCGGTCTCCTTGAGCCCCATGACGGCGATGATCTCGCCGGCAGAGGCCTGATCGACCCGCTCCCTCTTGTTGGCATGCATTTTCAGGAGCCTGGCCACCTTTTCTTTTTTCCGCTTGCTGGCGTTGTAAATCTCGCTGCCGGCCCTGATTTGTCCCGAATAGATTCGCAGGTAGGTCATTTTGCGGCCTTCGTCCTGCACGATCTTGAAGGCCAGCGCGGCAAGCGCTTCCTGGTTGCTGCTGATGCGCGTCTCCTCCGCCTTGGTCAGGGGGTTGATTCCCCGCACGGGCGGGACATCCTCCGGTGACGGCAGATAAGCAACGACCGCGTCCAAAACCGGCTGAACGCCCCGGTTTCGGAGTGCCGATCCGCACATGACGGGGACGGCTTTCAGCGAAAGGGTTGTCTTTCGAACGGTTTCCATGATGTCCTTCTCGGACAGAGGCACGCCTTCCAGGTATCGATCCGCGAAATCGTCATCCAGTTCGGCCAGCCTTTCAAGCATCTCCTCGCGGTAGGCATCCATCTGCGGTTTGATATTCTCGGGAATCTCGGAAAACGCATAGGACAGTCCCAGTGTCGAAGGATCCCAAGTCAGCAGCTTCTGGCGGATCAGATCGATGACACCGTTGAAGTTCTCTCCCTCACCCCAGGGGATCTGCACCGGCAGGGGTCTGGAATTGAACCTTGCCGACATCATGCGTATCGCGGCGAAGAAATCGGCGCCCACCCGATCCATCTTGTTGATAAAAGCGACCTTGGGCACATGATACTTTTCGGCCTGGTGCCAGACGGTTTCAGACTGCGGCTCCACGCCGCCGACGGCGCAAAAGACAACAACGGCCCCATCGAGTACCCGAAGACACCTTTCCACTTCAATGGTGAAATCCACGTGCCCGGGCGTATCAATGATATGGATCTCGTGGTTCAACCAGGAGCAGGTGGTCACTGCAGACGTGATCGTGATTCCCCGCTCCTGCTCCTGCGGCATCCAGTCCATCACGGCTTCGCCGTCATGGACCTCCCCCATCTTGTAGGATTTTCCGGTGTAGAATAAGATCCGCTCGGTGACGGTGGTTTTCCCCGCATCGATGTGGGCGACGATTCCGATATTTCTGGTTCTGGACAGTTTCGATTTTGACGCCACTTGCTTTTTTCAGCCTCATCCTTCCTGGGCGCCCGGCGCGATCAATTCCCTGTTATAGTTGAACGCGCGCCGGATGCTGACATGTCCACGAATGGAGTCCTGCTCTTTCCCGTCGATCAGGATCTTCACCTTCTTGATTTCCGGTATGTTGACGATCAATGTGTTCGTCAGCGAGTAGATCGTGGCCATCTCGCTGGCGCTTCCGCCCGGATGGTTGTCCACCAGACTGTGCCCGAAACTGACCAGCGCCGTCTCCGGCCCGTCGATCCGGACCTTCAGCAGTTCCGTCTTTTCCGGGAAAGTGTTGACTAGGCCCGTCTTCGATCCTTCGATGAGGGCTTTCACGATTTCGTGGGCCTGCTCCTCGGGATTGGCATCCTTGGGGACATATCGTTTCTCCGGCAATAAAAAACGTTCGTTAGCGTCCGAGAAATAAAGGGTCACATGCAGCTTCTCACGGCTTTTTCCCCTTGCCTGCTTGCCGCCGACAGGAGGATACACGGAATCGAAAAGCGTCAGAAAGAAAAAGACCAGGAATCCCACCACACACGTGATCAGCAACGATAGAACCAGAATCCGGACGCCCTTTTTTTTCTTTTTGCTCTGGATGTCATTCATTCTCAACTGCTTTTTCGAACTCATGGTCGGTACCTGAACATCCTCCCGTTATTTTAGGCTTTTCAGTTCAATCAGTTTCATCTGGGCCATGACGCCGAATCTCGATTCCGGACCGGATTTGACCACCGCCTGAAAAGCGTTTCTGGCCTCGTCCGTCCGCTTCTGATTCAAATAAGACTCTCCCAGCCAGTATCGCGCTTCCGCAAAATCGGGAGCGAGCTTCAGGGCTTCCTTGAAGTGCTGAACGGCCTCATCCATCCTGCCCTGCTCAAAATTCACAAGCCCCATGTTCTTTTCGATCATGGGCATTAGAGCCGTATGGGGCTCCCGGCGGACGGCTTCTGCGTATTTTTTCAAAGCCGTCGCGTAATCCCGCTTTTTATGATACGCCCACCCCATGTTGTACAGCGCGAGCGCCGGGGTATCGTAAACGATGTTGTCCAGCGCCCGATTGAAGGAATCGATGGCCGTATCCCATTGACCGTCATTCAAGTAAATCGTCCCCAGATAGTTGTGCGCCTCGGAATACTCCGGCTTCAAATCGATGGCTTTTTTGAATTCCTCAACAGCCTTGTCGCTCATGCTCTTTCCATAGTAGGCAATGCCGAGCAGATAATGGATCTGCGCTTCGTTCGGCGTGTGTTTTTCCGCCTGCAGCAGTTCTTTCAGCGCCGCATTGTACTGCCCCGACTCGATATAGGCCGTTCCGATATCCCTGTGCACCCGCGACCGCTCATAGTCATAGGGAGTGCTCAGGCATCCGGTGAAAAAAAACAAAAGCATCGTGGCCAACGCACGGGGCGCGCTTGCTCTCTCTTTCATGACTTTCCCATCCTCTGATTGCCGTTTACCCACCAGTCACTCTTGTCCCGAAACCACCAATCCGTGGAATCCGTCGTCATAATGGAGTCGGCTATGCGTTTCGCGTTTTCGGAACAAAGCCTCTTGACGGCAAAGGCAATCCATTCCCCGCTGTACTTGTTTCCCAGATCGCCGCACTCCTTGAGCTGAAGAATCAGCGCCAGATGATCTGCGTCGCGGGCGATGACCGCTTCTCGGGTTCTGATCTCGTTGAATTCTTCGATGGCCGACTCGATTTCCTGCCCGAAAAACAGCGTTTGCGTCAAATCCCGCACCGCCTTTTCCTCATCGACCTCGACATATTTCTTGTTTACATAATTCATATCGCCGGTCCTCGCCTCCGGCAGGTCATGGAACAGGCACAATTTCATGACCCTCCATTCATCGACTCCCGGCTCCAGCTTGCAGAGCGCATAGGCGATATACAAGGTTCTCAGGATGTGCTCGGCGACGGATTCGTCGCCGGAGCCGAGAAACTGGAAACCCGATCTCGGGGTTTTTTGCAGCATGCCCACTTCGAACAAAAAATTGACGATTTCCTTCATGCTAATCTCTTTTGAGAATTCTGATCCGGTTATTCATCATCTCGGACACTTTTTTGATATGCAGCTGAAGGGAGGCCACGCCCTCCGGCTTCATCGACAAAATACGCTCCAGATGCCCGATCCAATGTTCGAGGATGCCGATTTCGCTTTCCTTCAGCTTTCGGTCCATCTTCGCCTGAATCTCTTTCAGGAAGGCCTGATCCCTAACTTCGGCCATTGGGAATCCCTCTTTCGGACAACGGAATGCTTTTTCAGCCGGACAGGCCCGGCATCTTGATAAACTTATCTTTTATATCACTTGTTTCCTTCTTGCAACCGGGAAATGCTGTGATCCGCCAAAAAGATATGGACGCGAAATTCAACGGGTTTGTTCTGGTGCAGGCTGGAAAACGATCATCTATAATTTTCCACAAATTTCTTGACAGCCGAAAGACATTGTACTATAGAACGCAAGTTCTTGGGCTCACCTTGCATTCAAAAAAGCCCTGACTGCCGGCACCAGCAAAGCAAGAAGACCCTTTCAGATATTCAAACGCGTTACAAGTGGCATGAACATTCTCGAATCTCAGCATCATCGGGATGCTTCAAACAAGGGCAGCCGTTCCGCCCCTGACATTGCGATCATTTGCCGACGGCAATTTGAAAATCCAAATCAAAAAGGGAGGTAAGAGTTATGGCGTTAGATTTCAATTTTACAGAAGATCAAAGGATGCTTGAAGACAGTATTTACAAATGGGCCGTTGCCTGGCTGGAACCCCAAATGGAGCACATGTACGAAGTGGACGAAATGCCCCCCACGCTCTTCAAGGAAACGGGCAACCTCGGCATCAACGGCATCGTGTTCGAGGAGAAATACGGCGGGACCGCGCTAGGCTATGTGGAAACGCTGCTGGCTTATGAGACCATCGCCCGCGTGAGCAACGCCCTTTCCATGACCGTCGGCGCCAGCCAGACCTTGGCTTTCGACAACTTCCGCAGGAACGCATCGGAAGCGCAGAAAATGGCGGTTCTGCCCAAGTCCTGCACGGGCGAATACATCGGCTGCCTCGGCATCACCGAGCCGAACGCCGGTTCCGACGCCATGAGCATGAAGACCCGCGCCGAAAAGAAAGGCGACAAGTGGGTCATCAACGGCAGCAAGATCTTCATCACCAACGCGCCGGTTGCCGACTTCATGCTGTTCTACGCAAAGACCGATCCGGACAAGGGTCCCCACGGCATTTCCACCTTCTTCTGCTATCCGAAAAAACAGAAGGGCTGGTCCGTCGAGAAGATCAAAAAGTGGGGCATGAGGACCTCGCCCACGGGTCTGGTGACCTTCGAAGACATGGAACTCCCCGAGGAGAACCTGGTCGGCGGACTGAACAAGGGCGTCGCCGTTCTGACCTCCGGTCTCTGCACGGAAAGAATCACGCTGTCGGGCTGCACGCTGGGCTCCCAGAGAAGCTGCCTCGAAATGAGCCTCAAGTACGCCAAGGAAAGGGTCCAGTTCGGCAAGCCGATCATCTCCTTCCAGACCATCCAGGAAAAGATCGCCAACATGTATACCGGCTACCTTTCCTCCAAGTGGATGGCCTACAGCGCCGCCGCGTTCTGCGATGCACAGACCAGCAAGGTCGGCGGCAAGGGAACGGACCTCGACCGGATGGCGGCCGCCGCGCTGCTGTACTGCGGCGAGATGGGCACCAAGATCGGCCTCGACGCGATTCAGATTCACGGTGGCTATGGTTACTGCACGGAGTACGGCATCACCCGTCACTTCCTGGATCAGAAACTCTGGGAAATCGGCGCCGGCACCTCCGAAATCCGCAGAATGATCATCGCCAGAGAGCTGATGCGCGACGATTTCAAGAGCGGCCGTTAATCAGCGGTTCCCGGGAACGCCTGAATTAAGGAGTACGAAATGCCATGGCCCTTGCGGCCATGGCATTTTTTCGTGATTTTAGAGTTGATTTTTCATGTCTTCCTGTGGCAAATTACCAAATCATTCCATATCAACACCCACCCGATCAGAGGAACGAACTTATTGTTTGGAACGCGACGCCTGATCACAACCGAAAAAGGGGCTATGGATACATGGACAAGCGGAAACTGAAAGGCATTCTGTCGTTTCTCGCACTGTGCTTGATGCTGGCCGTTCCGTCGAAGAATTTGCAGGCGGCGGAAGATACCGCACATCTCACTTTTCAAAAGCCCGCTATCGCCCAGATGGCCTCCACCGTATACGCGGTGAAAAAAGGCGACACGCTGTCAGGGATTGTCGCAAAAAATCTCGGTTCCTTTCCGCCCGGAGAGCGGAGGCAGATCTATCAAATCATCAAGACGCTGAATCCGAAGCTGGTCAATTACAACCGGATCTATGCGGATCAGAAGCTTAGGCTGCCGGGCAAGTTCATTGTCTCCGAGGACAAAAACTTCAGAATTTCGGCCTTGCAGATATCGTCCGGGGGCGTGACCGTCGAATCGTCCCTTGCCGGAAAAAAAACGGCCTGGTCGCTGGAAAGGTCGCCTCTGCCCACGGGTTACCGCATGGCTTTTATCCGGGAAGTGATCCAGCGGATGAACGGCACCATCACGACCGCCGGAAACTACTACATCCCCCTTCCCCAGGCGGGACGGGTCGCCATCGACTGCTCGCGAATCCCCGTGGTGGAACTGCCGGACGGAAGCAGTGTCCTGCTTGACTTTACCGAACGGGCGCCCGTTTCATTCAAAAGCATGATCGAAGCCCACTGGCCAAGCTACCGTTTCGTGACCGTCAATCACCAGGAGGCGCCGGATAAAATCATTCAAAAGGTAATCAATGCCTCCCGATCCTACACCATGACCAGAAATCAGAAGCCCCTGAACGTGGGCAATGTGCCGCATCTTGAAATTTCCGTGGACTGGATCATCGCGGAGCAAGCGGCAGACGGAAAAACGCCCTACCAGCAGGGCATCACGCTGATCAAGAACGGGTCTGAGGCCCTTCCGGAAAACGTGAAGGATTATGCCAACCGGAACGGCATTGTCATCACGGAATGGATCGAGGGAATCGGTGTCGCGGCGTCACCAGCGCCGAAATCGAATGCCCCGGAAGTCGAGGCGCTTGGCGGCGCGACGAGCATGGCCCGGTGTTCCGCGCTACTCAAGCTCCTGGGCTACGAGCCCCTGGAAAACGTCGACCTCGATATTTTCAACCGGAGCCGGGACGGATTCGATCTGGCGGTCAAGGCGGAACTCCTCGTCAAGAAAGAGAACGGCCGGGTTACTTTTCATGCGAAGGAACTCCCGCCACAACTGATCAAGACCCTGAAGGACAACGGCATCGACACGGTCGTTCTGGGTGAAAAGGACTCGGGGCAGGCCGTCATCGAAAAAACCCTGTCCGCCTTGAAGATTCCCTTCTCAAAAGGCATCTTCCTGTACCCTCTTGCCGCCGGTCGAGCCGGGAACCCGAGAGCTACCGTCAGCTTTCCCGCTGTAAAGATGAACCGGGGCGAATCGTCACCCCACTTCATCGACTTCACCATGGACCCATCCCTCTACCAAAGCCTTTACACCCAGGGGGCGATCCGCCTGATCCGATTTTGAAAGTCAAGGCGATCTCTCTCTTCTCCGGCGGTCTGGATAGCATCCTTGCGGTCAAGCTGATCGAGGATCAGGGCATTGATATCGAGGGGATTGCCTTTGAAACCCCTTTTTTCAATGCTTCCAGGGCCAGGCTTGCCGCGGAACAAATCGGCCTTTCCCTCCGGATCATCGACATCACCCGTCCGCATCTGACTATGCTCAAATCCCCCCGGTACGGCTACGGAAAAAACATGAACCCCTGCATTGACT
>CAYWTL010000062.1:0-14513 GCA_964460245.1 uncultured Syntrophaceae bacterium | reverse complement strand
CGTTCCTGCTGTCGAAGTAGCGGTAAATCGTTCCGGTGGCGACGCCCGCTTTTGCAGCGATCCCGGACATCGGGGCGCCGTGGAAACCCTGTTCCGAGATGAGTTCCATCGATGCTTTTATGATGTCGTTGCGCTTGCCAGATGTTTTCATGCGATGGTGACATTCCGCAAAAGAGGAATGAACGTTCATTCATTTTTGCGCCTGTCTATCCCAGGCGAAGGAAGCTGTCAAGGAATATTTTGATTTTCCGCGATTATGGGAAAAATTGGATCGGTCTTCCGGTTCACCTGCCCGGCTTCGGTTGCCTCGAGCATCCCGTCGCACAGACAAAAATGCAAAAGCGGTTGCGCGGGGAGATCTTCCCGTTGCGTTTCATATGAATTTTCCGTATATATTTATACAGTGAATTACTCAATCTCTGTTAAATAAACGCGCTGAACATCAAATCTGCTTTCCGGAAAGGAGGTTCGAACATGCGGAAGAGAATTTCCGGATATGCCGCCGCGATCCTGCTGTCCATTGCGCTCCTGTTTCCCGCCTTTTCCTCGGCTCAGAAAAGCGTTGCCGGGGCAAACGGGATCGGGGACGGAAGGGATAAGTGCTACAACTGTCATTCCCAGGTCCGATCCCTGAAAGAGGGTTCCAAACATGCCGCCCTCTCCTGCGACACCTGTCATGCCGGAACTGCGGAGCACCTGCAGAGTTTCAGAAACAAGCCGGTTACGGCCATCGATCAGGCCCTCTGCGGAAAGTGCCACAGCGATCAGTATGGCAGCTTCATGAAGGTCAACTATCATGCGCAGGCCCGCAGGGAGAAGGGAATGCCGACCGGACGATCGCCCATGCAGGAGAAGCTGCTGGCGCCCCACGGCTTCACCAAGGAGCACAATGAGCCGCGGGCCCACATCTTCATGCTGACCGATCAGTTTGTCGTGGACCGCTTCGTCGGGGGGCGCTTCCAGCACAGGAAGAGCTTTGCGGGCATCAACCAGACGGGGAAGGCGTGGGATATCCTCCATGACACGGGCCGGGAACTGCCCGAGACCGCGAAAGCCGGCAATGCCACCTGCATCCAGTGCAAGACCTCCGACCACATCCTGCAGTGGAAGTACATGGGGGACAAGGATCAGAAGGCCAAGTGGGACCGGGGCTCGGATATCGTGGCGATGTCCAAGGCGACGCAGAATCCCATGGGCTGCATAGAATGCCATGATGCCCACGGCGCGGTGCCCAGGATCATTCGGGACGCCCTGATCGAGGCGATCGACCGGGACGGCGCGAAGACTTTCGAGCGGAACGGGAAAACAGACCTCAAGGTCGTCGACTTCCGCGGTTTCCGTAAAATCGGCGTCATGGGCAAGACCGATTCGCGGATGATGTGCGGACAGTGCCACGTGGAGTACGCCTGCAATGCCGGTTTCGAATTCGACACCGGCAAAAGAGTGGGCTACGAGGACCGGCGCACCAACCACTACCCCATGAAGAGCGCGAAGGACATCCTGGCCTACTACAAAAAGCTGAACTTCTACGACTTCAGACATGCCGTGACCGGCGCGAGGCTCGTCAAGCTTCAGCACCCGGAGACCGAAACCTACTGGGGGAGCGCCCATGATAAAGCCGGCGTCCAGTGCCATCAGTGCCATATGCCGAAAGTCAAGGCCAAATGGGGGAAGGCTTACACCACCCACGGGGTCGTCCGCCCCATCTACTCGGTGAAGGAGGCCTGCCTGGGCTGCCATCCAAAGGCCACTGCGGAAGAGAAGCGATACCAGATCGAGACGGTTCAGAACTACATTCGGGGGAAGATGCGGAAGTCGGAGTATTGGCTCGCCAGGCTGATCGACGCCTATGCGGCGGCTCGGAAGGCGGGCGTCCCGGAAGCGGTCCTCGAGGAGGCCCGTGAAAGGCACGAAGAGGCGCACGTGCTCTGGGAGTGGTGGACGGCCGAGAACAGCGACGGGTGGCACAACCCCGAACTCGCGCGTGACAGCCTGGCCGCATCCATCGTCGCATCGAAAAAAGGCGTGGACGTTCTGACGAAAGCCATGGGATCTCGGTAAGCGGGGGCGGTTCGCATCGGTGATAATGGTTCGCCGAAGCCCGGGCCGGTCCGATCGGACTTCGGCTTGAGGGTCATGGCTCAGGGGTTGCCGCACTTGTGGCGGGCGGCTTGGCCTCAGGATCCGCTTCCAGGCCGCATGCCGGACAGACATACACGTCCGCTTCGAAATCCCAAACGTTGCAGGCCAGCGTGACCGTCTTTGTCCTTCTGAGCAGCTTCATCCGGCCATGCCGGTTCGGGCAGTCCATCGCTTCCTCACACCGGGGCGTCATTTCCAGAAAGTGTTCCAGAGGGGACGGTCGGTGCCTTTTTCATAGGTCGTCTCCTCGAGAACGCCGTCACGGGTGAAAATGAAAACCAGCATGTCGTGCCGCAGGAGATTTCCGGCCGCCTCCAGATTGAAGCTCGTCTTAATGATATCGCTCAGCGGAATGCCGATCGAAACCTGCCCCCCCCGGTAGTAGGACCTTCTGTAGACCAGCGCAAATTTCCCTTGCAGGTCCAGGATGTCCGTCGGTGCGCCGTGCCGGACCAGGACTTCCGTCAGCGTCGCACTTCCCTTCTTCAGTTCCGGAGCCGGCGGGGGCACCTCCGCGCCTTTGCTGATCCGGTCCACGCGGAAGCTGACGCAGCCGGAGAGGACCAGCGTTGCCAGGAGCAAAGAAATCAGCAGCCGGCTTGCTTCAGAAGGGTATGCCGTATTCGGCCGTATTCGCTTTGAAGCTGCTTCCATAATGGGTCACAATGTTGCCGTCGTTGATGAAGAAGACGATGCGGTCGTACTGCGTTTCGTAATTCGCGAAGGTCACGAGGACGAGCCACAGGCCGGTCGCCTTGCTCAGCGAACGGTCGTAGACGTAAGCGTTTCCGTTCGAGAGCTTGACAATCTGGCTGGGCGGTCCGAACAGCTTTACGACATCCGCTGCGGCGGTTTTTCCCGGCGTCACCTGCGAGAGCGTGCCTTCCTCGATGGGGCGGAAGTCCCTGCCGCGGCCGATGACGGCGCATCCCGCGGCGATCGAAAGGACGAGCAGTAACGTCATCATCCAGAAAAGGCGCTTCATGTCTTCATTCCTCCGTTTCATTTTACCGGACCGGCAGACGGCCCTGCTGCCGCAGTCCGGAAAGCATGGCCTGGATGGCAGGCAAGGCCGCGCGGGCCGCTTTCTCCCCCTCGATCATGGCCTCTCCCTTTCGGGTGAAGTCCGTGGAGCCGATGTGGCCGACGGCGGGACGGATGACCACATCCGCCCGCGGAAGCTGCAAGGCTGCGATCTTGGCATACATGATGTCGACGGATTGGAGAATGGTCTCCACGATTCCCTGCGGCGTCGCCGGGGTAATGCCCGATGAGATGTCCACGGCAATGATCGCGTCCGCTCCGTAACGCCTGGCGATGTCGATGGCCAGCGGGCTCACGACGCCTCCGTCCGCGAAGGTTCGTCCGGATATCCTGGACGGCTTGAAGATGCCGGGGATGGCGCAGCTCGCCCGGACCGCCATGCCCGCATTGCCCGTTCCGAAAACAAATTCTTCACCCGTTGTGATGTCCGTCGCGACCGCATGAAAAGGGATCCTGAATTTCTCGATCGCCGTGTCCCGGACCATGCGGTTGACGTAGCGTTCGAGTTTTTCGCCCTTCACGAAACCGTTGTCCGGCAGGGCCAGGTCGATAATTTCGTCCCGCTCCAGCGCGTAAGCCATCGTCTGCAGTTGCTGTCCGCTGTACCCGTAGGCATAGAGGCATCCGACCAGACTTCCCACACTGGTTCCGACGACCATGTGGATCGGCACGCTTTGCGACTCCAGGACCTTGAGCACGCCCACGTGAGCGAATCCCCGGACGGCGCCTGCCCCCAGCACGATCGCGACCGTCGCCGGCTTGACGGCCGGCGGGATCGCTTTCGGCGCACAGGCCGTGAACAGGCATGCAAGAAAAACAATGCAGAGCGTCAGCCGTATGGATGTCCGGCGGTTTTTCATATTCGGTCACAGGGTCTTCCGACCGATCACCCCTATAACAGGAACGTTCCCGATGTCAACTTTTTCCGCCTTCCCGTTGTCGCGGCGACTGTTCAAACCGGACGCCATGTGTTATGCAGTGAAACGCGGGAATTGCAATCCGTCCCGCATTTTTTCGGTAACCGCAGAGCGCCGCGATGAAGGATGACGGATGCTACAGGTGAAGCAGTTCCGGTACGCCGCCGACAATCTGGGCTATGTGATTCATGGAGGAAAGGAGGCAATGGTGGTCGACGGTGGAGCCGTCGCGGCGATTGCCTCCCACCTGGAGGAAAGGAACCTGGCCCTTCGCTATGTAGCCAGCACCCACAATCATCCGGACCATACGTCGGGCAATGCCGATCTGATAAACCGGTACGGGTCCGAGCCGTTGAATCCCGGTGCGCTGCCCGACGGATTCCGGATCGGGCTCGGCGGCCACGAGATTGTCGTCTTCCGCACCCCGGGCCATACAGAGGACTCTGTGTGCTTCTACGCGGAACCATTTCTGTTTACGGGCGACACGCTGTTCAACGGCACCATCGGGAACTGCTTTTCCGGGGATGAACGGGGCTTCTACCGCTCCGTCAAAAAGCTCATCGCGCTGCCCGGCCGCACGATCATATACCCCGGCCATGATTACGTCCGGGATGCCCTGGCCTTTGCGAAAGCACTGGCCCCGGACCCCGGGGCCTTCGACGCCTGCCTTCGCCGCTACGACCCCGCCCGCGTGTTTACGCGTCTGGATGACGAGTTGCGGGTGAATCCCTACCTCCGTTTCAATGATCCGCGCCTGGTCGCGATCCTCAACGAAAAGGGGCTTCCGGCCGCCACGGAGTGGCAGCGGTGGCAGAGCCTGATGACGCTGGAATGAAGCCTTACCGAAGGTCCAGTCGATAGGACTTGACGCGCAGGACCGGGTGGTAGGATTTCTTGGACTGCGCCAGTTCGGACACGTTCATGTCGCTTTCCTTGTTGATACACCGGCAGCCGTTGAACAACCGTTTGGCGCATTCGTTATCCAGAAATTGATAAAGACCCCGAATGTCGGAAAAGGCCTTCTCGAAGTTCAGGACGCCCGTGTCTTCGTTCAGGCGGGAGGCGACGGCAAAGGCCGAGACCGCGCCATCAATCCGGACGACGATGCCCTGAACCTCCATCACGTCGAGATGGTGAAGCGTGCGGATCAAGGCCTGCCTTTCGCAGGCCAGGTTGTTGTCGCTTTCGATGTCACAATGGCGCTGTTCGCACCACTTTTCCAGGAAGGCCAGGCATTCGCCGGCGACGTCTGCCGACAGGGCCGTCACTTCCGCCCGGCCCGGAAACAGGTAATCCCTGTGGAACTGGTGGATCAGGTTTCTTTTTCTGGCATAGCGGTTTCCCCGCAGCCGCGCCAGGTCGTCCGTCGAATAGACGTAATCCTCGTATTCCGGCTGCTCGGTGATTTCAAACCAGTGTCCCGTTTTGCGCGGTGTTGCCGTTTCAAGATAGTCTTCGGAGACGAAACGGTAACTCCGGTATCCCAGGTCGATGGCGAGGTCGTAAAGGCGTTCGGGCGTGAAGGTTTCCGAGCTTGAGAGCGGAAGGATCAGGTAACGGTCATCGGGGTTCGCGGGGCACTCGTTGCCGATGATCAGCGTGTTCCCGTCCAGGACATAATGCGCTTTATACAGGCAGCCGCTCCAGGCAATCAGGGACAGGAGGGAATAGATGCTCAGCCGGTAGGGCTGCCGCTCGAAAAAAGGTTTCAGCCTCGGGTAATCGGAAGGCTCCAGGGATTTGAACTGCATGTCGCTCCTTTGCGCGGACCATGACCGCGTCATGTGTCCATACATGATTTTATGCCTTTAATCAAAGGAAAGTCTTGACTTGCGGGCAGCGTCCCGGACCCATTGACAAGCCTCCTGCCTTCGGTTCTTTGCCCTTGACAAAGGTCTTTCCGTCATGGCACAAAGTGCGGTCTTTACCGGCATTTCCATGAAAGTGCGAAGGGATGTGAGCACATGAAAAGACGGTATGCCACACCGGGGTTTATCTTTCTGGCCGTCCTGCTGTTCTGTGTTTCGCCGCAGGGGGTTCTTGCCGCCCGGTATACACTCGCCGATCTTTACCGAATGGCCCTGCAAAATGCCGAGCGGATCCAGATATCGGAGGAAAATCTTGTCATCGCGGAGACGGGAAAGGAAAAAGCGATGGCCCTGCTCTATCCCAAGCTGACCGGGTTTTCCACGTACACACGCTGGGAGGATGAAAAATATGGCGCGGGAAGCCGGATCGGGCCATACACCCTGCCGGGCTCACTCATACAGCCCAGAGAAACCGGCACTTGGGGAATGCGGATTGACGAGTCGCTTTCCCTGAGCGGCAGGGAACTGACGGCGCTGGCCATATCCAGGGAAAACATCCGGAAAAGCGCCTTCGATCTGGATGCCGCTCGGGAGGAGTACCTGCTGAATGTCGCTCAGGCATACTACAGCGTTTTGAAAGCCGCAAAAAACCTCGAAATTGCCGATGCGAACGTGGAACGGCTGGCAGCGTACCGGGAAGCGGCGGAAAAGAGATTGAAGGTCGGCGAAGTCACAAAAACGGTTCTGCTCCGTGCGGAAGCGGAGCTGTCCGGTGCGCGCTCGGACCGAATGGCGGCTATGAACGGTCTGGAGCTGGCCAAAGCGCAATTGAGGCGGATTGCGGCCCTTCAGGAGGATTTCGAAGTCGCAGAGACCGAAGAAACGGATCTGGAAATGTCTTCCCTTGACGATTTTCAGGCAACCGCCCTTTCGGAGCGGGCCGATCTGAAGGGGCTCGAGATTCAGAGGAGAATTGCGGAGGATCAGGTCCGGTTTGCCAGGGGGGCGTACTGGCCGAATCTCTCCCTCACCGGGGGATATATCCGGACGGAACAGTCTCCGGAGACAACATCCCTGAATCGGGAAGGCATCAATGCGGGCATCTCCCTGAATTTTCCTATTTTTGAAGGCGGCTTGCGCGTGGCGGAGGTGAAGGAGGCGAAAGCCAGGGAACGGCAGAGCCGGCTCCTCCACGAGGACTTGAAAAAGGCCATTGCCGTCGAGGTGCGGAGCGCCTACCTGGACCTGGTCACGCAGAAGTCGATCCTCAAATTCCTCGTCGATCAGCGGGCATTTGCCAGAGAAAATTACAAGGCCGTCAACCGGCAGTTTGAATTCGGGCTAGCCCAGAGCATTGATGTCATCGATGCCAACACGCTCCTGGTTTCGGCGGAGCAGAAGGTTGCCGAGGCTGGCTACAGTTATCAGATGTCCATTCTGAGGGTCAAGAAGGCCGTCGGCGTGCTCCTGAAGGAGATCCTGGCGGCCAGGTAAATGGGGTTCGGCATCGTGGAGGATGGGTTCATGGCAGGGAAATGTCCGTTTTCAGGCTTTACGTGTGGCGTCCAAAGCAGCGCTTTTCAGGGGAGGGTTGTTCTCATCCTCCTGGCGCTGGCGTTGACCGCGGCACCTTTGACCGGATGTTTCAAGCAAGAAGAGAAGGCTGCGGCCGAGAAGGTGGTCAATGTAAAGGCGGCGGTCGTGGAGAGGAAGTCCCTGAAACCCTTCGTCGAATCGGTGGGAAGCCTGAAGCCCAATGAGGAAGTCGTCGTCAGCTCCGAGGTCGACGGCATCCTGACCCTGCTCAAGGTCGATGAGGGATCCGCCGTTTCCAGGGGCATGTTGCTGGCGCAGATCAATGAAACAGACTATCGCCTCGAAGTGGGCCGTGCGGAAGCGGCACTGCGGCAGGCGGCAGCCACTTTGGAAAACGCCAAAGTGGAGTACGGCAGGAAAGAGGCCCTGTACCGGGAGGCGCTGGTCACCCGCCAGCAGTTCGACGACATCGTGGCGAGACGCGCCCTGGCCGAGGGCGATGTGGACCGGGCCAGATCCGCCCTCGAACTGGCCAGGGTCAGGCTTTCCAAGACGAGGATTCACAGCCCCCTGACCGGGGCAGTCAGGGAGAAAAAAGTCACTGCCGGAGATTATGTCCGGAACGGAACGCCCCTCCTCCATCTGACCCAGAACCATCCCGTCAAATTGAGTTTCACCGTCACGGAGAAGGAGGTCGCCCGGCTGAAAATCGGCCAGGAATGCGCGTTCAGGGTGGATTCCTATCCGGACCGCGAGTTCAATGGCCGGCTGACCGTCATTTACCCGAACCTTGAAGAGCGGACGCGGACGCTGCAGGCGGAGGCCCTGGTGCCGAATCCCGATATGCTTCTGAAACCCGGTTTGTTTGCCCGTGTGACCCTTTTCACCGGTCCGGCCGAGGACAAGGTCGTCGTGCCGGTCACGGCCCTGATCTACGAAAACAACAAAATCAAGGTATTTATCGTCGAAGGAGACAAGGCGAAGGAGCTTTTCGTACGGGTCGGCGGCAAGTACGGAGAGACGGTCGAGATCGTCGAGGGGCTGAAGGGAGGGGAGAACCTGGTGGTGGTCGGGCAGAACAACCTCGCGGAAGGGGTAAAACTGCATGTGGCTCGCTGAGACATCGATCAAGCGCCCCGTTTTCGCGACGATGTTCATCACCGCCCTGGTGGTTCTGGGGCTCGTCAGCTACCCCGAAATCGGCGTCGACCTCTATCCGAAAATCGATTTCCCCATCGTCAGCATCAACACACGGCTTCAGGGAGCAAGCCCCGAGATCATGGACATTGACGTCACCGACAAGATCGAAGAGGTCATCAACACCATCAACGGCGTCAAAACGATAACCTCTTCCAGTCTGGAAGGCGTTTCCAACATTACCGTGGAGTTTGTGCTGGAGCGGGACATCGATCTAGCCGTTCAGGATGTTCGGGAGCAGATTTCCACCATCCGTTCGAGACTGCCGACGGACATCCTGGAGCCGGTGATCCGGAAGGTGGATCCGGATGCTACACCGGTGCTCTGGCTGATGGTGACGGGTCCGCAGTCGATCCGCGACCTGTCGACCTACACGGATGAAGTGCTGAAGGAGCAACTGCAGCGGATCGAGGGCGTGGGCGCCCTGCGCATCGGAGGATTGCGGCTGCGGCAGGGCCGGATCTGGCTGGACAGCGACAAGCTTCGGGCCTATCAGATCGCTCCTGGAGACGTCGCCCAGGCACTGGGACTTGAAAACGTTGAGCTCCCCGGCGGCCGGATCGAGAGCGCAACCAAGGAATACTCCGTCAAGGTCAAGGGCGAGTTTCCCCGGATTCAGGACTTCAACGATCTGATCGTAGCGTATTACAAGGGCGCCCCGGTGCGCATACGGGACATCGGCCGGGCGGAAGACGGAATGTCCGAGAAGCGGAACATCGCGCGTTTCAACGGTGCACCCTGCGTCGGCATCGGCATTCAGAAGCAGACCGGAACCAACACGGTCGCCATCATCGACCGGGTCAAGAAGGAGCTGATCGGCATTCGGAAAACCCTTCCGCCGGGGATGGAGATCAATATCGGCTTCGACCAGTCGAACTTCATCAACCGCTCCATTAACGAGGTGAAAGGCCACCTGATCATGGGCGGCCTGCTGGCCGTCTTCGCCGTTTTTCTCTTCCTGAGAAACTGGCGGACCACCCTGATCAGCGCCCTTGCGCTTCCCGTTTCGGTGATCGCCACCTTTGCCATCATGAAGGCCTTTGACTTCACCTTCAACAACATGAGCATGCTGGCGCTTTCGCTCTCCGTGGGGATCCTCATCGACGACGCCATCATTGTTATCGAGAACATCTACCGGCATATCGAAGAAGGGATGGCGCCGCGGGAAGCGGCGGCCTTCGCCACATCCGAGATCGGCCTGGCCGTCATGGCGACCACGCTGGCCATTGTCGCGATTTTCCTGCCGGTTGCCTTTATGAAAGGGATCATCGGGCGGTTCTTCTGGCAGTTTGCCCTGACGGTCGTTTTTTCCGTGATGGTCTCGCTGCTGGTTTCGTTCACCCTGACGCCCATGCTGGCCTCCCGGTTTCTCAGGGCGAGGCCCGAGGGGGAGCGGGCCGTCGTCCATCCACGTTCGCCGGTCCTGTCGCGGATGGGAGGCGGACTGGAGAGGGCCTACCGAAGCACGGAGAGCGCCTATCGCCGCATCCTCGCTTTCAGCCTGGACTACCGCAAGACCGTGCTGGTGCTGGCCGTGCTCATTTTCGTTTTCAGCCTTTATGTGACCCGGTTTATCGGCAAGGAATTTGTCCCCGCGGAAGACCAGAGCCAGTTTCTTGTGCGTCTCGAAGCGCCGATGGATTATTCCATCGACCAGGCCGACGCGCTGTTCAGGCAGGGCGAAGAAATCGTCAGATCCTTTCCGGAGGTCACGTCCGTTTTTTACATACAGGGATTCGGCGCCGGCGGCGCCGGTCAGATCAACAGGGCCACCCTCAACACCCGTCTGAAGCCGAAGGCCCAGCGGAAAAAGAGCCAGGAGCAGATCAAGGCGGAGATCCGGCGGAGATTGAATCGGATCCCGGGCATCAAGGGGACGGCCGAGGACATCTCCATGATCGGCGGGGGAATCCGGAACGTTCCCATTCAATATGCCATTCGAGGGCTCGACCTGGAAGCGCTTCAGAACTATACCCGTCGCATTGCGGCGGATCTGGCAAAGCGGCCGGGGATTGTGGATGTGGACAGCACCCTGGAGGCGGGCAAACCGGAACTGAAGGTGTACATCGACCGGAACAAGGCGGCGGATATGGGCGTCAGCGTCGCCAGCATCGCCGATGCCGTCAACCTCCTGATCAGCGGTGAGGTGGACATTACGAAGTACAAGGACGAAGCAAAGGGTCGCCGCTACGATGTCCGTGTCCGTCTCAATCCCGAGGACCGCGTCAGTCCGGGCGACCTGGGGCGGCTCTACGTGCGGGCCAGGGACGGGCGCCTGGTCGAACTGGCCAGCGTGATCCGGATTCAGGAGGGCGGCGGCCCCAGCGTCATCTACCGGGTGGACCGCCAGCGGGCCACCCTGCTATACGCCAGCCTGGAAAAGAAGCCCCTGGCGGAGGCCATGCAGGACCTGGACGGCATTGCGGCGCAGGTCCTGACGCCGGGATACACGACCCGGTACAAGGGCGCCGCCGACACCATGAAGGAATCCTTCCAGTATCTGCTTTTTGCGCTCTGGCTGGGTATCGTGATGGCGTACATGGTGCTGGCGGCCCAGTTTGAAAGCTTCCTGCACCCGGTGATCGTTCTCCTGTCCATGCCGCTGTCCTTCATCGGGGCTTTCGCGGCCCTGCTGCTGGCCGGCAAGACGATCAGCATCTTCAGCCTGATCGGCCTCATTCTTCTCATGGGGCTGGTGAAAAAGAACGCGATTCTGCTGGTGGACTACACCAACACTCTTCGGGAGCGGGGCATGAACAGGCGCGAGGCCATCCTCCAGGCCGGTCCGGTGCGGCTCCGGCCGATCCTCATGACCACGATGGCCATGGTCTTCGGAATGCTGCCCGTCGCTCTGGGTCTGGGCGAAGGGGCGGAGACCCGTTCACCCATGGGCATCGCCGTCATCGGCGGACTGCTGACGTCTCTTTTTCTGACCCTGGTCGTTGTTCCCTCCGCCTATGATCTGCTTGAAGACTGGGCGGAACGGTTCAGAAGGTTCCGTGAAAAGAGGGGAGAAGCGCCATGAAGATGTGCTTGATCGTTTATTCCCAGGCGGCGGATTACGAAGTCGTCAGTCAATTGAAGAAAGCAGGCATCCGGCGTTACACAAAAATGCAGGAAGCGCGGGGGGAGGGCGACGAGACGGAACCGAAACTGGGGACCCACACCTGGCCGGGCAAAAACAACGTCCTGCTCGTGGCAATTCCGGACGAGGAGTGCCCGGTGGTCAAGGATGTGGTCAGGCTGCTGAAGGAAAGCCACCCCCGGGCGGGGGTGAAGGCCTTCATGATACCGATGGAAGAAATTTTTTGAAGGAGTCGCCCGGCCGTGTCCAGGGAGAAAATCACCAGAAGGCAGAAAGATCTCGCGCGTCTGCTGCGGGAACGAAAGAAAGTCCGGCCGGTTCGGGCGAAGAAGTCGAGAAAGAAGTCATACCCGGAGGGGTTTGTGCGAGGGAATTCAAAACAAAATGGAAGAGGGTCCGAATGACGGCCGTCCGGTCAAAGGTATAGCCATGTCCTCTGAATTGTTCACAGCCGAGGATTTGCGGCAGATCAGGGCGGAGGGGCAGAGTGAGGCGCAGGTGCGGGAGCAGATCGAGCTGTTTCAGCGCGGCTTTCCTCCGGTCAACCTGAACCGGCCCTGCACCGTTGATGACGGAATCGTCGTCCTTTCAAAGGAGGACCAGGATTGTTTTGTGCAGCGCCATGAGCAGGAATGCCGGAAAAACAGGATGATCAAGTTCGTGCCGGCATCAGGGGCCGCCAGCCGCATGTTCCGGGAGTGGTTCGAACATTTGGACAGGGGCGCTCTTCCCTCTGAGGCGGCGGGTGATCAATTGATTTGCGATCTGAGGAGATTCGCCTTTTTTGAGGATTTGCGTGCGGCCATCCGTCGCCAGGGCCGCAACCTCGACATCTGGATCGCCGAGCGGAGATATGGCGATATCCTGAACTGTATCCTGACGGAGGCGGGACTGAATTACGGAAACCTTCCCAAGGCGCTCCTGAAGTTCCATGACTATCCGGCCGGCAGCCGTGCGGCCCTCGATGAGCATCTGGTGGAAGCGGCGCTCTATGCAAGGGGAGGAGACGGCGTCTGTCGTGTCCATTTCACTCTTTCCGGCGAACATGAGGAAATCGTCCGGGATCACCTGACGCGCGTCCGGAGCCGTTACGAAGCGCTGTACGGCGTTTCCTTCGACATCTCCCTTTCCATTCAGAGCTCCTCCACCAACACCCTTGCCGTGGATCTGGAAAACCGTCCTTTACGGGATGATGCGGGACGGCTTGTCTTCCGGCCGGGCGGACACGGATCGCTGCTCGTCAACATGAACAGCCTGAACGACAGTGATATCGTGTTCCTCAAGAACATCGACAACGTTGTTCCCGACCGGCTGAAACCCCCAACGGTCCACTACAAGAAAGTCCTGTCCGGATGCCTCATCAGCTTGCAGGAAGAGATTTTTCGCTGCCTAAAAAAAATAGCCGGGGGTCTGCTGGCGGAAGATGAGCTTGAGGCCGTCATCCGGTTTTGTCGGGAAAAACTCCATATCGGCTTTCCGCCCGGGTTTGGCGATCTCTCCCCGGCTGCGAGGCAGCGCCTCCTTTTTTCCAGGCTGAACCGTCCTGTCCGTTTGTGCGGGATGGTGAAGAACGAGGGGGAGCCGGGCGGCGGGCCTTTCTGGGTGGACGAGGAGGACGGCACCCAGTCTCTCCAGATCATCGAGGAGTCCCAGGTCGATCCGCATTCCGCATCCCAGCGCGCCATCTGGTCGGCGGCAACCCACTTTAATCCCGTCGACCTGGTCTGCGGCGTCCGGGATTTTCAGGGAAGGAAGTTCGACCTGATGCAGTTCGTCAACCGGAAAACGTATTCCATTTCACTGAAATCGGAGAAGGGCAGGGCACTGCGGGCTCTGGAACGGCCGGGGCTGTGGAACGGTTCCATGCACGGCTGGACAACCGTCTTTGTGGAGGTGCCCGTCGAAACCTTCAATCCCGTCAAGACGATCCACGATCTCCTGAGGCCTCAGCATCTCCCCGGCCGTTGATTTCTCACCCGGCCTTGCTTCGGTCAAAGCGCCGCGTTACAGGAGCATGCGCTCGGCATCTTCCCGCCGTGTCGCGGTGAAGGTAAGGGTTCGGGCGGTTCCGCCGGTTCGGCAGACGACCTTGCAGGGATGATCATCCGGGCTGTTGGCGTACAGACAGCAGAACCCGGCCGCCTCCCTGAGGGTCGGTTCGTCGCATCCATGGGGCACGAGGACGGTCGGGCCGGGGAAATCCGCCATCTGGAGGACTGCGTCCCCTTCCCGATGCAAGGCCAGGATCGCGGCATTGTCCGCCTGGTTCCGGCCGACGATCACCTTGGCATTCGCATGAATCCGGAAATGGCGGCCCAGCTTCAGCAGCTCGATGTCCCGGATGCCGTGATCGGGACAGTGGTCGAAAAGGTCCTTCAACCGCCTGGAAAAATTGGGGTCCGTGAGAAGGCAGCCTCCGGCCGGCGGCGGGTAGTCATCAATTCCGTAGTGACGGGCCAGCTGGAATTGCATTTTTCGGCCCCTTCCCTGAATCGACAGAAGCATAGACCGGTCCAGCTTTTTTTCATGTTCCGGCCTGGTTTCCGGAAGAAGCCGGGCGCTCAAAGGTCTCACGATGAAGTCGGCATAGCCGGAATTTTTTGCCACCACATGCAGGGACTGTCTGGTCTGGGACATGGGGCGCTGCCCCAGGACCTCCCCCGTGAAGATGAAATCCGCTCCGTTTTCTTCCATTCTCCTTCCGGCAGTGGCCAGCATGAGCGTATGGCAGTCAATGCAGGGGTTCATGTTTTTTCCGTAGCCGTACCGGGGGGATTTGAGCAT
>CAYWTL010000061.1:0-14624 GCA_964460245.1 uncultured Syntrophaceae bacterium | reverse complement strand
TGGGGCGCTGCGGCGAAGCTTCCCGATCCCTGGGGACCCGCCGCCTGGAAGAAATAAGGCGTTGAACGCGGCCGGCGGGGGAAGTCGTACTTTTCCCGCCGGCTGCACAATTTAAAAAACGGCATGGCCGAGCCGGCCATGCCGACCTAAAATTCAAACAAAGGAGGTCTGAACCAATGGCTATCGAAGTCGTAGCCCCCATGCCCGGAACGATCGCGGAGATCCTGGTCGATGTCGGCGATTCCGTCAACGCGGACGATGAACTGATTATCCTCGAGGCGATGAAGATGGAAAACCCCATCGTGGCCCCGTCGGGCGGGAAAGTGGCCGAGATCAAGGTCGCCGAGAAAGACAAGGTGGACACCAACCAGGTGCTGGTTGTTCTCGAGTAAACCAATCCCGTCTTCGGAACGATAAAGAAAATGCCGGGGCTTTCTTGAAAGCCCCGGCATTTTCTTTTCAGGATTCGGGACTCACGGCCCCGCAAACCTTTCGCGCCCCGCTTATTTCAGCGGCCACTCCCCCCGTTCCTTCAGGACGTCCCGGTAAACCTCCAGCGCTTCGTTGACCGCCGGCATGCCCGCGTAGGTCGCCACCTGAAAGAAGATCTCCGCCAGCTTTTTCGGGTCGCAGCCCACGTTGAGCGCCGCGTTCACATGCAGCTTCAGCTCCCCCGTGGCCCGGAGCGCCGCCAGCATGGCGCAGGCAGCCATCTGCCTTTCCGGCAGGGTCAGCACCGTCCGGGAGTAGAGGTTGCCCGTGATGAACTTCGAGAAGTCGTTGGCCAGATCCTTGTCGTATTCCCGCCACATCAGATAAGGCGGATCCATCTTGATCCCCGCACCGAACAGTTTCTTGGCCGTCTCCTGGGTCCTTTTTACCACATCGTCGCTCATAATAATGATTTTTCCTCCTTTGCCGTTAGTGAAATCCTGCAAACGCGCGGCGGATCATCGATTCACCCGCGTCATTTGACGAGATACAGATCCCGGTCCCGGTCCTGGAAATAAACGGCGCGGTACCTGCCCCGCTCCGTCTTTTTGAAGAAGGTCTCCCCGTTTTCCCGGCAGGCGGGACAGCTCCGCCCCGGCACGATCACGGCAAAGATCCGGCTCCCCGTGTCGGCCATGGAATCGATCATGACCAGGCCGCCGCAGTCGCCGCAGACGCGGACCGTCTCCTCCTGCTGCTCGCTGATGCCGTCCGTGTCGTAATAAATGTTCTTCCGCCGCCGGACATACCGGGCGTCGCCCACCAGCTTGGCCTTCAGGCCGTCCCTTCTTTTCCACATGCGAAGGATCTCCGCCGCGTCCTGCTCGATCTTGCGAAGGATGTCGTCGGACTCGCGGATCGAAAGCGGGTCGTAGTCCGGCTCCCTCACGTGGCTGTAGTCCATGCCGGCCATCGCCAGAATGATCCCCACGTTGACGTAGGGAAGCGCCTTTTCGATGGAGTATCCGCCTTCCAGGACGGCGATGTCGGGCGACAGCCGGTCGTTCAGGGTGGCGTATCCCTGGGCGCTGAAGCGCATGTTGGTGATCGGGTCGCTGTAGTGATTGTCCTGCCCGGCCGAGTTGACGATCAGGTCCGGCTTGAATTCGTCGAGGATGGGAAGGATCACGTGATCCAGGACGTGGAGAAAGCCGCGGTCGGAGGTCCGGGGCGGCAGGGGGATGTTCACGGTCATCCCCAGGGCGTTGGGCCCTCCGAACTCGTCGTGAAACCCGGAGCCCGGGTACAGGGTGCGCCCGTCCTGGTGGATCGAAATGAACAGCGTGTCGGGATCGTGCCAGAAGATGTCCTGCGTGCCGTCCCCGTGGTGGCAGTCCGTGTCGACGACGGCGATCCGCTTCGGCCCGTAGAACTTGCGGATGTACTCGATCATGATGGCCTCGATGTTCACGTTGCAGAAGCCGCGGGCGCCGTGCACCACCCGCATCGCATGGTGGCCGGGGGGCCGGACGAGGGCGAAGGCGTTGTCCACCTCCTTCCTCAGAACCTTGTCCGCCGCCGTGATGGCGCCGCCCGCCGAGATGAGGTGGGATTCGGTGACGACATGCCCGGCATCGGGCACGCACACATGGATCCGGTTGATGTCCGCCACCGTCGCCAGGCCCGGCTTGAACTCGACGATCCGGTCGGAGTCCAGGAGACCCTCTTCGACCACCTGGTCCTGCGTGTAGAGCAGACGCTCCTCCCGCTCCGGGTGCGTGGGCGAAATCGCCCAGTCGAAGGCGGGGAAAAAGACCAGTCCGGTTTTTCGGGGCTTTTCCGTCATCGTGCAATCCCCGTTCCGTAGCCGGATATCAGTCCCGGCTTGACCTGCAGCTTCACCCGGATATTCTTGCCGGCGGTGTAAAAATCCCTGACCATGTTGAACTCCTGCTCTTCGATCACTTCCATCTCGATGTCCTCGTCCGCGGCCCCCATGGCGGCGGCCCGCTCCCGAAGCCTTTCCCGGCCGATGCGAATGGCGTCTTCCCTTCCGAAGCGGGACGGAATGGCCGTCCGGCGCCCGTCTTCGGCGATCGTCAGCATTTTCCGCTCCGTATCGGCCAGGAGGGTCATTTCGGCGGTCGTCCGTGCCAGCGCGGCGCCGATGGCGTTGGCCACCTCCGCATGCTCCGGAATGAAGAACGGGCAGTTCAGCATCCGCCCCAGGCGGGGCGCCATGGCCGCCGCCGGGCCGCCGACCACGTGCAGGGCTTTCGGGCGCAGCGTCTTGCCCTCCAGCATCTCATGGATCGTGTAGACCGGCTGGTTGTTGATCTCCTCGATCACGCTCTCGATCCGCGCCACGATGGTCCGGCAGGCCCGGTCGAGGATCCGCTCCGCCGCCGCTTCAAGGGGGCATCGCAACTCGCCGGCGATCCCGGCCACCGCCCGGACCGCCTGTTCCCGGTCGCCGATGTCGGTCAGACCGAGGACAATCATGGCATCCGTCGGCGTCGGACCGGGGCCTCCGAAGGCGGCAGCGGGGCCTTCCCGCTCCGGACCGACGGTCAGCGACCCGTTTTCAACGCGGACGAGGCTGTCGCCCCCCAGACCGATGGAGGTGGTGCGGAGCCCCCGGATCAAGGTCTTGTGCTCCTCGATCCGCACGCCGAAGGCTTCCAGGAGCGGGACGCCGTCGGCAAAAATCGCGATGTCCGTCGTCGTCCCCCCGATGTCCAGGGCGATCGCATCCTCCCGGCACGCGGACGTGGCCAGGATCCCCATGATGCTGGCCGCGGGGCCGGAGAGGATCGTCTGCACGGGAAAGTCAAGGGACCGGGCGATGTCGAACGTGCCCCCGTCGGCCTTGAGGATGTAAATGGGGACCGAGATGTTCCGGTGACGGACGAAGTCCAGGACCTCTTGAACGAACCGGCCGTACAGGCCGGAGATCGCGGCGTTGAGGTAGGTGGTGGACACCCGCCTGGGAAAGTTGAGGTGGCCGGACATCCGATGGCCGAGGGAGATCCGCGAAAGGCCGTCCTTCATCAGGTCCCGGATCCGGTACTCCTGATCGGGGTTCCGGGTGGAGAACTTCCCGACGATGCCGGCCGTCTCGATGCCCTGCGACCGGAAGATGTTCCGGACCTCCGTCACCTCGCGCTCGTCGACTTTCGCAACCTCCACGCCGCGATGGTTGACGTATCCCGAGATGAAATGGACGTCTTCGGAAAACTTCAGACCGGACGGGTGCACGCCGGGGCCGCAGGCCAGCACCATGCCGACGCGCTCCGTCTTGCGCTGCACGATGGCATTGGTGGAAATCGTGGTGCTGAGGACAACCCGCTTCAGGCGCTCCGGGTTCTCGTCGCCCAGCAGCGCGCCGGTGGCGCCGAGCAGGGAGCGGACCAGATTCCCGGCATCGGTGACGACCTTGGCCTTCTTCCGAATGCCGCCGCGGTCGATCAGCACCGCGTCCGTATGCGTTCCGCCCACATCGATGCCCAGGATCATATCCCCTCCCGCAACCCGAATAGTCCAAAAGTTACCGCCTTATATCCCGATAAATTTATCTTGACAAGGTAAAAAAAAAGCGTATGGTCTCCTGTCAAAACGGGCGTGGAGACATGCCCAAGGGCATTCAAATCTGTGAAAGGAGGTGACAAGTTGATGAAGAAGGTATTCGCTATCATTCTCTCCCTGCTTTTCGTCGTGACGTTTTCCTTCGCAGTGGTTGGCTGCAAGAAGGCAGAAGAGCAGAAGCCGGCTGAACCCCCGAAGGTCGCAGCACCCGCTCCGGCGCCTGCACCCGCACCGGCTCCGGCACCTGGCGCTCCGGCACCTGGCGCTCCGGCAGCACCCGCTCCGGCAGCACCCGCTCCGGCAGCACCGGCAGCAAAGTAATATAGCACCAACAGAGGAAACCCGGCCGGGCATTGGACGATCCAATGCCCGGTTTGGTTTTTTGGGGGCATTTTCACGGCATTTTTTTGTTTACTTTCCGTCGGGAATGATTAAAATAGAACATCCGGACGGAAACCTTTTCCGGACGGCACATCCATCGTTCAAGGAGGTATCGCCATGTCGGAAAGAGGCACGGATTTCGCGAAGGGTTTGTTCATCGGCGGCCTGATCGGCGCGATCCTGGGAATCCTTTACGCGCCGAAAAGCGGCAGGGAAACGCGGGAGGACATCTCCAAAAGGAAGGACGAACTGGTCGCAAAGGCGAAGGAGGAATACGAGCAGGCCCTGGAAAAAAGCAAGCGGGCCTATGAAGCGGCCATGGAACGCCTGAAAGAGGCGGAACTGACGGCACGGGAAAAGGTCGAAGCCGTGGGCGGAAAAGTGGGGGAGATCAAGGAGCGCGGCAAGGAAACCCTGGAAGACGGGAAGAGCCGCCTGAAGCGCGCCATTGACGCCGGCGTGGACGCCTTCAAAGAGGAAAAGGAAAAGAACGCTTAGTCCGAGAGGGGGAAGGAGAGGGCCGATGTTGCTGGAAATCAGTGTTTTCATTCTGAGTGTCGCCGTCCTTCTGTTTGCCCTCTTCTCGATCCCCGCCCTGCTGGAGCTTCGCAGGACGGCACAGCGGATTTCCGGCACCGCGAAGACGCTGAATCAGAACCTGCCCGCGATTCTCAGAAACCTCGAAGTCATGACCGCCCAGGTCAGCCAGGCGACCCTGACGGTCCGCGACCAGGTCGATGGCATCGCCATTCAGGCCAAAAAGCTTCAGTTGACCCTCGGCTATTTCGCGGACGTGGCCCGGAACCTTCAGGACTCCGCGAAGAGCCCCCTTCTCGGGGCCTTCACAACCGTGACGGCGGGGGTCAGGGGCGTCCGCGCCTTTCTGAACGTGCTGAACGACAAACGCCTGCCCCGCTGAAGCGCCATCCCCGTGCTCCCCGCCGGGCCGGGGCGGGGAGACATTCAAAACCCATTCCCCGCGCCCCGCAAACGGAAGTCCGCTTTGCGCTTCCGCCCTCGGCCGCCGCAACCGCACGAGACCGCAATCGAAAAAGGAATGGCAATTTGAAGCAAAAGCGTGTAAGCGGTTCGGGAATACAACGGGACCGCAGCCATGCTGTGCCCGCGGGACGGAGGTCTCCATGAAGCCAAGCACCCATCGGATGTTCGCCATTTCCCTGTCTGCCCTGCTCGTCATCGCCCTGATCGGGCCGGCAGGCGCCGGGCCCGCCGCCGCGCTCGACCGGCAATCCTACAAGAACCTGAAGCTGTTCAACGAGATCCTCGACATGGTCCAGAAGAACTACGTCGAGCCCGTCGAGCAGAAGACCCTGATTCAGGGGGCGGTGAACGGCATGATGAAATCCCTGGACCCCCACAGCAGCTTCATGACCCAGGACATGTACAAGGAGCTGGAAGTCGAAACCCGGGGGAGCTTCGGCGGCATCGGCATCGAAATCACCATTCTGAAGGACGTCCTCACCGTCGTCTCGCCGATCGAGGACACGCCCGCCTTCCAGGCGGGCATTCGGGCGGGGGACCAGATCGTCCGGATCGACGGGCAGTCCACCAAGGACATCACCATCATGGAGGCGGTCAAGAAACTGCGCGGCCCCAAGGACACCAAGGTCACGCTGAGCATCATGCGGGAATCGCTGCCGAAGCCGAAGGATTTCGTCATCACGCGCAGCATCATCAAGATCCGGAGCATCAAGTCCCGGCTCTATGAAGACCGGATCGGCTACATCCGGGTTGCCGCCTTCCAGGAAAAAACCGCCGCGGAACTGCGAAAAGCGCTGCAGGACCTGGACACCCCGGCCCATCCGCTGAAGGGCCTGATTCTGGACATGAGAAACAATCCCGGCGGCCTTCTCACCCAGGCCGTGGAGATCTCCGATGTCTTTCTCAAGTCTGGGATCATCGTGTCCACCCGGGGAAGAACGAAAAACATCGAAAACAAGTTCGTCGCCCGCGACGGCGGCGACGAGCCCACAGGCCCGCTTGTCGTCCTGGTCAACGAGGGCACGGCCAGCGCCGCGGAGATCGTGGCGGGCGCGCTGCAGGACAACCGCCGCGCCCTGATCGTCGGCACGCAGACCTTCGGCAAGGGCTCCGTGCAGACCGTCATTCCCCTGGGGGACGGATCCGCTCTGAAGCTGACGACGGCCAAATACTACACCCCGAACGGGCGGTCGATCCAGGCGGAGGGGATCGCGCCGGACATCGTCGTCAAATTCGTGAAGCCCCCCGAGGAAAAGGAGCAGCAGGAAGAGCGCCTTCGGGAGCGGGACCTGAAGGGGCACATCAAGTCCCCGAAGGAGAACGCCGGGGAGGCAAAGCCGGAAGAGGCGGCCAAGGAGCTCCGGAAGGAATCCGACGGGGCGGCCGAGGACAACCAGTTGAAGCACGCGATCGATATCCTGAAGAGCTGGGAGATCCTGCAGCGGAAGACGACCGGATGACGGGACCGGTGATCCGAAGAAAGCGCTTCCGGCCCGGAAGGGCCGCCCCCGTCAGTTTTTCGGTCATGGCGGTCGGCGCCGCGGAAAGCGGGAACACGATCGCATCGCAAGGGGAAAGGCGGCATTGACGCCCATGAAACTGCGGATTCTGGCCGTCGGGCTGGCGCTGCTGCTCGGAGGATGCGGCGGGCTCAAGGCGGCGCACAAGGCCCCGGCATTCAAGGCCCCGGCTCCCGCGGAGACCGGGGAATCGAGCTTCGAGGCGGGGTACCGCTATTCCCTTGGCGTGCAGCACCTGCTGAACGGAAACCCCGCCGAGGCGATCCGGGAATTCGAGGAGGCCCTGCGCCACGATCCCCATTCCCCTGCCCTGGCCGGCGAACTGGCCTTCCTGTACAGCGAAAGGGGCGAACCGGCAAAGGCCGCCGAAATCCTGGAACGCGCACTGGCCCATTCCCCCGAAGACGCGGACCTCCACTTCCTGCTCGCCGGCGCGCACCTCAACCGGAAGGACCACGACAAGGCCATCGCGTCATACCGGAAGGTCATCGCGCTGGATCCCAAAAACGTCGCCGCGCACGTCTATCTCGGAACGCTCTACGCAGACCGGAAAGACTACGGGCAGTCGCTGGAGATGTTCCGGAAGGTGATCGAGCTCGTTCCCGAAGACGCGATGGGCCATTACTACCTGGCCCGGATCCTCGCCGAAACGGACAGGCCGGACGAGGCGGAACGGTCCCTGAAAAAAGCGCTGGAGAGCCGGCCGTCCTTTGAGCCGGCCGTCGTCGATCTGGGGCTCCTGTACCAGAAACGGAAGAAGAACGACCTCGCGATCGACGTCTACCGGAACTTCATCCGCTCCCACCCGATGGCGGTCAAGGCCAGGGTCCGCCTGCTCGACATCCTCCTGAAGGAAAAGCGGTATGACGAGGCGGACCGCGAACTCCAGACCGTTCTGAACCGTCAGCCCGCCAACCCGGAACTGCTGATGACGATGGGGCTGATGTACCTCGACGCGGACCGTCACGAACGGGCCGTCGAACTGTTCGGGGCCTTCCTCGAGACGAACCCGGAAGACCAGAAGGTCCGTTTTCTGCTGGCCTCCGCCCTGGAGGAGGGAAAGCGGCGCCGCGAGGCGCTGGATGCCTACGGGCGGATCGCGCCCGAATCGGAGTTCTACGTCGATGCCCAGGTCCGCACCGCCGTCATCCTGAAGAGCGAGAAGAAGCCCGACGACGCCATCCGCTCGCTGGAAGCGGCCATCGCGCGGAAGAAAAAGGACAGCGAACATCTCTACATCCTGCTGGCCTCGCTGCACGAAGAGAAGAGGAACATTCCGGAAGCCGAGCGGGTCCTTCAGGCGGGCCTGGCCGAGAGCCCCGAAAGCCGGGAAATCCGCTACAGCCTGGGCGTTCTCTACGAAAAGACGGACCGCTTCGAAGAGGCGATCCGCCAGATGCGGCGGATCCTGGAACTGGACCCCGAATACGCGGACGCCCTGAATTTCATCGGCTACAGCTACGCGGACCGGGGCATCCACCTGCCCGAGGCCCAAACCCTGATCGAGAAGGCCCTGAAGCTGAAACCGGGCAATGCCTTCATCACCGACAGTCTGGGCTGGGTCCACTTCAAGCGGAACCGGCTGGACGAGGCCGTCAAACACCTGCAGGAAGCGGCCCGGCTCATGCCCGACGACCCCACGATCCTGGAGCATCTGGCCGACGCCTACGCCCGGACGGGGCGCGTTCGCGAGGCGCTGGACATCTACCGGAAAATCCTGGAGCGCGATCCCGGCAAGGAAACCCTGCAGCGGAAAATCAGCGACCTGCTGAAACAAGCCGACCCCTGACCGGTGCGCATCGCTACCGGGTGAACCGCATGGAAAAGAAAACCGCCCGCTGGATCAAATTCAGACTGTCCGCCCTGGTCGTTCTCGGCCTGTCCGCCCTGATATCCGGATGCGTCTCCGGCAGGCCCGATCCCGGCCGCCCCGCCGGAAGCTTCGCTTCGCCGGAAACGGCGCTCCGCGTCATTGCCGAAACGGCCCCTCCGCAGGGCGGCACCCTGAAGGCAATCGCGTCCATTCAGGTGACCGCGCCGACGGGCGCCTACCCCCTGAAACTGGCCGTCCTGCTGAGGCGCAAGGCGATGATGCGGGTCGAGGCCATTCCCGTCCTGGGTCCGCCCAACTTCTACCTGGTCATTCACGGGGGCCGCCTGAAGGCGCTGCTGCCCGACAAAAACGAATTCTACTCGGGACGGGCGACCCGGGAGAACATCGCCATGTTCCTGCCGCTGCGCATCGACGTGGAGAGCCTGGTCTCCCTGCTGATGGGGGTTCCGCCCCCCGTCGCCGGAAAGGACCTGCGCCGCGAGGGGGTGATGGAGGGGGAGGTCTACCGCATCGACATCCGCGACGGTGTCGGCCTTCTCCAGTCCATCCGCGTTCACCGGGCGGACGGCCTGGTCAAGGGCGTCGACATCCATGACGGCGCCGGAAAGGCGCTCTACCGGATCCGCTACGAAGACCCCCTTCGGTCCGGCGGTTTCGTGACGCCCCGGAAGATCGCCATCGTTTCGGAAGAGGACAAGACGACGCTGACCCTCCGCTACGCGGAGCTCGAATGGACCTTCGAAGAGGACGAATCCCCATTCGAGCTGAAAGTCCCGCCGGGCGTCAAGGAAGGCGCCTTCCCCTGAAAACGGGGGCGTCGGCTGAAGATCTTCGAACCGGCGGAAGGCGGCCCGGCCCGCGATTCGATCCTCGCATGCAGATGTCCGGCGGGCGTCGGCGGGCATAAAAAAAGGGGCGGAAGGCAAACGGCCTTCCGCCCCTTTTCGCGTTTCCGCCCTGAAGCCTACTTGATCTCCAGAAGCCTCGCCCGGGCCGCCTTGGCGTCATTGGTGTTCGGATAGTCCCGAATGACCTGCTGGAGGATCAGCTTGGCGCTCGTCTTGTCGCCCAGTTGATGGAAGGCAATCCCCTGCTTCAGGAGCGCCTTGGAGGTCTTGTTGCCGTCCGGGTAATTCTTGATCACCTTTTCGTATTCGAGAATCGCCTTCTCGTACTGCTTTTCCAGGTAATAGCATTCCCCGATCCAGAACTGGGCACTGGCGGAATACTCCGTCTTGGGGTGCTGCTTGAGGAAATTCTGGAACTCCGTGCGGGCCTTTTCGTACTGTCCCTGCTTGAAGGTTTCGTAGGCCGCCGCGTACATCGTTTCCTTTGCCGAGGTCGCCGCCGCGGTTTCCTTTTTCGGACCGTTGCCGTTCTTCGCCGTCTTTCCCGGCGCCTCCGCCGGAGTCTGCTTCTTGTTGAGGCCCAGGAAGTTCTCCACGAAATTGATCTTGAAGGAAGCCTGATCCAGCTTCTCCCGAACGTCCTTCAACTCCTCGTCCCTGCGGTTCGCGCGGCCCGTGAGAGACGCCAGTTCCTTCTTCTGCTCGTCGGTCCTGCCCGTCAACTGCTGAATGCGGTCCTTGAGCTCCGCCATGTCGGCATTGATTTCCGCCTGGCTTTTCCGGACCGCTTCAAGGGCTTCCCGGTTGCCCGCGCTTGCGGACTCGTTCTCGCCCCTCATGATCTCGATCTTCCGGTCCAGGCTGCCCTGGACACTGCTCAGGTCCTGCTGCGTCGCGCACCCCGCCGCGAGCAGGATGCAGCAGAGCACGGGATAGATGGCAAATCGTGTCATTTTCCTTCCCTGTCCGCCCCGTTATCTGGCCGTGACCAGGAAGTGCGCCCGCCGGTTCCTGGCCCATGCCTCCTCGTTCTGCCCGGTGTCGACCGGCCGCTCCTCCCCGTAGGAGACCGTCGTGATGCTTGCTCGGTCCACCCCGAGGTCGACCAGGTACTTCATGGCCGCATCGGCGCGGCGCTGCCCCAGGGCCAGGTTGTACTCGGCCGTACCCCGCTCGTCGCAGTGCCCCTCGATGACCAGGCGGTAGCTCCCCATCGCGGCCAGCACATCCGCCAGCTTCTTCAGAACTTCCCGGGCCTCGGGCTCGATCGCCGCGGCGTCGTAGCCGAAGTAGATGTCCTCGATGCCCTTCCGGTTCTGCTCCGCCGCTGCCCTTGCGGCCTCCGCCGCTGCTGCCGCCTCGGCGTCCCTTTTCAGGGCCAGTTCCCGGACGGTCCCCTTCTGCTGCGCCTCCCGCTCCTCCGCCAGCTTCCGCTCGGCGATCTCCCTGGCCTCCGCTTCGGCCTTTGCTGCGGCCGCCAGTTTCTCTTTGGCGAGCGGGTCCTCGCTCTTGGTGACCGCCTTCTTCGAACAACCCGTCATGAACATCACGGCAACGCAAAAAACCACCGCCATGATTCTCAACCACTTACCGCTTCGCTTCATCCCGCTGATCCCTCCATTCCTTTCCTTAAATCGATCCGTCGATCCCTTCCCGAAAAAGTTTTGGGATTTAATCACACCCGTGCCGGAAAGGTCAACATAAAAATCCCCCGGTCATTTCAGGCGCGGCGACCAGGCCGGGCTGATGCAGCCCTGGCCGCTCTCGTAGACGACCCGCACGTTGGACCCGTTCGCGTTCATCACGCAGATGCGGCTCTTGCCGCCGATCCTCTGGCTGAAGGCCACATAGCGGCCGTCGGGCGACCAGGACGGGGACTCCGTCTGCCCCCCCTCCGTGGTGAGCGCCGCGAAATTGCCGCCGTTCTCATCGACGGCCAGGATCTGGAAACGCCCGTCCTTGCGGCCCTCGTAGGCAATCCGTTTTCCCTTGGGCGACCAGGCCGGCGAGGTGTTGTAGTTCCCCTCGAAAGTCAGCCTTCGAATCCCGCCGCCGTTCTGATCCATCACGTAGATCTGGGGCGAGCCCGACCGGTTGGACACGAAGGCGATCCTCCGGCCGTCGGGCGACCACGTGGGCGACACGTCGATGGAGAACTCTCGGGTCAGCCGGCGGGGCGCGCCGCCGCCCAGGTCCTTGACGTAGATCTCCTCGTTGCCGTCCCTGCTCAGGGTCATGAGCATCCTTCGGCCGTCCGGCGACCAGGCGCCTGGAAGGTTGAGCCCCCGGAAGGACGAGATCTTACTGGTGCTGTAGTCCCTGAGCCGGCGCACATACAGGTCGGGGTTGCCGTCTCGGTAGGACATGAAGGCGATGGACTGGCCGTCCGGAGACCACCGCGGCGCCATTGTGGTGGTGCCGAAATTAGTGACCTGGGTGAGCCCCGTGCCGTCGAAATTGATGGTGTAGATGTCCGAGGTCTGCCCTTTTTTCAGGACAAAGGCGATCTTCGTGCCGAAGATGCTGCCGTCGCCCGTGAGGGCCAGGAGGATGTCCTCGGCGATTTTCCGGACGATGGTCTTCCGGTCATCCGGCCGGGCGCTGTACTCTTTCCCGCTGATCATCTCGCCCTTCACCACGTCGTAGAGCCGGTATTCGACGACGAGGCTGCCCGCGGCCAGGCGGTGTCCGCCCCGGACGAGGTACTCCGCGCCGATGGCCGTCCAGTCCGCGAATTCGATCTTGCCCCCGGGGGCGGCCAGGCGGGACGGGTCCTGCAAAAAGGCCTTCTTCGCGATGATGTTGAACAGCCCCGTCATGTTCAGGTACTGGCCGAGATTGTCCGAAAACCAGGCGGGCAGGTCCTCCCGGCCCGACGCGCCGGGGGGCTTCTGAAAATCCGTGATGGCGATGGAGAATTTCTGAAAGGCCGGGGAGTCGATATCGATGTAGACCTTTCCGAGGGCTTCGCCGGCCCGGCACCAGACCAGAAAAACGAGAACCGCGAAAAAGAGAACCTTCACCTGTCGCATGCGTTCAATGCTCCTTAAGCTTCCATTGCAGTCCGGTCACGACCGAAAATCCGAGGAGTGAAACCGGATGCCGATTTCGACGCTGCTGTCCCGAATCCACTCCGGCAGCGGCGGCAGGGGGCTCGCCTTCCGGACGGCCTTCAGGGCCGAATCGTCGAAGAAGCGGTTGCCCGACCTCTTTTCGAAGCTGACGTCGCTGACGGCCCCGCTGCGGAGGATCCGCGCCTGGATCACCGCTTCCAGGTTCTCCCGGGAGAGGATGTCCTTCGGCAGGGACCACTGCCCCTTGATCTTCGCCCACACCGCCGCGTAATAGGACGCCATCCTCTGGTCCATCTCCGCGCCGCCCGGCGCGGCGGTTGCCGGGGGGCTGCTTGCGCCGGCGGACGTCGCGGCCGGCACGGCCGTCTGCCCGGATGCCTGGACCTTTTTCCGGATCCGATCCATGGCCTTCTCGAGGTGCGCGCTCTGCGTCTTCTGAACCTCGACGGACCGGATGGGCACGGACTTGACGGTGTCCACGGGCCGCTTCAGGACGATCGGGCGGGGCTCCGGAGCGGGCTTCGCCACTTCCCGGGACAGCGCCGCCGCGGGGCTTCCCTTCATCGACAGGTCCTGAAGGTTCACGAGCTGGACGGAGTAGACCGGGCCGAAGGTCCACTTCGGCGCGGGCAGGGACGGGGAAAAGACGAGCAGGGCGAGGGCGACGACGTGGAGGAAGAGCGACAGGCCGATCATTCTGTTCAGGCTGAGTCCGCCTCCGCGTCCGGCGCTGTTCAGCCTCGGGAGAATCATCTCGACCCCTCGGGGGGCTCGGTAATCATCCCCAGCTTGTCCACGCCGGCCTTTCGGACCTCCGACATGACCTCGATGACGAACCCGTAGGGAATGCTCTTGTCCGCCCGCATGAAAATCTCGCGGTCGATCCGGTTGGTGAAAATGCCCTCCAGCTTGACCCGAAGATCGTTCAGCGGAATGCGGTTCTTGTTGATGAAGATCTCCTTGGCGCCGGTGACGGTGAGGACCAGCTTCTCCTCCGTCACGTCGACGCTCTTCGACTTCACCTTGGGCAGGTTGACGTCGATGCCCATCTGAAGCATCGGCGCCGTCACCATGAAGATGATCAGGAGCACCAGGATGACGTCGACCAGCGGCGTGACGTTGATCTCGGCCATCGGCCGGTTGTCGAAATGGTTGTTCCTTCTTCGGGAGGCTTTCATGGCGCCCTATTTCCTGACGTGGTACCGCTCGATGATGTTCAGCAGTTCGGAGGAGAAATTGTCCATCTCGAGGCTCATCGCCTTGACGCGGTTGATGTAGTAGTTATAGAAGATGACGGCGGGGATGGCCGCCGCCAGCCCGGCCGCCGTGGCGATCAGGGCCTCGGAAATGCCCGGCGCGACGACGGCCAGCGTTGCCGACCCCCGGGCGCCGATCCCCTTGAAGGTGTCCATGATGCCCCAGACCGTCCCGAAGAGCCCGATGAAGGGGCTCGCGCTCCCCGTCGTCGCGAGGAACCCGAGGGCGCTCTCCAGCTTCGTGACCTCGGAGTCGCGGGCCCGGTTCAGGGCGCGCTCGATGTTGTCGATGCTGTTCATCTCGACGGGCGGCGCCTCCCCGGCATCCGCTTCCCTACCCGTCAGGGACTCCCGGATCACTTTCGTCACCTTGACCAGCTCCGCGTAGCCGGAGCGGAAGACCTCGGCGATGGTGGAATCGGGGTACTTCTTCGTCTCGGGGAAGATCTCCGAGAGCCTGCTGCCTTTCATGTAAACGTCCAGGAAACCCTCGTTGTCCTTTTTGACCCGCTTGAGTACCTTGTACTTCATCAGGATGATGGCCCAGGAAACGACGGAGAAAAGGAGGAGCAGGAGCAGGACGAACTGCACCATGGCCCCCGCTTCCAGCACCATGCTAAGCAGGCTGCCATGGAAATTGTTCCCCACGGCGCCCACGGTCATAAATACGATATCGTTCACGTTTAACCTCC
>CAYWTL010000060.1:0-15192 GCA_964460245.1 uncultured Syntrophaceae bacterium | reverse complement strand
CATCCTGATTGATATTCACGCATCGCGATGAAACCAATAAAAAAACCCCGCTTTCCGTTGAGGATACGAGGTCACATTTTTCTTCCCAGCATCACCCCAAATAAAGGGTCTGGTCAACTGTTAACCCGACAGGAATGCCTCAATGATTGACTGTGAATTTCGCATTGACTTCCCAAAAAGTCAAGAAAATGTTTCGTTGAATACCGATGGCAAGGTTGAATGTCCATCGAACTTTCCGAAGGCGTGACTTCAGGAGGCGGCAACACTTTATTGAGGCGGGTCATCAACGCTCAAGAACATGTGCCTTTCAATCCGAAACCCATGAGCATCCTCGCTGGACGGCAATGAACCATTGCAGGTGAAGTCAACGATCAGGACCGGGCCTGTCTTGACGGCGTCTATCGAACTCCGAAGGAATCGAAACAACAGGCCGCCGCGCCGATCATGGCGGGCGTCGGTTCGAGGATCAGAGAAACGGGAATGCGGGACATGAAATCCGAGAGGCGTCCCTTGCGCCGGAATGCTTCCATGAACCCGCCCTGCTCCAAAAGGGGCAGGACGGCCAGTGAGATCCCGCCCGCCAGATAGATGCCGCCCACCGCGTTCACCTTCAAGGCCAGGTTCCCGGCTTCCGCGCCCAGCATGGACAGGAAAAGCTCCACCGTTCTCCTGCAAAGATTCGAGCCGGGCGCGCCACCCGTTGCCGCCGCGACGATGACCGGCGCCGGATCGCCCGTGTGACTCAGCTCCTCCGACAGTTCGGGCGGCTCCTCCTCCGCTTCCCTGGCTCTCAAAAACCGGTAGATTCGTGCGATGCCTTTCCCGGAACAGACGCTTTCCGGGCTCACATGGCCGCATTCCTCCCGAAGCCCGGCCAGCAGCTCCATTTCCAGGACGCCGCCCGGTGCGAAGTCCGCGTGACCGCCCTCCGTTGCGTGGGCCCGGCAGCGCTTTCCGTCCCAGGTCAAAAAAGCCTCACCCAGGCCGGTGCCCGGCGCGATGACGGCCCTGTTCCCTTCGGGAACGGGACGGCCGGGATTCAGGATTTTCACATCGGCGGGCGAAAGAAACGGCACGGCGCGGGCAGTCGCCTCGAGGTCGTTGATCAGCCGCACGGCAGGGATCGAAAAGCGCTCCGCGATCCCCCCTTCGGTGATGATCCAGGGCAGGTTGGTGAAACGGCATTGCCCGTCGATGACCGGCCCGGCGACGCCGAAGCAGGCCCCGCGGACAGGGCAGCCGGTCCGGGTGAGAAACTCCGCGAGGATGGATTCAAAATCCGGGTGTTCGCTATTCCGCCAGGCGGATCGGGCGACGGCTCGGCCGGGTCCCCGCTCCCCGGAAAAGAGGCCCAGCCGCGTTTGCGTGCCTCCGATATCCCCGGCCAGGATCATGGGCGGTCCCGCAGCTCCGAACGGAGCCAATCCAGGTATTCGGGGCTTCCGCGCAAGACGGGCAGCGCGACGATTTCGGGAACCTCGTAAGGGTGGATCGCTCGAATGGCCTTTTCGACGTCTTCATAAAGGCCCGCTTCCGTCTTTGCCCAGCACTGCCACTCCTCGGCCGTTTCCACCCGGCCCTTCCACCGGTAAGTGCTCGTGACGGGTCCGATCACCTGAACGCAGGCCGCGAGCCGGCCCTCGACCAGATTCCTGGCGATGCTGTCCGCATCCTCTTTCCTGTCCGTGGTCGTGACGACCTGAATCACCGAATGCATGAGGGGCCTCTCCGCACGCTGCCCGGCTTCTCTTATTCGATCGGCTTCACATCGACAACGAAATACTCCGTCTCGCCGAAGCAGGGGGTCGGCACGCCCTTGTGTTGCTCATACCGAAGGGAAACCCGCTTTCCGGCAAAGGTATTGATGCGCTCCGCGACCCTGTCGTCCCGGACGCTGAACAAAAACTTCTCCGGAATAGCCCCGGGCAGGGTCACCATCGCCAGCTCGCCCTCCCAGGTTTTGCAGACCCAGCCGCTCTTGGACAGCTTCTGAATGTAGCCGGTCCGCTCACCCTCGGAAAAACTCCAACTCAGCGTCATCCAAGTGTAGAGCCCCAGGACGGCAATCCCCGCCAACAGCAGACCCCCGAGCCACAGTCCCGCGCCTGAACCCGCGCTTTTTCCGGAATGGGCATCCATCACAAGACCTCCCGTGTAAACATATTTCGAACGAATGAAGACTTTTGACAATCGATCCCGCGATTCTCGTCGCCGAGCCGTTTTTCACCAGCGCCGGCATCATGCTTTCACTATAGGGCAAGACCGAAAACCCGTCAATGCGAAACAGGGCGGCAAATCCGCATTTGGGCAAGTTTTTCAACGAAGCGATTGGGGACGGCATCGAGCGCTTCAGGCCGTTGCCGTACAGGCATACATCAGGACGGCGGCGGCCTGCGGCAAGCTGAGGGATTCCGCGCGACTCGAACCAGGTATCCGCCAGACCTCGTCGGCCAGATTGGACAGCTCCTTCGGCAGTCCGTGGCTCTCGCTTCCCAGCATCAGGGCTGTTGGGCCCTCGCAGCGGTGGGGCAGCGCACCGGCGCGCACGTCGCTGCCGATCAGCCGGAAGCGGCCTTTCAGACGGGGCAGAATCGCCTCGAAATCGGCATCGTCGAGGATCGACAGATCAAAGAGGCTCCCCATGGAGGCGCGAACCGCTTTCGGATGGGCGAAATCGACGGAATTCCGGCTCAGGATGATGCCGGTGAATCCGAACCAGTGAGCCGTGCGCATGACGGCGCCGAGATTGTTGGGATTGTTGAGTTCGTGAAGCAGCAGGAGGTTGCCCGGCATGCTCTCCAAGAACCTCCCGGTTTCCTCCCGCAGCGGCAGGGACACGACGGCCATGATGCCTTCGGAGCTCTTGTCCTGGCTGAGCCTGCGCCATTCCCGGTCTGTCAGGGTGAACACGTCCAGCTTCCCGGACCGGACGTCCGGCATCCCCCCGAAATGTTCCCTTCTGTCCTCGCGGACGAGCAGGGCCCTGAGCTTCCAGGAGCTCCGCAAGGCCTCTCCAACGATCTTGGCGCCCTCGGCCAGAAAAAGATTTTCCTCCTTCCGGCTTTTCGCCTGATCCAGGCTTGCCCATTTCTGCAACAGGGCATGCGTCGGTTTCAGAAATCTCATGGCTTGCGGACATTCGCCTCCGCCGCGGAACGGCGCCATACGAGGATGGCCGCGCCCAGCGCCATCATTACGAAGCAAAGGAGCTGTCCCATGCTGAACGACGCAAAGACAAACCCCAGCTGCGCGTCGGGCTCGCGATAGAACTCGATGAAAAAGCGGACCAGGCCGTACCCCATGATGTAGAGCGCGAGCAGAAACCCCTCGAAGGGCCTTTTCCGCCGGATCGCCCAGAGCACGGCAAAGAGGACCAGCCCCTCGAAAAAGGCCTCGTAGAGCTGGGAGGGGTGCCGCACCGCCAGCAGGGGGTCCTGGGGAAAGATCATCCCCCAGGGAACGGTGGTGATGCGCCCGTAGAGCTCCCCGTTCATGAAGTTTCCGATCCGGCCGAAGGTGTAGCCCAGTGGAATGGCGGGGACAAAAAGATCGGCGAACCGCCAGAAGTCGATCCCGCGCCTGCGGCAGAAAACGAGCGTGGCCGCCAGGACGCCGACGGCCCCGCCGTGGTAGGACATGCCGCTGATCCCGACGAAGCGGACGCCGTTCGTGAAGTCGAAGGGCAGAAAGATCTCCAGGGGGTGCGCCGCGTAGTATGACAGGTTGTAGAAGAGCACATAGCCGAGCCGGGCGCCGAGGATCAGCCCGAGCACGGCCCAGACGAAATAATCCTGGATCGTTTCCGCCGAACACTCGTAGCGCTCCCTTTTGATTCGGTACAGGACGAGGACATAGGTCAGCGCAAAGGCCACCAGGTACATGACGCTGTAGTAGCGGACCTGGAAGGAGCCGACTTCGAAAAGGACCGGGTGGACGTGAAAGGGGATGTGACGCCAGTCGGTGAACATCTCAGTAGGATTCGCCCTTCAGGTCCTCCACGTGGAGCTGCGCCGCATACGCCGCCGTGGCGCCGTCCCCGCAGGCCGTAATAACCTGTCGCAGGAGCTTGCCGGTGCAGTCCCCGCAGCCGAAGATCCCCTTCGCCGAGGTCCGCATGTTCGCGTCGACCACGATGTGGCCGCCCGCATCCAGCTCGACGAGGCCGCGGACGAACTCGGTGTTGGGAATGAGGCCGACGAAGATGAAGATGCCGTCGGCGGGGATTGTCCGGGTCCGGGACGTCTTCACGTCGCGGACCCGGACGGCCTGAACC
The DNA here is from genome assembly GCA_964460245.1 of uncultured Syntrophaceae bacterium. Taxonomy (GTDB): domain Bacteria; phylum Desulfobacterota; class Syntrophia; order Syntrophales; family Fen-1087; genus JAXDBM01. The sequence goes on along the minus strand of CAYWTL010000060.1, from coordinate 10,919 downwards.
CCCTCGGCGCCGATGATTTCATCGACCACGGAATTCCAAGCGAAATCGATCTTCGGGTTGTCGAAGGCCCGCTGCGCCAGGATTCCCGTGGCCCGCAACCGGTCCCGCCGATGGATGATCGTCACCTTACGGGCAAAGTGCGTCAGGAAGATGGCCTCCTGCACCGCCGTGTTGCCGCCCCCCACCACAGCCACCTCCCGGTCGCGGTAAAAGGGCCCGTCGCAGGTCGCGCAGAAGGAAACGCCCTTGCCGATGAAGGCCTCTTCGCCGGCTGCTCCCAGACGCCGCCAGTGCGCCCCCGTCGCGACGATGACCGCCAGGGCCCCATAGGACTTCTTTCCGGCCCGGACTTCCCAGCCCTCGATCCCGTCCCACCGGGTTTCCTCAATGGCTTCGGCATCGCCGGAAACGATCTCCGCGCCGAACTGCAGGGCCTGCTTTTTGAACTTTTCGATGAGTTCGAAGCCGTTGATCCCCTCTGGAATCCCCGGATAATTTTCGATCAGATCCGTCACGGTGATCTGGCTGACCGTCGACGCCCCCTCCATCAGCAGCGTTTTCAGGCCGGCCCTGGCACCGTACAGCCCGGCGGTGAAACCGGCCGGACCGCCGCCGACAATCACGAGATCGTAGACCTGTTCGGGAATCTGCTTTTCTGCCATCGGTGCGGCTCGCCCTCCTGTCCGGTTTTACCACCAAAAGGTAATTGTTTTTTTCTTCTAATCGACCGGACGGGGCTTTGTAAAGCTTAAAATGGACGCCTTGCGGTTTCGGAAATTGATTTGAAAATCAATTTTTCTTGACAGTGCGACGGGGATTGCCTAAGGTCACGGCGCGCAACCGGGACCCGCGACCCCGCACCACTTGCAATCAAGGAGGAAAAGATGCCGGAAAATCCCCTGCACCTGCTCATGAACCCGAGATCCATCGCCATCACGGGCGCGAACAACAACCCGATGAAGATGGGAACGCTGCAGGCCCTCAGCATCCTCAAGGACGGCTATCGGGGTATGCTCTACCCGGTCCATCCCACCGAAAAAACCGTGCTGGGCCTCAAGGCGTACAGCGCGGTCGCCGAACTGCCGGAAGCGCCGGACCTGGCCATCCTGGTCGTTCCGACCCGCCAGGCGGTTCCGGTGTTGGAGGAATTCGGGAAAATCGGAACTCCGCGCGCCGTCGTCATCACGGCAGGCTTCCGGGAGACAGGCGACGAAGGCCGCCTGCTGGAAGAGCAACTAAAGGACATTGCACGGCGCTACGGCATGCGCTTTCTCGGCCCCAACTGCATGGGAATGCTGAATTCGCAGCGCTCCCTGAACCTGACGGTTGCCCAGTTGACCGGCAAACCGGGCATGCTGGGGATGGCGTCGCAGAGCGGGACCTACGTGACCCAGACGCTGGCCTATCTGCGGGAACGGGGCATCCGCCTCAGCAAGGCCATCAGCGTCGGCAACGAGGCAAACATCGACATCGTCGACGCCCTGGAATACCTAGGCGAGGACGAGCACACCCGGGCCGTCATCCTCTACATCGAGGGCATCCGCGACGGCCGGCGCTTCATCGAAGTCGCCCGGAAAATCGCACCGCGCAAGCCCGTGCTGGCCCAGTACGTGGGCGGCACCGGTGCGGGCGCCCGCGCGGGCAAAAGCCACACCGGGGCCATGGCGGGGCCGGATTTCCTCTATGAAGGCATCTTCCGGCAGGCCGGCATCATCCGCGTCCACTCCATCGAGGACCTCTACGCCCACGGCTGGGCGCTGGCCGCACAGCAGCCGCTTCGGGGCAAACGGATCGGCATCGTCACCAATTCCGGGGGGCCCGGCACGGCCATCTCCCACAATGCCGATCTGGGAGGCCTCGAGGTGCCCCGCTATTCGGAAGAACTGCAGGGCCGGATCCGCCCGCTAATCCCCCCGCACGCCTCCAGCGCCAACCCCGTCGATCTGACGTTTCACCTGGACATGCAGGTCCTGTCCACGGCCATCCCCGAACTGATCATGCAGAGCGGCGAGGTGGACGGCATGATCCTCCACGGCGCCCTGATGTCCGGTTTCATGCGGGAGGTCTATCCCCATGTGCGGGAGCTCGCCGGCGATGTGTCGGAGGACCGGTTTATGGCCCAGTTCAAAAGGGACCTGACGAAGACCGTCTCCCTGCCGCGGGAATACGGCATTCCGCTCGTGGTCTCCTCCTTTTTCGGCAACAGTGACGACTACACCCGGGCCTACCGGGAAAACGACATTCCGGTCTTCGACTCCCCGGAAAAGGCCGCCCGCTGCATGGCTTCCTTTCTCCGGCACCTGGAGGTGCGCAACCGGAAAGCGGCAACGGAGCCCGCGCTCCCCCCGCGGAGCGAAGCGGCCGCCCGGCTCATCGCGGCCGCGCAGCAAAACGGGCAGAAGGCGCTGGACGAACACCAGGCGAAGCAGGTTCTGGCCGCCTACGGCCTGCCCGTGACCCGGGAAAGGCTCGCGGGAACGGAGGAGGAGGCCGCCCGTGCGGCCCGGGAGATCGGCTGGCCGGTGGCCGTGAAGGCCTGCTCCTGGGAAATCATGCACAAGACCGGCAAGGGGCTGATCGCCCTGAACATCGGCACGGAGGCAAAGGCCCGCCGCGCCTGGCGGTCCATTCAAAAGGCCGCCGGGACGGAGGTCCCCGTGCTGGTGCAGGAGATGGTCGCCGGAAATCGGGAGTTCGTGACGGGCATGACGCGCTTTCCCGGCTTCGGACCCTGCGTCCTTTTCGGACTGGGCGGCGTTTTCACCGAGGCCTTGAAGGATACGACGTTCCGGTCGGCGCCGCTTTGCGCTGCGGAGGCGGAGGAGATGATTCAGGACATTCGAGCCAACAAGCTGACGGGCGCATTCCGGGGTCTTCCCCCCGTCGACACGGCGGCGCTCGCGGGCATCCTGCAGGGAATCGGCTTCATCGCGCTGCTGCACCCGGAGATCGCGGAAATCGACCTGAACCCGGTCATCATCGCCGGTTCAAGACCGGTCGTCGCCGACGCCCTGTTCGTGCTGTAATCTTTTCGTGTAACTGTTTCGGTTCGTTCGGCACGAAAGCGCCGCCGCCCCGCATCCGCGGGTTCAGCCCTTGTCCGCCTTTTGCAGCGCCTTGCCCTCCTTTTTCTTCTGCTTGGCCAGCGCCTTTATCAGCTTCTTGTCCGCCGGGGGCGGAGCGGGCTCGGCCGGCGGCGCCGGGGGCGCCGAGGGAACGGCGGAGGGGAGATCCGGTCGCGGCGGGACACCGGCGTGCGGGGCCGCCGGCAGCTTTCCTCCCGGGTCTTCTTCAGCCCCGACCGGCACCTTCGGCTCTTTCCGGAACCGCTTCATCATCTGCTGGGCAAAGGTCTTGCCGAACTGACCGACAAAACCGGCCAGGAGGACCAGCAGGACCCATTTCATGACCGACCAGATATCGAGAACGTCCATGGGGAAGACCCTTACCTTAGAAACCGCTCTTCGATCAGGCTCGCCAGACCCGCCACATCGTTGATGTCGTAGCAGGGTACGCCCGCATCGAGGGGCCTGTCCGCGGCCACGGCGATCAGGTTGTCCTCCCGGCCGCTGAGCAGGCCCTGGTTCATCTCGGCGCGGTTGACCTCGATCTTCGGAAGGACGTTCTTCTTGAACCCCTCGGACAGGATGATGTCCGCGTCCCGAATGTAGCGCCCCGCCAACTCGGCGATCGCATAATCCCGCTCCACGTCCTCCACCACCGCCACCCGGCTGGGGGAGGCGATCACCGTCGTGCGGGCGCCGGCCCGCTTGTGGCGCCAACTGTCCTTCCCCTCGTGGTCGATGTCGAATCCGTGCCGGTTGTGCTTGATCGTCGCCACGCGGTAGCCCCGCCGGACCAGTTCTGCGATGATCTTCTCGATCAGGGTCGTCTTGCCCGAGTTGGATTTGCCGACGATCGAAACGATGGGAATCATGCCTGCCTCCCGGCCCTCATAATTTCTGAAAGCCCGCGTAGGCGAAATAGCAGGCGAAAAACACCAGGAAGGCCGCGCATCCGGCGATCAGGCCCCGGTAGAGCTGGTCCGTCAGGAAATGCCTTCCACGGGCGACCGCGGCCGCGACGGCGCCATACCACGCCAGGTCGGCGAGGATGTGGCCGGCAAAGAAAAAGGCAACGCCCCATAGCCCGTACTGCCAGGAATAGAGGATGTAGCCGAGGCCGATGGTCGCCCACCAGATGATCCAGTACGGATTCGCCAGGCTCAGCAGGATGCCGCTGAAGAGCAGTTTCTTCGACTCGTCCGCATCTCCGGCGGCATCCCAGGACAGCCGCAGGGACGGCAGCGACCGGAACATCCCGAAGGCCATCCAGAACAGGATGGCGGACCCGCCGAAGGCCGTCGCGACGAAAACGGACTTCTGCTGAAGGTACGGCGCCAGCCCCAGCAGCAGGGAAAAGACCAGGGCCATCTCCAGGATGCCGTGCCCGGCGATCAGGAGCGGCCCGGTGACGAACCCCCGCCGCGGACTTTCGCTGATCGTCGCCGTCAGCAGCGGCCCCGGCATCATCGCCCCGGACAGGGCAATCACGAAGGAGGAAAAAAAGATGGTCAGCAGCACGGTGAGCACTTGCGGCTCCCTTTCAGCCTTCTCGATGCCGCACGCCCGGGCGGGGCGTGCCGCATTCGTTCACGTGGCGGTCCTGATTCACAGGGCATCATTCTCGCACTGCGGGCGCAACATTCGCAACAGTTTTTTTGCGCGCGCGATGACCTCCTCGCCGGAAAGCCCCGGCATGGGCAGAAAGAGCCGGTAGTCCGGGGTCAGTCTCATGCCCCTGATTTTTTTCCGGGACAGCTCGATCAGCCTTGCCGGATCGACGGGGCTCTTCTCGTGAAAGGCAACCACCAGGTTCTGCCCGTCGTAGCTGATTTTCTTTCCCCTGAGCGGCTTCAGCAGATTCCGGATGCGGATGACCTCGAAGAGGTTGCCCACCTCGGCGGGGACGAAACCGTAAAGATCGGTCAGCTCGTTCCCGAGCGTCGCGATGTCCTCTTCGCTCGCCGCCACGGAGATCCGCTTGTAGCTCACCAGCCGCTGGTGCTCGTCCGGCATGTAGTCCGCCGGGATGAATGCGGGAAGCCCCAGGTTGATTTCCGGCTTCACCTCCTCCTCCGGCATCGGTTCTCCCTTGAGCTCCCGGATCGTCTTCTCCATCAGTTCGACGTACAGTTCGTACCCCACGGCCGAGACATGGCCGGACTGCGAAGTCCCGAGCAGGCTTCCGCCCCCGCGGATGTCCAGGTCGCTCGTGGCGATGCGGAAACCGGACCCGGGCTCGGAGAAGTCGACGATCGCCTGCAGCCGCTTCCGGGCGTCCCGCGAGAGCATGGCCCCCTTGGGGATAAGCAGGTAGGCGGCCGCCTCATCCCGGGCGCGCCCCACCCGCCCCCGGATCTGGTAGAGCTGCGCCAGTCCGAACCGGTCGGCCCGGTTGATGACGATGGTGTTGGCCGTCGGGATGTCCAGTCCGGAGCCGATAATCGACGTGCAGACCAGTACGTCCAGGTCCGCCCGAACGAATCGCTTCATGGCCTCCTCGATCTCCCGGGGCTTCATCTGCCCGTGGACCACGCCGATTCTCGCCTCGGGGACCAGCTTCTGCAGGAAGCGCGCCATGGTGAAGATCGACCGGACGCGGTCGTGGAGGAAGAAGACCTGGCCCCCGCGCGCCAGCTCGGCGCGGACGGCTTCATGGATGACCTCCTCGTTGAACTCGAGGACATAGGTCCTGATCGGCCGGCGGTCTTCCGGGGGCGTGTTGATGATGGAAAGGTCCCGAATCCCGACCAGCGAGAGGTGAAGGGTTCGGGGGATCGGCGTTGCCGTGAGCGTCAGCACATCCACGAGCGTTCGCAGCTTCTTGAGCCGCTCCTTGTGGGACACGCCGAACCGCTGCTCCTCGTCGATGATTGCCAGCCCCAGGTCCTTGAACTGGACATCCTTCTGAAGCAGCCGGTGGGTGCCGATCACGACGTCCACGACCCCCTTGCGCAGGCCCTCCAGGACGCCCTGCTGCTCGGCCTTCGTCCGGAAGCGGTTCAGGACCTCCACCCGAATGGGATAATCCCGAAGCCGGCGCGAGAAGGTCTGGTAATGCTGCTCGGCCAGAATGGTGGTGGGAACGAGCACCGCCACCTGCCGGCCGGCCATGACGGACCGGAAGGAGGCCCGGAGCGCCACCTCGGTCTTGCCGAAGCCCGCATCGCCGCAGATCAGGCGGTCCATGGGTTTGGCGTCGTTCATGTCCAGGTGGATGTCTTCGATGGCCCGGGCCTGGTCCGGCGTTTCCTCGAACTCGAAGGACGCCGAGAATTCGTCATAGAGGCGGTCGGTCGGGGCAAAGGCGTCCCGCTGCATGACCTCCCGGGCGGCGTAGATGGAGACCAGCTCCTCCGCCACTTCCCGGACGGATTTCCGAACCTTCTCCTTCACGGCCTCCCAGGAAAGCCCGCCCAGCCTGTCGACCTTCGGCGCATGCCCGTCCGACCCGATGTAGCGCTGGATCTGGTCGAGCCGGTCCACGGGGATGTAGAGCTTGTCACCGTCGAGGTACTCCAGCAGGAGAAAGTCGTTCTCGATGCGGTCGATCGCCAGCTTCTGAAGGCCCCGGTACAGGCCGATCCCGTGGTCGGTGTGGACCACGAAATCGCCTTCCTTGAGTTCGCCGAAGGACTTGAGGAAGTATCCCTCCCGGACCGGCCGCCATTTTCTCCTCGCGACCTTCCGGCCGAAGACGTCCGCCTCGCTGATGACCGACACGCGCAGGGCGGGGATCTGGAAGCTGCCGCCGACCCGGCCCTCGCGGAGGACCAGCCGACCCGTCCCCCCATGCCCCTCCGCCTCGTCGAGGATCGATCCTTCCGGCGGATAGGCGGGCAGCCCGCACTGTGCGGCGAGATGGGACATCCGCTGCACCTCCTCGGGACCGCCGCAGACCAAGGTCAGCAGGTAACCTTCCCGAAGCCACTGTTCGATCCGTTCGGCCAGCGGGCGGAAAACGCCTGCTTCCTCCCGGGCGGCCGGCTGGGGCAGCCGCAGACCGAGGTCCGTCGCGACCTCGAACCGGACGGGGGGCTCCGCTGCCCGCCCTTCGCCGGAAGATTCGCCGAAGTCCATGGTCAGACCCTCCAGCACGATCCGCGGAAAGGTCCGAAGCTGCGCATCGAGTTGCCCGGCATCGAAGCAGGACGCCTCCCGGTCCAGGTGAAACCGGTTCTCCTCCCGGGCCTTCAGCAGAAACCGGTCCATTTCGTTTTCCAGCGCCTCGCGGGCCTGCTCCAGGGCGAGCGGGTCGTCCAGCACGATCAGGCTTCCGGACGCCGCATAGTCCAGGAAGACGGCCAGCGGTTCGCCGGGCTCTTCGGGCTCCCGCAACGGTTCCGCATCGGAAAGGGGCGGGGCGGCATGCTCATAGAAAAGAGACAGGAAGAGGGGATTGGTCGCGGAGGCCAGGTCGTTGCCGATCAGCTCGGCCAGGCGCTCCCGGACCGTGCGCGGCAGATCCAGCATGGCGGCGCGGAGGCGGATGTTCCGGACGGCCCGCTGCCGCCGGGCGTCGGTCAGGATGACCTCCCGCGCGGGCGTCAGGACGAATTCGACCTGCTCGCCGACGGATCGCTGGGAAGCGGGGTTGAAGGTCCGGATCGATTCCAGTTCGTCCCCGAAGAACTCGAGCCGGAAGGGATTCTCCGCCGTGGGCGGGAAGAGGTCGAGCACATGGCCCCGGACGCTGAATTCGCCTCGCTCTTCCACCAGCGTCTCCCGCCGGTAGCCTCCCGCCAGCAGTTTCCCGGCCAGGTCATCGCGATCGTGCGAGTCTCCGATGGCAATGACGCTCTGGTAGGACTCCAGGACGTTCCGGGGAATGACTTTCTGCACGAGGGCTTTCAGGGACAGGACGATGACCGACGGGTCGGGCGACAGCAGGCGGCAAAGCCCCTCCAGCCTGGCCATTTCAGCCTCCCGCTGGAAGGCGAACAGATCCGTCGCAAGCACGTCCCATGCCGGATAGTGCAGGACCCGCTCCGGCCCGAGGAACAGGGACATGTCCCGGGCCATATCGCGGGCCTCCCGCTCCGTGGGACTGACCACGATCATGAATCCCGCTGCGCAGCGGAACAGGAGCGACAGGTAGAAGGATTTCGCCGAACCGTGAAGGCCTACGGCGTGCACGGCTGCCGGACCGGATGAAGGGATTCGGTGAAGCCGGTCCAGAAGCGCCTGCCAGGCGGGATCGGCGTGGATTTTCTTCTTTTCGACGATTTTTCGCACGATGCCGCGGGGCTCAGGAAAGGGACAGCATGCGGTCCAGCGCTTTTTTGGCGGGGATCCTCACGTCTTCGGGGACCCGGACGACATGCTTCATCTCGGTGAGAGAGGCCCGAATGTCCTCGAGGGTGATCTTCTTCATGTCATCGCAGATGAACGCGGCCGACACCGGGATGAAGGTTTTCCCCGGATTCTGTTTTCTGAGCTGGTGGAGGACGCCCTGTTCCGTGCCCACCAGCATCTCGGTCACGCTGTCCTGACCGGCATAGCGGATGATCCCGGTGGTGCTGCCCACGTAGTCCGCCAGGGCCAGAATCTCCGGCCGGCACTCCGGATGGGCCGCAAAGACCGCCCGGGGATGCCTGGCCTTCATCGCGAGGACCTCCGCCGCCGTGAGCCGGTCGTGGATCGGGCAGCAACCGCCCCAGGGAATGATCTTCCGGTCCGTCATCCCGGCGACGTAGCGGGCGAGATTCCCGTCGGGGATCATGAGGATTTCCTCCGCATCCTTCATGGAATTGACGATCTTGACGGCGTTGGCCGAGGTGCAGCAGACGTCGCTCAGGGCCTTGATGGCCGCCGACGAGTTGATGTAGGTGACGACGGCCGCGCGGGGATGCTCCTTCTTCGCGGCCCGAAGCGCTTCCGGCGTGATCGTGTCGGCGAGCGGGCAGCCGGCTTCCGCCTTCGGGATGAGCACGGTCTTGTCCGGCGACAGGATCGAGGCGCTCTCCGCCATGAAATGGACCCCGGCGAAAACGAGCACGTCCGCGTCCGTCCGGGCCGCCTCCATGCTCAGCGCCAGCGAATCGCCGAGGATGTCGGCAATGTCCTGGACCTCGTCCCGCTGGTAGTAGTGGGCCAGCAGGATGGCATTCCGATCCTTCAAGAGTCGTCTGATCTCTGCTTGCAGTGCCGTCCGGCTCATGGCCTCGCTCCCGTTTCCATTCGATTTTTTGTCTCTACACTACAAAGCGCCCTTTATTCAAGGTTTAAAAACCCCCGGGGTCAAGGTGGTTAAAAGTTGACAACCACGGCCGTTTGGGGTAGCTCTTTCGCCTGCGGGATTCCCGCTGCAAACCTTTTGAACCTCGGCGGACAACCATGATCAGTCTTGAAGAAGCCCTGCACCGGATTCTGGACGCCATTCACCCGATCGGCCTCGAAAAGATCCACATCCTCGACGCACTGGGAAGGGTGATCGGCGAGGATGTCGTCGCGTCCCGCGACCTGCCACCGAAGAACAACTCCGCCATGGACGGCTATGCCCTCCGCTGGAGCGACACCGGCGGCGCCACCCGGGAGAATCCGGTCATCCTGGAAGTCGTCGAAGACATTCCCGCCGGGTCGATCCCACGGAAGGCCGTCGGCAAAGGCCAGGCGGCGCGGATCATGACCGGGGCGCCGATTCCCGATGGGGCCGACGCGGTGATGCGGATGGAGGACACGGAGAAGGACGGCCGGAAGGTCAGGATTTTCACCGAGGCGGCCGAAGGCCAGGACATCCGCGCGGCCGGCGAGGACGTGAGGCGGGGAGAGAAGGTCGTCTCCCTGGGCGACATCGTCCGCCCGGCGGAGATCGGCATGCTCGCGGCCCTGGGACGCTCGTTCATCCCGGTCTACCAGCGGCCGCTGGTGGCGGTCCTGGCCACAGGCGACGAACTGGTGGACGTGGACGAACCCCCCTCCCCCTGGCAGATCATCAGCTCCAACAGCTATGCCCTCGCCGCGCAGATTCAGGACTGCGGCGCCGTCCCCCTCCAGATCGGCATCGCGAAGGACACCCGGGAGGACCTGACGGCCAAGCTGGCCTCCGCGCGTCGGGCCGACCTGATCCTCTCCTCGGGGGGCGTCTCCGTGGGCGACTACGATCTCGTCAAGGACATCATGAAAGAGGTGGGAAACCGGATGCAGTTCTGGCAGGTCGCCATGCGGCCCGGAAAGCCTCTGGCCTTCGGGGCGTTGAACGACGTGCCGCTCTTCGGGCTGCCCGGCAACCCCGTTTCGTCCATGGTCTCCTTCGAACAGTTCGTCCGGCCGTCCATCCTGAAGATGATGGGGCACCGGAACCTCTTCCGGAAGACGGTCGAGGCAGAGCTCCGCGAGGCGATCCGCAAGAAGAAGGGGGTGCGGCACTTCATCCGGGCCCGCGTCAGATTCGAGTCGGGCCGCTACGTGGCCGTAACGACGGGCGAGCAGGGCTCGGGCATCCTGAAATCCATGGTGCAGGCGAACGGTTTAATTGTCTTGCCAGAAGAGACGACATCGGTTAATGTAGGCGACACCGTCACGGTCCAGCTCATCGATCAGTCCCTGAGCCGGACCGACCGGCTGGATTATCTTTCATAACGCCGTTCAACGATTCATCCAGACACGGAAGTGCCAAGGTCGCTGGTGGGCCTCCCGGACTTCAAATCCGGAGTGGGGGGCTAGTACCCTCCCAGGTGGGTTCGATTCCCATGCACTTCCGCCAATAATATCATACAGTTGCAAAGAGGCCCTTTTTTACGGGGGCCTTTTTGTTTGGCGGTGTGCCCAAAATGTAACCATTTTGTAACCGTAAGTAGCTTTCTTGCTTGCGGGCGGCCTCTTTCAGGTCGTCCTGGTTAATAATGTTGTACCGGT
>CAYWTL010000059.1:0-15342 GCA_964460245.1 uncultured Syntrophaceae bacterium | reverse complement strand
TATTTTTATGAGGGGTCCGTGGTCACGGGGCCACTTTTCACCCAGTTCTCCTGGAAAGGGTCCATCCGGCACCTCTCCGTAGCGATCACCTACACGACGAGCAGCGGTGAAACGTCCGAGTTCGGGACGAAACGAGACGTCTGCTATCTTGCCACAGTGACGACAAAGGCGGCAAGCGACCTCAAATTCACGGAGGCTGTCCTGAACGGAATCGTGTATCCCCATGCTACGAGCACGACTGTGACGTTTCAATACGGGCTGACAACGGCCTACGGGAAGAGTGTTAGCGCCGACCAAAACCCGGTAGCCGGAGGTTATGGCGAGGCAGTGAGCGGGAAGGTGACCGGTTTGTCCCCGGGGACAACCTATCATTACCGGGTTGTGGCCACAAATCTTTACGGTGTCAGTCATGGATCGGATATGACTTTCACGACTGGGACAAAAGCGATGCCCTGGCTTATGCTGCTGGAATGATGAAAGGTCGTCACCTGACCTTGGTTCAAATCGGAAAGGCGCGACCGCGTGGTCGTCACTTGGCGAGCAGGAGACGGGATCGCGTGTGGAGCCATCCCGAAGGCAAGGCGGTTGAAAAGGTAGACTGGGAAAATATGGATTTATTGATCATCCATTACAGGGGAAGCGGGGACAAGTCTGGCGTCGGTCTGGCGCTTGCCAGCCAAAACCCGGGTTGTTCGATAATGGCGCGGATGACCGAAAGATCCTCGATGCTGTCGTTAACCCGCATGGCGCCCCGACATTTGGGGCAGACTAGGGGATCGACCTTGTAGATCTCCTGAATGAGTCTCACCCAGTTCCGCCAGAAGGTCTTTTCATCTCCCAGTGATTCGAGAATGAAGGGTACATCATCGTCGTTTCCCGCCTTCTGCCTTTTTCCCCGGGCGACATTGCTGTAGTATCCATAATAACGCACCATCTGTTCACCCCTGTTCGGGATATGGGAGCACATGGCGGCCAGCCATTCCAGCGCGGGGAAGACCTTCGTCTTTTTGCTGTCCTTGGCCATATAGACGACATTCCCCTCCTGATCCAGTTACTGCATCCGTTCCTGAGAGAACAACGCCCGGATGATCTAACTGGCCAGAGTCTCCATGGCCGTATTGTCATTCGGACCAATACGGTTTCCGTAGAAGATGTTGAAGCCGGAATGCCGCTACGTGGAGAGCATGGCGATCATCTTGTCCGTGATCTTTCCCTTGGCAAGCAGCATCCTGAATACCTTGTACCGGAAGATGGCTTCCAGTTTTTTCAGCTCCAGGGGTGGGGCGACGCGGAACATGCCCCGGCTGCCATAGAAGCAGGCAGAAGAAGATTTTTGGTTTACAAAAGAACCCGTGATGCAACTTTTCCAGGATCATCACCTATGTACACACAATCACGAATTGGCAACAAGGTCTGGACCAATCCTATCTGTGGCTCTCCGCCCATAAATCTTGAATTCAGTTGCCAAACAACCTTTGAACTTGATTGTGATCGGATCGTTAATTGGAGATTTGAAGGCAATGACGGCAGGGCATCAGGGTGAATTGTTGCATTTGGGGAGACAGCATCAGAAATGGTGATGAGCCTTTTTTCGTTTATTAACGATTGAAATAGTGCTTGGTCTGGCTGATTGGAAAAAACAACATTACAAGGAAAAGCGGATACCGCCTTCTCAGGAAAAGCTCACGATCAAAGCCGCGGGTGGCATCGCATCGATAAACAGAGACAATGAAAGGAGATCGTCGGGACGGCCATGTGCCTTACAAAGCCTCGACCCGGCAGGGAACAAACCGGTGCATGGGCGTGCCGAACCGGTCCCGGTGCGTATTTTTTGTCAGGCGGTTGACATTCGCCCCGTATTTCCTTCCGTCGTAAACGAGGCCGAAGCCGTGCGGGATCACCACATGGCCCCTTCGAACCGCATCCGTCACTTCCAGTTCGATCTCTTCCGAACCGGCTTCCGTGGCAATTCTGACCTGCTGACCATCTTTCAAGCTGAGCGCTTCAGCGTCGGCGGGGTGCATCGCGAGCGTACAGGCCCGCTTGCCTTCATTCCAGGCGGGGTCCCGCATCAGCGTATTGGCGTTCATGGACATGTGCCGTCCCGCCATGAGCACCAGCGGAAACTTCGAGTCCATCCGGATCGCCGCCTCTTCATTCCGCGCCTCGACGCTCTGAAGCTCATCGAGCAGTTCCGGAATATGGAGATTGATTCTGCTGTCCTCCGTTTTGACTTCGGCGAAGTTGTTTTCCGGGTCGACCTTCCCCACCCAGATGCCTTCGGGATGATCGAGAATCCGTTGAAAGATTTCTTCACCCAGTACCGGGCCTGACTGGAAGCCTGCTCGAACGGCATTTTTGTAAAAAGCCTTCGGGGCAACCTGCAGCATGCCCCAGAGCGCCGCCAGGTGCACGGAGCCCAGAACCTTGCCCAGCGTCTTACCCAGGACATACGGCATGGCTTTCATCGCCTTGGGTTCCGTCATGGCATATTCCATTAGAGCCTTGACATAGGACGCGCGGTCGGAGCGGGCCGCCTGGTGAAGATTTTCGGGGATTGGGGGGATCAGCCCCAGCTTGTCGGCGAGGCGCAGGTGAATTTCACCCAGCTCCAGTTGCTCCCCGTCCGGCTCGATAATGGGCTTGCGCATCTGAAAATGAATGCCCGGATAAGTCATGGGAAAAAACGTCCCGTCCCAGGATTCGTAACCGGATCGCGAGGGCAGCACGTAATGGGAAAGTGCGGCTGTCTCCGTCATGGCCATTTCCGCCGTAACCAGCATATCCAGCCGCGCGAAAGCTTTTTCGTACGCCGTGGTGTCCGCATAGGAGCGCAGGGGGTTCGATCCGGCCACCAGAACCGCCCGCAGCCGTTCCGGGTGATCGGAAAGAATCTCCTCCGGCATGACGTTCGGCGGGAAAACGCCGCAAACGGGGAAGGAATTCGTGGTCACCGTGCGCCAGACCTTGGGATTCCTTTCGTCGGTATGCGATCCGAGAGGCATCATGTGACCGTGAATGACGTTGCCGCCGGGAACGCAGATCCTGCCGCAGATCGCCTGGAGAATCACGATCAGGTAGGAGTTCAGCGCGCTGTGGCGTCCCATGTAAATGCCCAGATCGTAACGCAGCGACGATTTGCGGGTGGCATAGGCTTCGGCGACTTCGCGGACCCGGTCGAAATCGAGCTCGCAGGTTTGGAGGGCGGCACGGATGTCGAAATCCCGGAAATACAGCCGAACGTGCTCGAACCCCGATGTGTGATGTTCCAGATAGGTTTTGTTTTCCCATCCTTCCGCGAGGATGAGGGAAATCATCGCCTTGAGGAGCAGGGCGTCCGTGCCGGGGCGGATCTGCAAATGGATGTCGGCGATCTTCGCGGTTTCGGAAACCCGGGGATCGACCACAATCAGCAGCTTGTCCGGATCCCTGGAGATGCTCTGGAGGCGGCGAGGCGCCTGGGGAATCTGGTGGCTCTGCATGCCGTTCCAACCCAGAACGAGCAGGACATCCGTATTCTTCACGTCCGGCTGATCGTGCAGGTACTGGCGCCCGTAGGTGCGCCCGATCACCCAGAAGGCGCCGGCGAATTCCTGGGCGAGGGCGCCGTAATGATACTGGGAACCCAGCCCCCGCATGAGGCGAATGCCGAAGGCCGCCTCGAAATGGCCTCCCTGCATGCTGGCGCCCATGTAGGCAAACGAGCGCGGGCCGTACCGGCCGACAATGCCGTGGAGCTTCGCTGCGATTTCATCGATCGCCTGTTCCCAGGAAATGCGCTCGAATCTGTCGCCGACCTTCTTCAGCGGATATTTCAGGCGGTCGGCGTTGTGCTGGTGATAGGCCACGTTCATGCCCTTGCGGCAGAAATAGCCCTCGCTCTTGACATTGGACTTGTCCGGCTTCACCCGAACGATGCGATTGCCTTCCACCTCGATTTCGAGGCCGCAGTTCTGCGCGCAGAGGACGCATCCGGTCTTGTGAGTCGTTCCCAAAATAGACTCTCCTTTCTTTCCATACCGTTCAATCGGCCTTTAATCCTGGCTTTCCCGATCGCGGAGCTTCCGGATCAGGGTGTGCAGTTGCCCTTGCTCGCTTTTCGTCAATTTCTCCAGAAATTCCCGGTTGGCCGCAACGATCAGCCGCGCTGCTTCGGCACCAATGGCTCTTCCCCGCTCCGTGAGATGAACCTGAACGGAGCGACGATCGGCGGGATTTGCACGGCGTTCAATGAGCTGAGCCGCTTCCATGCGATCGATCAGTCCGGTCAGGGTTGCGCTGTCCAGCTCGATGCGCTTACCCAGTTCGCTGGATGTGATCTGATCCTGATCGTTGAGAAAACCCAGAATGAGAGCCTGGACCGGTGTGATATTGAGCCCGGCAACTTTCTGACCCAAAAAGCGGCTCCCGAGCTGACTGGCCTTGGCCAGTTGAAAAAAAATGCAGTTGTCCGACTTCAATTCCACCCGCCCCCAGTATGCTTGCATACTATATACTTGCATGCGAGCATACTGAATTGGCGTGGCTTTGTCAACGCCATTCGATCAACAAAGTGACCAACATGAATTGTGTTGGTGATCGGTTTGCCTTGTATGATAAAAAATGATGATTTCAGGCTGAAAACTTTAACGTTGTTTAGGATGTCGGAAGCGTCAACTCGATATCGCCGGAGCAGCACCCTCCTTCGCGCATCAAACATTTTCCGAGTTTGGGCCTCGTTTCGTGCCTGACGCCGAAGCATGCGAGCCAGCATTCGACCCGGTAAATGACCCCGCATTCGTACTGATCGATGACACCCATCCGCTTCATGCCCTTGAATGCAAAGCAGTTGTTCGGCTCGAACTCCCAATGCGTGATATTCGGCTCTCGAAAACTGAAGGTGACGTTCATGAAGGAAGGAACGAAGAGCTTCCTGGCAATCGAAAAATACGCCCGCCAGTCGTCGAAGCTCTCGATGGTTTGTTTGTCGTATCCGACCGTCTTTTTCGTCCGTTCAACCTCAAACGGGGCCAGGCCCCTGATCGCCGACTTGTTCAGCCGGTTGGCCTCCTCGATGCCGAAGCGCTTCAGGCAACTGTGGAACCACATGCCGTCATGGGTCATCCAGCATCGGTTTTCCAGATCGATCAGTTCGTCTTTGGAAATCTCGTCGAGGGATTTCATGATTTGCCTCCTATCCGACTTCAAACATTCTTGATTTTCCGATTTTTGGATGACCCTTTGCAGGCATGGATTTCGGATAATCTCATCGGACACTCAATGACAGGAAGCAACGGATCAGAACAGACGGATGGCCTGTTACGAACTTGTTTCGCAAGGGCAATGAACCGAAAGTGGACATATACAGAGCGCCCTGTTTCGCGATTGCGGAGTTTCCCGGATAATGAATGTTTCTTTTGATAAGGCTTCATTTGATATTGCACAGCGCCTTTATGTTTTTGATTTTATCGGGAAGGTTGTAGTTGCGGAAGACTTCCACCCGGTTTGTTTCCGGTGTTCCGCCTGCACATATGGCGCTTGCCATGAGATAGCCGCTGAATCGCGATGCCGTCAGATCCTGGATAAAGTAGAGCAGTTTCAGACGGTCCTCGGTCGGTATATCGTTCCGCCCCTTGAGATATTTTTCAATATACGTCTTTGACTCCTGGTTCAGGTATTCCGTTTCGGCCGGCATGGTGGTCACGATACCGCCCGCGAGTTCCTGGAGCGTGCCCAGGAACTCGATGAACCGAAGACGGGAATGATAGAGGCCGGCATTCGAAATGGATGAATCGGGAATGGGTATTCCACTTGGATGAATGGTAGATTTTGACACAGAGGCAAGAGCGCAACCCCAGCCGATTTCCGAGGCAATCATCATATCGGTGAGTTTGCTTCGGATATGACTGGCCCTATCCGTGCCGTTGAAATATGAGATGAGCGCCGCCGCCGCCACCAAAATGTCTGTTCGGGCGGAAGTGCAGGTCCCCTTGCACATCCGCACGTAGGGGGAAAAGTAGCCGATCAGGTTTTTTGTAAATTCCCATTCTCCGCACATGAAAACCCGTTCCCAGGGAACGAAAACATGGTCAAATACCGTAAGGCACTCCACAAATCCGATTTGAGAACTGGCCGGGCTTTCCATCGTCTTGGGCTTTAGAGGACCCGGCGCGGGTCTCGTTATAAACTTGATCCCTTTCGTGTCCACCGGGGTGGCAAACGAAACGGCATAATCCCGGTCTGCTTCCTGAAGTACGCCGGATGGACAGGCAAAAATATAATGGGTTATGGGTGCATCCGAAGTGTGCATTTTCGCGCCGTTCACGATAATGCCATCACGATTTTTCTCGACTACACGGAGATAAAGGTCCGGGTCTGCCTGCCGGCTCGGCGGAAGAGAACGGTTGCCTTTTGGGTCCATGACACCCATACAGTAGCGATAATCGCTTGTCTGAAGTTCCTTGAAAAAATCCTTTAGCCGTTCGTGATAATCTGTACCTTTGGCACGATCCATGTCATAAGTAACGGCCCATAGAACATTGAGCCCCGTAATCATACACATGGAACAAAAATGACGGGCATTGTTTTCCTTCATTACCTCAATGAGATGGCGAACCTCATCGGGGGTTTTGCGCAGGTGCGTCCAGAAACTCACCTTGTCGTTGATAAGGGGTGACCAGAAAGTGAAATCCTTCTCCTTTTCGGGATCATTTGCCCAGTCATAGAATTTACACATCTCTTCGATTGAAATTTTGAAATATTTGTTGGTTACAACATCCTGAATCTTCTCACCGCCGATAAACACCTCGGGCTTTTGAATCTCCAGGCTTGCCAGGTATTCCCTTCTTGTTTTAATTCCCATCCAGCATCCCCCGTTTCCCGTTTCGTGTTTTTGAAACGTTTCAGGTCTTCAAGCATCCGGCTGTAATCCGGACTTTTTCTTAAATTCCATCAGCTTTATATCTCCCGAACAGCTGAAATACACTGAGCAAAAACAGGCAGGATCAGCAATGATCCCGCCTGCGATTCACCGGCAAAGCAAAATGTTTCACCGTGCTTGACCCGGATATTGCGCTTGGTAGAGGTCGATCAAACGCAGCTTTTTCAGAACAGACGCCGGCGTCAACATGGTCACTTGCACAACCCCCGGCAGCCGGCCGATCTGAATATCACCGGTGATCGTGGCGCGATTCCTGACTTCCGCAAGAGAGTATCCCGTCAAAGCCGCCATTCTGGCCAATCCATTGGCTGTCGCTGCATTCAGATCCGTGCCGGATCCCATGATCTGAACCGGATAGACCTCTGTTTCGATCGGCAAGCCGAAGCTCCCGGCAAACTGAACCGCCTGATCCTTTTCATCGTCCGTGTAAGGGCGTGCCAGATGGGGCAGATCCTCAATGCGCGGCAAAATGATGGGGCCTGAGATCGCAAGACCCTTGATTACCTTGACCTCGATCATGACTTCCGCCGACACGTCGGTTGTGTGACCGGCTACTTCTCCATCGCCCATCATGGCATGAACATCACCGGCATAGATACCGGCCTGCGGGACTTTCACCGGCACAATCACCATTGCGCCTTCACCCACCTCGTTGATATCCATATGGCCGTCCGTGCGCTGCAGAAGCTGTTCCTGGGTAAGCGCGTATTGATGGGGGGCGTTGATCAGGAAACTGCCAAAATCACCGGCATTGTGCGATGATGGCATCGCCACAGCGGGACAGGATCCGATATTGCCGACCATCGGTTTAACACGAGCCAGGACGCCCGACAAATCCCCCTTGGCAAGCAGGTTCGAGGAATACTGGCATGAACCGGTCGGAATGGCGCTGAATTGTTGAGACTGGCGCGCTATCTCCTCCGACATCTGCGGCGGCACGGTAATCCCAATCGTTCTTTCGGCATTGAACAACATGGTGTAGCCATTGTCCAGGTGAAAGGGCTTCACGGGAGTTTTGCAGACCGCACATTTTATAGCGTCTTCGCCAATGCCTTCCAGATAAGTCTTCGGGTTGACCAGACCGCAATTCGGGCATTGCTTGGCAACGAAGGGATCTCCCACAAAATTGCCGTCCATGAAGCTGTCGGTACCCGAAGTGGTGGCAAGGGACAAAATGTGGATCTTCTTAATCTTAAGACAGACACTGTCTCCGATTTCCGCACCCTCGACGGCAATCGGGTGGGTCACTTCATGGCCGCTGGCAAAATCCGGCGTGATCATAGCTCCCCAACAACCTGGAGAAACGCGGGCTACAATCACGCCGCCGTCCTCAACCAGGCCGGCCATCGGCTCTTTCGGGTCCAGGATCCAAGCCATTTTGGATGTGTGCACAATACGATTCGCCATGATCGATTCTCCTTTCTGTTCATATACTTTTACTCACGCGATGCCTTCAGCCCCGCTAAAGTCGAGCGAGTTGCGCTGTTGACATCGACTTACCCGCCCAAGGGCACGGATCACCTCTCTCACTTTGGTTGGACCCAGAACACAAAACCTCGCTCTCTACCGAGATGCGAGGTTCCGATACGCCCTTCATGGCATCACCCTGAAAAAGGGGCCGATTCAAATGTTAACCCTGTGACAATGCCCAGTTTGATGATGGTTTTTTAGTGTCCCCAATTTGTCGAAAAGTCAAGGATCAAATTGCATCGGCGAAAAAAGCAGGAGCATCCGTTCTCGTTCTGGAGAAGATGCGCACCTCCGGAGGAAACTCGATCATCAACGGCGGCGGCGTTTTCGCGGCCGGTTCCCCAATGGAGGAGCGGGAAGGCATCAAGGACTCGCCCGAACTGCTGCTCAAGGACATGCTGACGGCCGGCTTAAACCTGAATCACGCGGAAATGGCCAAAATGGTCGCCTACAAATCCAATGACACCGTTCAATGGACGATCTCGGAACTGGGTGTGAAGTACTAAGGACAAGCTTTCGCAGGAGGGCGGACATTCCGTTCCCCGTATGTACAGCACCCATAACCAGAGCGGTTCGGCCATCGTCACGCAGCAGTTGGCCAAATTAAAGGAACTGGGGGTCGTTCCAAAAGTGCAGGCCATTGATGTCATGACCGGCAAGCCAATCGCCAGCCTCTACGCCGCAGGAGAAGTCACCGGCGGCGTCCACGGCGCAGTCCGTCTCGGCAGTTGCGCAACGCTCGACTGCCTGATCTTCGGCCCGATTGCCGGACAGAACGCAGCAAAAGAGAAGATCTGGAGTTAGTTTCGGATCAGAAAAGTACAGAGCTCTTCCCCGCTTGAAGGAAGAGCTCTTTTTTTGCACATTCAGGAACCGCCGGCCGCGTCGTCGGTAACCCGCCGGCCGTCTTCCTCTCGCAGGTTAAGGTCCCATAGGCAGAGATAACGGATATCCGGCATCTGGAGTCTCCTTTGCCTGTCTCAGCTTGAGGGTTCATTCTGCAGTGATGCCCTGACGGGCTTCAGGCCCCTTTTCCGTATGCCCCTTCAGGCAGCGTCTCTCCGAGCGCCAGGCGGCAGAGATCGCTGATCATGTAGGTTTCCAGGCCGGCATCCCGGCAGGGCTGACCCAAGGCGTCGAGGCACATGGGGCAGAGGAAGCCCATCGCCCGCGCTCCGTGTGTTCTTGCGTCCTCGATATTGAGAGACTGGTAGGCCGGGTACTTCTCCCCCCGCTGCATGAAACCCTTGAGGGCCTGGCCGCAGCACAGGGCATCCTCGCGGTCATATTGCCTCGCCACCCGCTCGACGCCGATCAGCCGAAAGATGTCATCGAGGTGGTCTTCCTTGCCCGGTGTCAGACGAGACGCGCAGGGGCGCTGGTAGGCGACCTTCCAGTGCAGCGGCCGGATGTCCTCCCGGTGGCTTCTCAGATAACCGGACAGATACTCGAAGATGTGAACGGGCCTGAAGGGCAGCTCCACGCCGTACTGGGGAGCGGCATCGGCCATCAGGGCATAACAGTCATCGTGGGCGAAGATGATTTCCTCCGCGCCGAGGGCCGCGTACCGGTCCACAAGCGGTTTGAGACCCTCCCGCATGATCGATTCGTTGCCAAGATGGGGAAAGAGAACATTGCAGAAATAGTGCCGTCCCTTGACGACGTCGAGGCCGGCGAACAGCCTGCCCTGAAAGGCCCAAGGAATGACCGCTTCGATCGTGCACAGGGACAGGACCGGTCCCTTCACCTGAGGCGGCTGAAAATCGCCCTTCGCCGTGAATCGCGCCTGCAAGGCGGAAAGGAGCTTGGGATCCACATAGTTCCCCGCCTCCGCGATGCGCCGCAGAATGAGATCGAACGGGCGGGCGCCCGTGGGGCAGTATTCATTGCAGGCAAAGCAGGTGATGCATTTCTTCAGCCAGTCCGCGGATTCCCCATTCACCAGCTTCTCGAACGCGCGGGCACCCTCCTGCCGATCCATGTCGATGTACCGGCATCGGGCCAGGCACTCCCCGCAGAAATCGCACTTCGATTCGATAAACACGATTTTATGCTCCTTTTTACCGGTTGCGAATGATTTGCTTTTACACGCACCCCGTAAGCCCAGGTGTCGCGCCCTGGCCTGCCATGCGCCAGAAGGTTTGTCTCTCCCTACCCGATCCGGCAGGCAACGTCCAGCCTGATTTTTTTCGAGGAACCAAAACGCGATACAACCATTAGAGATAAAGGATATTGATTGACATGTCAATCAATATCCTTTATCTCTATTCGTAACGGAGGCGAATGCGGTCTTGTTTCGGCCGGGAAAGCCGGAGAAGAAAAAAGAATTTGAAGGAGGCAATAATGGGGGGGAATCTGTCTCAGATCTTCAGGCAGCAGGCCGGGAAATACGGAGACCGGTTGGCCGTGGAAAAGCGTTTAAAGGGTTCATGGCAGGGATGGAGCTGGAAGCAGTATTACGAAACCGCTCGTTCGATTGGTCTCGGCCTCTACAAGCTCGGCGTCCGCAAGGGGGACCGGGTTGCGCTTCTCAGTGAAAACCGGCTGGAATGGATTGCCTCCGATCTGGGGATCATCGGCATCGGCGCCTGCACCGTCCCCATCTATGTGACCCTTCAGGCTGCCGAGGTGACCTACATCATCGGCAATTCCGGATCGAAGGTTTTCATCGCCGAGAACCGGGAAGCCGCACAAAAAGTCCGGGATGAAGCCCCCCGGTGCCCGGATCTGGAAAAAATCGTCGTCCTGGAAACGGAGGGGTGCGACGAATCGGACCCCATGCTCCTCAGCTTCGCGGAACTGATCCGGCTCGGCCGGGAACTGGAAGCGAGGGACCCCGGGCTTTTCGAAAGACTGACGGACGCCATTGAAGCCGAAGACCTGGCCACGCTGGTATATACATCCGGGACGACCGGTCCGCCCAAGGGGGCTATGATCAACCATCGCAACATCCTGGCCATCTTTGCCGGACTCGATGCAGTGGTCCCGGCCTATGAGACCGATGTCACCGTGCCCTTTCTGCCGCTCTGCCACGTATTCGAAAGGGTGGCCGGTCATTTCTACGGCATGAAAGTCGGGATCACCACCCATTACACCCAGAGTTTTGACACCATCGTCGAAGACATCCAGACCAAGAAGCCGACGATCATCCTGGCCGTGCCAAGGGTCTGCGAGAAAATCTACGCCCGCATCGTCTCGCAGGTCAAGCAACAGCCGGCATGGAAGCAGCGCGTTTTCGAATGGGCCAAGGGTGTCGGCACCCGTGCTGGAGCGCTGCGGGAGCGGAAGAAGCCGGTTCCGCCGCTGCTGGGGCTGAAACATAAAATCGCCTACCGGCTCGTGTACAGGAAGCTGAACGAAGCCCTGGGAGGCCGCGTCCGCTGGATGACGGCGGCCGGGGCGCCCCTGTCCCGGGAGATCGCGGATTTCTTCAACGCTTCCGGCGTCTTTGTCATCGAAGGCTACGGCATGACGGAAACGACGGCCCCGGTCAGCCTCAATGTGATCGGCGACTACCGCTTCGGAACGACGGGTAAACCGCTCCCCTGCAATCAAGTCCGGATCGCCCCGGATGGAGAGATCCTGGTCAGGGGAGACAACGTCATCAGCGGCTACTGGAAAATGCCCGCCCAGACCCGGGATGTGTTCACGCCGGAGGGCTGGCTGATGACCGGCGACATCGGCCGGCTGGATGAAGACGGATTTCTCGCGATCACGGACCGGAAAAAGGACCTGATCATTACCTCCGGCGGCAAGAACATCGCCCCCCAGAACATCGAAGGGCTCTTTCTGAAAGACCCGCTTTTCGAACACGTCCTGGTAATCGGGGATCGGAGGAAATACCTGACCGCACTGGTGACGCTGAACTTCGTGGAAGCGGCCCGGCTGGCGGAAGAAGGCGGCCTGACTGTTGCGAACCCTCGGGAGCTTCTGGACCGGCCGGATTTCCTGGCGATCGTCGGTCGTCACGTGGCGGAGCGGAACCGGCATCTGGCCCGATTTGAGACGATCAAGGACTACCGGATCGTCCGGGAACCGTTCTCTGAAAAAACGGGCGAGCTGACGCCGTCGCTGAAACTCAAGAAAAGAGTGGTCATGGAAAAATACAGGGACCTGATCGAGAACATGTACACCGCTTCAGAGATCGGACAATGACCGCGCGGCCAGGCGACGCTTGATGGTTTTCGGGGCGTAGATCGGATAGATTCGCTGACCGGCAATGTCGAATCCGTTCACATGGTCCCGCCGGTTCCACGGCCTTCCGTAGACGCTCACCTGCAGGGTCACCCGGCTCCCGGGGTTCCCGGTCTTGTGAATGGTCTCGGGACCGCAGACAGAATAGCTTTCGCCGGGTAGGATGGTCCTTCGGCTCGTTTCCTGCAGACAGGCATGCCCCTCCCGCGAGCCGACGTCGAGCCGACGGTAATTGACGATCTCCAGTTCGCCCGCAACCGGCCCCACAACCCCCCAGGCATTGTGATCATGAACGGGATCGTAGACCCCCGGCTCCCAGAAGAACAGCCGCACCGAAAAAAGCTGTCTCGGGTCGCGGTAAAGAATCACCTCGCTGTCGAACATCGTGGCGTAGCGAAGATCGGGATAGGGCGCATCCGCGACCATGCCTTCGAGAATGTCCCGGAAAAGGGATTTGTCCGAGGTGAGCCGGGGCAGCATTCCAGAAACGATCTGAATGCAGGCATCATTGTCCGGCAGGCCGGACAGGCCGGCAGCGCAGGCGTCACAGAACTTGATTAGGGCCTCGGGCGGCCGCGGGGAAACGGTCATGAGATTTTATTCTCCTGGATGATTTTTTCCGCCACCGTGCGCAGATCGGCCAGCGAGAGGGCGTCCTTTTCCGCAATCAGGCTGCCGTGGGCCCGGATATGCGCCCAGGCCCGGTACGCGGGGTCGTTCGTATCCGCCGGGGCTTCCGCTTCCCGCCGGTAGTGATTCAGGCTTTTCTCGCGCCCGTAGAGGACGCGGTCCGCGCCCACGGGACAGACCTTGATGCAGATGCCGCAGGGGTAACATCCTTTCTCCGTCAGGGCGCGCGCCCATTCGGCACAGGACCGCGCATTGTAATCCGCCACGATGATCTTCCGGTCGGCAAGTTCCTCTTGGGTGATCCGCAGCGCCCGGACAGGACAGAGGCGGACGCAGGCGCCACAGCGGATGCAGTGGTTTTTCGAGAGCGGTGGATCGGCCGGCAGCCGGGCCGCGGTGAAAACGGATGTGAAACGGACGCGGGGGCCGAAGGACTCCGTCAGAACCGTATTGTTGATCCCCTTGTGACCGATGCCGCTGTAATGGGCGGCAAAACCATGGGCGAAAGCGGCGGCCGGCTTTCGAATCAGGACATGGATGTTGGCGTACCCGTCACGGCTCAAGGGAATCGCCGCGTGGCCGCGGCGGTTCATCCAGCGCGTCAGGGAAAAGGCGAGTTCGTCCAGCGCCCGGTTGCAGGTGTTGTAGAGGTCGCGGTGCTGAACGGAGGGCGTCGTCTCGACGACCGGCAGGGGCATTTGGATGCCGAGGACGATCACGGTGCGGGTCATGGGCCACAGGGCGTCGGGCCGATAGGGAGCTGGTACGCGGTTGTCCTCGTGCCAGCGGTCCGGGGCGGCGAAACCGATCAGGTCCGCACCCCGTTCTTGCAGGTACGACACCACTTCCCGTTGCAGATCCCCATCCGTCTTCACAGATCCCCCTGCAGACTCACGATTTGAATGTTCATGAACATAGCATAAATATCAGCAGCCCGTCCATTTGAAATCATCGGCACATTTCCCTGAAAACTTCCTGAAAAACGTCTTGATATTTGCAAAACTACGGAATATATTAAGGTTTAGATTTTGTGATCCGCCGGCGCTTCGGGTAGCATGCCGCTCCATCTGACCGAGCATTCCGTCGTGCAATGTTCTGATAACGGAGCCATTCGGCCGTGGGGGAAGACAAAGCCCCGGCGGTTCCTCATCCGCAAACCCATCCCGAAGCAAGGAGGCGCCCCTGTGGAAGTCAGCGTAGAGAATCGCGGCCCCGTCCGAACCATCATCATCAACCGTCCCGACTTCCGAAACGCCGTGAACCGGGTGACGGCCGATCAGCTCGCCGAGGCTTTCCGCACTTTCGAGCGCGACGAGAGCGCCTCTGTCGCGGTGCTCTTCGGCGCAGGGGGACATTTCTGCGCCGGTGCAGACCTGAAGGCAATCTCGGAAGGACTGGTCGAAAACGTCAACCGGCTCAATGAGGACATGTCCCAGGACGGCCCCATGGGGCCGACGAGGATGAGTCTGTCGAAACCGGTCATCGCCGCGATTTCGGGCTATGCCGTGGCCGGCGGACTTGAATTGGCGTGTTGGTGCGATTTGCGGGTCGCCGAGCGGAATTCCATCCTCGGCGTCTTCTGCCGGCGCTTCGGCGTTCCCCTCATCGACGGAGGAACCCAGCGGCTGCCGAGATTGATCGGATTGAGCCGAGCCCTTGACCTCATCCTGACGGGTCGGCCGGTCGATGCGGAAGAAGCCCTGGCCATGGGGCTCGTCAACCGCGTGGTGGAGAACGGGGAGGCCCGGCAGGCGGCCGAGAAACTGGCCTCCCAAATTGCCGCGCACCCTCAGCTCTGCATGCGCAGCGACCGGGAATCCGCCCACCGCGGTTGCGATCTGCCGCTGGAAGAGGCGATGGCCCTTGAATTTCGAATGGGCATGCGGGTCATCCGCAGCGGCGAAACCGTCACCGGGGCAAGGCAGTTCAGCGGCGGGAAAGGCAGACACGGATATTTCTGAATCGGAGTTGGCACGGGAATGAAGATCTATGCGGTCGCCGACATTCACGGCAGCCGGGAACGGGTGGAGCGGATCGGCAGCCACACGGAGCGCCTGAAGCCCGACGCGGTCGTCATCGCGGGCGACATCACCGGTCACGGGGACCACGACTCCCTCTTCCAACGGCTG
>CAYWTL010000058.1:0-15631 GCA_964460245.1 uncultured Syntrophaceae bacterium | reverse complement strand
CCGATATCTCTTCGAGATGGCCAACATCCGCGACCAGAACTCCTGGGTCCACATGCACGAACCGGACGCGGCGACGGAAAAGGCCAAGGACCTGATGCGAATGGCGATCGCCAAGGCCCAGTACCTGAAGCCGCTGAAGCCGGGGCAGCTCAGCGTCAACCACGCCGTGCTGATCATCGGCGGCGGGCTGGCCGGCATCACCGCGGCGCTGGCCCTGGCCGATCAGGGATTCGAGTCCCACATCGTGGAGCGGGAGTTCGAGCTGGGCGGCAATTACCGCCACCTCCACTACACCCTCGAGGGGCTGGACACGAAAAAACATCTGGCCGGTCTGCTGCAGAAGATAAAGGACAGCAAGCTCATCCATGTCTACACCGGCGCGAACATCAAGAAGATCGAGGGCTTCATCGGCAATTACAAGACGACGATCGAACAGAAGAAGGAAGGGGAAACCCAGTTCGAGCACGGCGTCGTGCTGGTGGCCACCGGCGCCTACGAACTGGAGAACAAGGAGTATCTGCAGGGGCAGTCGGAGCAGGTTGTCCCGCAGCGCGAGCTGGAGAACCTGATCGCCGGCAAGGACGCCAAAGTGGCGGCGGCCAAAAGCGTCGTCATGATCCAGTGCGTCGGATCGCGGAACAAGGAGCGCCCCTATTGCAGCCGCTACTGCTGCTCCGAAGCGATCAAGAACGCCCTGAAACTGAAGGAAGCCGATCCCGCGAAGGACATCACGATCATCTACCGGGATATCCGGACCTTCGGCCTCAAGGAGGATTACTACAAGAAGGCCCGCGAGCTGGACGTCAAGTTCATCCGCTACGATGAGGACCGGAAGCCGGAGGTTCGCCAGGACGGAAAGCAGATCGCCGTTTCCGTCTTCGACCCCGTCCTGAATGAAAAGGTGGAGCTGAAGACCGACCTG
Source organism: uncultured Syntrophaceae bacterium (assembly GCA_964460245.1). Lineage (GTDB taxonomy): Bacteria > Desulfobacterota > Syntrophia > Syntrophales > Fen-1087 > JAXDBM01. The sequence continues at coordinate 14,709 of CAYWTL010000058.1, read as the reverse complement.
CTGGCCCTCAGCGTGGGCACCGTCCCCAATCCGGGCAACGAGGACATCGGCAAGATGCTCAAGGTGCCCACCAACCAGGACGGCTTCTTCCTCGAGGCCCACGTCAAGCTGAGGCCCGTCGATTTTCAGACGGACGGCGTCTTCATGTGCGGCATGGCCCATGCGCCGAAGCTCAGCGAGGAGGCGATCACGCAGGCCTATGCGGCGGTCTCCCGCGCCTGCACGATCCTGACCAAGGATTACATCGAGGCGGAGGGCAAGACCGCCTACGTCAGCAAGGAGCGGTGCATGGCCTGCGGGCTCTGCGAGATCAACTGCCCCTTCAGCGCCATTTCGGTGGATTTCAACGAGGGCTGCGCCGTCGTCAACTCGGTGCTCTGCAAGGGTTGCGGAGTATGCACGGCCTCCTGCCGCATGAACGCCGTGGACCTGAACGGATTCAACAACGAGGAAGTGCTGGCCCAGATCTGGGCGATGTAAGGCATCGAAAGTCTCCCGGTTTTGCGGGAACGACCATTTGGATAAACGGAGAAGATATGGCTGAAAATCAAGTGAAAGAAGGCTGGGAACCGAAGATCGTTGCCATTGTCTGCAACTGGTGCACCTATGCCGGGGCGGACCTGGCGGGGATCAGCAGGATTCAGTACCCACCGAATGTCCGGATCATTCGGGTTCCCTGCACGGGGCGAATCAATCCTTTTTATATCTTGAGGGCCCTGCAGGAGGGCGCCGACGGCGTGCTCGTATCCGGCTGCCATCCCGGCGAGTGCCACTATCTGACGGGCAATCTGACGGCACGCCGGAAATTCGCCACCCTGAAGCGATTTCTGAACTATGTCGGAATCGAGGGGAACCGCACCCTGTTCACCTGGGTATCGGCGTCGGAAGGCGACCGGTTTGCCCAGGTCATCAAAGGCGTGACGCAGGCGGTCCGGGAACTGGGGCCGGCCACCAAACTGGTCAAGAGGATTTAGGACAAATCAAGGAACGAGGAATCGGGAACTGTGGAAAATATCGAAAAGAAACTGCGGGAAGAAGCCAGGAAACTGCTCATCGAGAAACAGGTGGACGCCATTGTCGGGTATGAAAAAGGGACCCTGCCGCTGACCGCCACGCCCTGCTTTATCACGAACCCCGACGACGCGGAGAAACTGGTCTGGAACCGGTTCTGCACGCAGAACCTGGCGAAGTTCGTCCACGACCTGGTGATGCAGCACCGGGAGTCGCAGAAGCGGGTCAAGCCGGAAGCCCGGATCAAGAAAGCCTTCGGGATCGTGGCCAGGGGCTGCACCTCGCGCTCCATCGTGATCCACCTCGTGGAAAAACAGTACGACCGGAGCGAGGTCGTGATCCTGGGCGTTCCCTGCACGGGCTACGTGGACCGGAAGAAGTTGGCCGCCCTGCTGAACAGCGAGGAAATCCTGGACGGCGCCGTGGACGGGGATCATCTGACCGTCCGGACGCCGGCGGGCGAGAAGAAGTTCGCCCTGAAGGATGTCCTGGCCGACAACTGCCTGACCTGCCGCTTCAACAATCCCGTGATTTCAGACGTGATGGCGGGCGAGTCGGCCCCGGCGATGGATGCCGATTCGGAATATGCCGAGGTGGAGGCGTTCGAAAAGCTTTCCATCGAGGAGCGCTGGGCTTATTTTACCAAAGAAATGGAAAAGTGCATCCGCTGCGCCGCCTGCCGGAACGTGTGCCCCTCCTGCTACTGCCGGATCTGCTTCGCCGAGCAGAGCCAGCCGCAGTGGGTCGGCATCGGCGAAGACCGGTCGGACACCCAGATGTTCCAGCTCATGCGGATGTACCACATGGTGGGCCGATGCGTGGACTGCGGTTCCTGCATCAGCGTCTGCCCGATGGGCGTGGACCTGCGCAAATTCCTCAAGAAGCTGGACAAGGACGCCTTCGAGCTTTTCGAACACCGGGCGGGCGCCTCGCTGGACGTCCCGGCGCCGCTCAGCGCCTTCAAGGAGAACGACAAGGAGGACTTCATTTATAATCCCGGCGGGGGCAGTCATTAGGAGTGAATATGCAGACCTTTTTAGAGCAAGTGAATGAGAAGATCAACGGGGTGCCCCTTCAGCGGTGCTACCACTGCCGGAAGTGCACGGCCGGTTGTCCCCTGGCTTTTGCCATGGAATTCAACCCCAACAAGATCATCAAGATGATCCAGATGGGCCGCAGGAACGAGGTCCTGAACAGCGCGACCATCTGGCTCTGCGCCTCCTGCGAAACCTGCATCACGCGGTGCCCCAACGAGGTGGACATCGCCCGAATGATGGATGCGCTTCGGCAGATGGCCATTGAAACGGGCGTGGCCGCGAAGGAAAAGAACATCCTGAAGTTTCACGAGGCCTTCCTGTCGAACATCAAGATGGGCGGCCGGATCAACGAGCCCACCATGATGGTGCAGTACAAGCTCAAGTCCGGGGACCTCTTTTCCGACATGGGAATGGGCATCGACATGTTCATGAAGGGCAAGCTGGCGCTGATCTCGCCCCGCACCAAAAACATCGGCGCCGTCCGCAGGATTTTCGAGAAGACGAAGCAGGCATAGCATCGCGAACAGACACGAAGGAGGCTATCGTTGAAAGTTTCATATTATCCGGGATGCTCTCTCCACGGCACGGCCAAGGAGTACGACCAGTCGGTCAGGACGGTCAGCCGCGCGCTGGGGATAGAGCTGAAGGAAGTGGATGACTGGTCCTGCTGCGGGGCCACCTCTGCCCACAGCACCAATTTCAAACTGTCCGTGGCCCTGCCGGCCCGGAACCTGGTGGCGGCGGAAAAGGATGCCATGGATGTGATGGTGCCCTGTGCGGCCTGCTTCAACCGCTTCAAGACGGCGGAACATCACCTCAAGGCGGACCCGGCCCTGAAGCGCGAGATCGAGGAGATCGTCGGCGGCAAATACGAGGGCGCGATCTCCATTCGGAATCCCATCGACATCATTTTCAGGGAAATCGGCCTCGAAACGCTGGAAGGCATGGTGAAAAAGAGGCTGACGGGGCTGAAGCCGGTGTCCTACTACGGCTGCCTCCTGCTCCGGCCGCCCGAGGTCTGCAACTTCGACGACTATGAAAACCCGGTGCTCATGGACCGGATCCTGAACGCCTTGGGGGCCGAAGCCCGGCTCTGGTCCTACAAGACGGACTGCTGCGGCGGGTCGCTGACGATCAGCCGGACGGACATCGTCGGCAAGATGGTCGACAAGCTGATGACCATGGCCCGCGAAGCCGGCGCCAACTGCGTGGTCACGGCATGCCCGGTGTGCATGGCCAATCTGGACATGCGGGCAAGCGATCGTGTGCGGCTTCCCGTTTTTTACTTCACCGAGCTGATCGCCCTGGCGCTGGGGTTGCCGGGTCCGGAAGGCTGGTTCAAGCTGCATCATGTCGATCCGCGGCCGCTGATGAAGAGCTTAACATTGATTGGATAAGGGGTCATAGGGAAAACATGGAAACGAGGTTAATCAAGAAGGAAAAGCTGGCCGGCATCATCGGGAAGATGGCCGAAAACATCCCTGTTTTCGCTCCGGTGAAAGTGGAAGACAATGTGCTCTTCAAGCAACTGGACAAGGGCCAGGCGCCTCTGATCGACTTTGCGAACTCGAAAAATGCCCCGAAGAACTTCTTCTTTCCCCATACGGAACGGATGATGAAATACACCCGGACGGAAAAGGGCATGGTCTTTGACAGTGTGGCCGAAGGCGCGAAGGAAGCGGTCCTCTTCGGCGTCCGGCCCTGCGACGTCCACAGCTATGTCCTTCTGGACATGCTCTTCGACCAGGAGAAGTACCGGGATCCCTTCTACATCGACAGGCGTGAGAAAACGACCATCATCTCCCTGGCCTGCGTCCATCCGCCCTACACCACCTGCTTCTGCACCTCCGTCGATGGAAGCCCCACGGCATCGGAGGGCGCGGACATTCTGCTCACGGAAATCGGTTCGGACTACCTGGCTGAATTCATCACAGTAAAGGGCGAAAAGCTGCTGGGCTGGTTTGCCGATGCCCCCCAGGCGGACGACAAGGCGCTGGCCGCGAAAAAAGAGATCGCCGCGAAGGCCGCGCAGGAAATCAAGTCCCATATTCCGGCGAAGGCGATCAAACCGATCCTGGATGTCAGCTTCGAGCATCCCTTCTGGAACACCATCCACCAGAAATGCCTCGCCTGCGGGACCTGCACCTACCTTTGCCCGACCTGCCACTGCTTCGACATCAGCGACGAGGTCAAGGGGAAGGACGGAATCCGCCTGCGGAACTGGGATTCCTGCATGTTTCCGCTTTTCACCAAGGAAACGTCCGGCCACAACCCCCGGACGTCCCAGAAGGAGCGCTGGCGCCAGCGGGCCATGCACAAGTTCAAGTACTACGTGGACAACTTCAACGCCATCGCCTGCGTGGGGTGCGGCCGGTGCGTCATGTATTGCCCCGTGAACATCGACATCCGAAAGATCGTGGAAGACATTTCGAAATTATAGAGTCGGGAGTGGTCATGCAGAATCCATACATACCGTATCCGGTCGAGGTTGAAAAAATCATCACGGAAGTGGACACGAAGGACATCAAGACCTTCCGTCTCCGGTTCGTCAACAAGGAGGATGAAGAGAAATTCAAGTACATCCCCGGCCAGTTCGGCGAGCTTTCCATTTTCGGCAAAGGGGAATCTCCCATCGGGATCGCCTCCTCGCCGACGCAGCCCGGCTACATCGAGTTCACCGTCCAGCGGGCCGGCGTGGTAACCAGCGCGCTGCATGATATGGAACCGGGAACCCTCATGGGCGTCCGCGGCCCCCTCGGGAATTCCTGGCCGATCGAATATCTGCAGGGCAAGAATATCGTGATCGTGGGTGGAGGCTTCGCCTTCACGACGCTTCGGTCCCTGCTGAACTACATGATTCACGAATCCAATCGTTCCCGCTTCGGCAACATCACGGTCGTCTACGGGGCGAGGAACCCGGGCCTTCTCATTTACAAGGACGAACTGGAGGCGTGGGGCAAGCGCTCCGACATCAACCTGAACGTGACCGTCGACAAAGGCGATGCGGGTTGGACGGGCCGGGAAGGCTTTGTCCCCACCGTCTGCAAGGAGGTCGCGCCCAGCTCGGAGAACGCGGTGACGGTGATCTGCGGCCCGCCCATCATGATCCGTTTCACCCTGCCGGTCTTCTTCGACCTGGGTTTCTCGAAGGAGAACATCATCACGTCGCTGGAGATGCGGATGAAATGCGGCATCGGCAAGTGCGGGCGCTGCAACGTGGGCAGCAAGTATGTGTGCAAGGACGGGCCGGTATTCAGCCTGGCGGAGCTGGACAAGCTGACCAAGGAGTACTGACACGGCCGCGGAAGGTTTCGTGCCTTGAGCCTCGGCTTGCGACGCCGCAGTCGGCGGTCGGTCCGGTCCGCCGCGCCGCTTTGCGTCCGGGCGGCAATCGAAACCCGGAAACAGTCATGACGAAAGGGAGCCTTCCGGCTCCCTCGTTTTTTGCCGCGGTGAAGGCGCGGAAAGCGGAGACAATCAGGAGCAGGCAGCTTGAATCGAATTGTTGAGAAGACCGATCTGTCGGAAAATGTCGTCCGGATGGTCCTGGAGGCCCCGGCCATTGCCCGGAAACGGAAGGCGGGGCAGTTCGTCGTTTTGATCGTCGATGAGAAAGGGGAGCGGATTCCCCTGACGATCGTGGATTCCGATCCGGGGCGGGGAACGATCACCATCATCTTCCAGGTCGTCGGCAAGACGACGGCGGCCATGGCCGCAATGAAGGCGGGCGATGCCTTTCGCGACGTTCAGGGCCCGCTGGGCAACCCCACGGACATCCACCGGGTGGGCCAGGTGGTCTGCGTCGGCGGCGGTGTGGGGGTCGGGGTCGTCTATCCCCTGGCGGCGGCGCTGAAGCAGGCGGGCAACCGGGTCATTTCCATCATCGGCGCCCGGACGAAGGCGCTGCTCATTCTGGAGGAGGAGATGAAGGGGGTCAGCGACCGGCTCATCGTCGCCACGGACGACGGCAGCTACGGCTTTCACGGTTTCGTCAGCACGGTGCTGCAGAACCTGATCGATGCGGGCGAAAAGATCGACGAGGTTTTTGCCATCGGTCCGGTTCCGATGATGAAGGTCATCGCCGATCTGACGAGACCCTACGGGATCCGGACCGTCGTCAGCCTGAATCCGATCATGGTGGACGCAACCGGCATGTGCGGCGCCTGCCGGGTTTCCGTCGGCGGGAAGACGAAATTCACCTGCGTCGACGGCCCCGAATTCGACGGCCATCAGGTGGATTTCGATCTCCTGGCGAGCCGGCTGCGCATGTATCGCGAGCAGGAAGGCGCAGCCTATGAACGGCACCGGTGCAAATCGCATGGAAACTGAGGAAAGAAAACCGAAAAAGGAAAAGGTTCCCCGCCACGCGATGCCGGAGCAGGATCCGGCCGTCCGGGTGAGGAATTTCGAGGAGGTTCCCCTCGGATATTCGGAAGAGGCCGCCGTGTCTGAGGCGAAGCGCTGCATCCAGTGCAAGAAACCCGGCTGCATCGCCGGCTGCCCGGTGGAGGTGCGCATTCCCGAGTTCGTCCGGGCCATCGCCGAAAGAAGATTCCTGGATGCCGCCCGCGTCCTGAAGGAGACCAACAGCCTGCCGGCCGTATGCGGCCGCGTCTGTCCGCAGGAGGAGCAGTGCGAGCAGGTCTGCATCCTCGGCAAGAAGGGCGATCCCGTGGCCATCGGGAGACTGGAGCGGTTTGCCGCCGATTATGAACGGATGTCCGGCGAGATGACCGTTCCGCCTCCGGCCCCGAAGACCGGAAAGAAAGTCGCCGTCGTCGGCGCCGGCCCTTCGGGCCTGACCATCGCCGGGGATCTGGTCAAGCTGGGATATGAAGTGACGGTCTTCGAGGGCCTTCACAAGGCCGGGGGCGTTCTGGTGTACGGCATTCCCGAATTCCGCCTTCCCAAGGCGATTGTCGAAGCGGAGGTGGATTACCTGCAGAAGCTGGGGGTAAAGATCGAGACCAACGCCGTCATCGGCCGGAGCGCGACCGTGGACGATCTCTTTGCCGACGGTTTCAGCGCCGTCTATATCGCCGTCGGCGCCGGCGCCCCGGTTTTCATGAACATTCCCGGGGAGAATCTGAGCGGCATCTACTCGGCCAACGAGTACCTGACGCGCTCCAACCTCATGAAGGCCTATCTTTTTCCCGAATACGATACGCCCATTGTCCGCGGAAAAAACGTCGCCGTCGTCGGCGGCGGCAATGTAGCCATGGACTCGGTGCGCACCGCACTCCGCCTGGGAGCGGAAAACGCCTACATCATTTACCGCCGCACGGAAGTGGAAATGCCCGCCCGGAAGGAGGAGGTTCACCATGCCCGGGAGGAGGGCGTTCAGTTCCGGATGCTGACCAATCCCGTCGAATACATCGGGAACCGGGAAGGATGGGTCACGGGCGTGCGATGCCTCCGCATGGAGCTGGGAGAGCCCGACGAATCGGGGCGTCGAAGCCCGGTGCCCGTACCGGGGTCCGAATTTGTGATTGAAGTCGACACCGTCGTGGTGGCGGTCGGAACGATGGCCAATCCGATTATCCCGGCGACGACGCCCGGGCTGGAAACGAACCGCCGCGGTTACATCATCACCCGGGGGGAATCGGGAGAGACAACCCGTCCGGGCGTCTTTGCCGGCGGCGACATCGTGACGGGCTCCGCCACGGTCATCCTCGCCATGGGCGCGGGCAAGCAGGCCGCACGGGCGATCCATGCGTACCTGTCCGCCAAGTAGCGGGCCGGGGCCTCCCTTCGGCGGCCGGACCCGGCGAAGGTTCACGCCGTTTGTCGATTGCGTCCCGATCGCGCGGCGCCGGGCGACCGGGGCAGCGAAGACGTGCCCGATCGATCGGCGGCTTCCGTTCCATTCCGCCGCGAATGCGGCGCAAAAAAAGGGCCGGCAGATTTCTGCCGGCCCTTTTCGTCGCTGCGGGGAGGACGGCGGGGATGACTCCGCCTCCTGCCCGATTTCATGATTTTCCGCGGAAGGGACTTCTCAGTGCGCCGCCTCCATTGCCCCGGCGATGTACATCATGGACAGCAGCATGAAAACCAGTGTCTGAATGAAGCAGATCAGGAGCTTCAGGACCAGAATCGGCAGGGGAACCAGCAGGGGTACCAGCAGCAGGATGACGGCCAGCACGATGTGTCCGCCTTCGATGTTTCCGAAGAGCCGGAAGGTCAGCGATACCGGCCTTGCGAGATGCCCGACGATCTCGATGGGAAAAATCAGAGGGGCCAGCCAGGGGTTGGGGCCTATAAACTGCTTGACGTATTTCCACCCGTGAATCTTGACGCCCATGATGTGGGTCAGCACGAACACCACGAGGGCCATGCTGAGATTGGTGTTCAGGTTCGCCGTCGGCGACTCGAAGCCCGGAACGAGGCCCAGGAGATTCGAAAACAGGATGAAAAGGCCGATGGTCGCGATGAGGGGGAAGAACTTCATTCCGTGCTCTCCCATGGTGTCGATCAGGAGCTTGTGTATGCCGCTGACGATGACCTCCATGACATTCTGGGTTCCGCCGGGATTGATCTTCAGGGCGCGGGTGGCCAGAACGGACAGGAGAATCAGCATCAGCATGACGAGCCACGTGTAACTCACGTGGGTGGGAATGCCGGGAAACGCCAGTTGCAGAAAGGACAGGGAGTGCATCTTTTACTTAACCTCCTCAATCAGGTTTTTTTTTGACAGGTTCATCAGCAGGTTCAGGACAATGTTGATCACGACGATGGACAGACCGACCAGCAGGCCCATCACGTCGGCAACCGTCCGGGTGATGATGAAAAAGATGACGACGGCGGAAACGAAGAAACGGATGTAGTAGCGCAGCATCACGGCCGCTTTTGCCCTTCCGGTCAGGCTCCCGAACACGACGCGGAGATCCCGCTTCAGCCAGAAGAAATTGACGATGCTGATAAGGCCGCCCAGCAAAACGCCGAGCGTGAACGGCGGTTGCATGAAGATCAGGCTGATCAGAACGAGGAGCGCCAGGATCGCCCAGTTGAGTTTCTCAAGCTTTTGCTGGAGGGGGTCTTTTTCGATGGGGTTCACTCTTCAGGCTCTTGATGACCGGTTCTTCGTCCTTAAAGGTCCGCTGGATCAGGCTGTAGATGTTCTTGAAGCCCGCGACCACGCCGATGGCCAGAAAAATGATCGTGAAATAGGGGACAGTCCCCAGTTTCCTGTCCAGCCAGTTGCCGAGATACAGACATCCAAAGATCGCCAGCACCATGGCAATGCCGATGCTGCTGGCATAACCCATCTGGAGGAGCGTCTTTCTGTCCAGCTTGTCCATTACCGCCGCGCCCTTTAGCATGATCCGGAAGAGAAGTCAACAAAAAACATTTCCGGTCATGCTCAAGTAAAAAACAGCATATTCAGGTAGTTATCATCGGTTGGCGCGATACCAGTCGATGGTTTTTTGCAGTCCGTCCCGAAAGCCCGTCTTTGCCCGGAAACCGAACTCCCGAAGGGCCCGGCCGGTGTCCAGCATCCGCCGCGGCTGTCCGTCGGGCTTGGCTGCGTCCCACGCGATTTTGCCCTGAAATCCGGTCAGTTCGGCGATCAGCGCGACGAGATCCCGAATGGGGATCTCGAAACCCGGTCCGATGTTGACGGGCTCGCTCTTGTTGTAGGCTTCCGTCGCGAGGACGATGGCCTCGGCGGCGTCCTCCACGTAGAAAAACTCCCGGGTGGCTCTGCCCGTTCCCCACACAACGATCGCGTCCTCCCGGCGGTCGATCGCGTCCACGCACTTCTTGATCAGCGCGGGAATCACGTGCGACGAGCGGGGATCGAAGTTGTCGCCGGGGCCGTACAGGTTGACGGGGAGGAGGAAAATGGAATTGAACCCGTACTGCTGCCGGTAGGCCTGCGACTGCACCAGCATCATCTTTTTGGCGAGGCCGTAGGGGGCGTTCGTTTCTTCCGGGTAGCCGTTCCAGAGGTCCTCCTCCCGGAAGGGGACCGGCGTGAATTTCGGATAGGCGCAGATCGTGCCGATGGCGACGAATTTCTCGATCCCGCGCAGGCGCCCCTCGTGGATGAGCTGAACGCCCATCATGAGATTGTCGTAGAAGAGCGAGGCGGGATTTTCCTGGTTGAAGCCGATGCCGCCGACCTTAGCGGCCAGATGCACCACGATGTCCGGCCGGGTGTCGTCGTAGAGCCGCTTCACGCCGTCCCGGTCGACGAGGTCGTACTCGGGCAGGTCCCCGACCTGAAGGTTCGCGAACCCCCGCTCCCGGAATTTCCGGATGAGATGTTTTCCGAGAAACCCCTTGCCACCGGTGATCGTCAGTCTCTTGTCTTGCATCGTCATTCTTTTGCGGGCCTCCGCCGCTCCGCTCCGGCCCGCCGCCGCCCGGCAGTCCTCAGATCATCCGGTGATTGCCCGCGGAGGAGTAGCCGGCCTCGCAGAGCGTCTTTTCCTTCGCGGACATCTCCATGTCCGCCGCGATCATCATGTCGATCAGCTGATCGAAACCCACCCGGGGCTTCCATCCCAGCACCGTTTTGGCCTTGGTGGAATCCCCGAGGAGAACGTCGACCTCGGTGGGGCGGAAATACCTGGGATCGATGACGACATATTGCTGATAATCGAGGTCCAGCTTCTGAAAGACCCTTTCCGCGAACTCACGGACCGAATGGGTCTCACCCGTCGCGATGACGAAATCGTCCGGCCGATCCTGCTGCAGGATGAGCCACATGGCCTCGACGTAATCCCCGGCGAACCCCCAGTCCCGCTTCGCGTCGAGGTTGCCCAGGTACAGCTTGTCCTGAAGGCCGAGTTTGATCCGGGTCGCCGCACGGGTGATCTTGCGGGTGACGAAGGTTTCCCCCCGCCGTGGGGACTCGTGGTTGAAGAGGATGCCGTTGCAGGCAAAGAGCCCGTAGGCGTCCCGGTAGTTCCGGACGACGTAGTAGGCGTAGACTTTGGCGGCGGCATAGGGGCTCTGGGGATGGAAGGGCGTCAGCTCGCTCTGGGGCGGCGGGGCGGCGCCGAACATCTCGCTTGAGGAAGCCTGGTAAAACCTCGCCTTGACGCCCGTCTTGCGGATGGCTTCCAGCAGCCGCAGGGTCCCGAGGCCGGTGACGTCGCCGGTGTATTCGGGCATGTCGAAGCTGACCCGGACATGGCTCTGGGCGCCCAGGTGGTAGATCTCGTCGGGCTGAATGTCGTGGAGCAGATCCGTCAACTGGCCCGACACGGAAAGATCGCCGTAATGCAGATAAACGCGCGCCTGCGGGTCGTGAAAGTCCCGGTACAGATGGTCGATCCGGTCGGTGTTGAAGGTGGAAGACCGGCGGATGAGACCGTGAACGGCATAGCCCCTGCCCAGAAGGAACTCCGCGAGATAGGAGCCGTCCTGGCCCGTAATGCCGGTGATGAACGCTTTTTTCATGTACGGTCGATTCCTTTCTGAAATTTCCTTCAGACCTTATAATAATCCCGGTACCAGGTCACGAAGTTTTTGATTCCTTCCTCGATGGGCGTTTTCGGTTTGAATCCCACGTCGGCCATCAGATCGTCCACATCGGCACAGGTTTCCGGGACATCTCCCGGCTGCATGGGCAGAAAATTCTTTCGGGCCTCCCTGCGGAGGTTTTTTTCGAGGATGTCGATGAAGCGCAGCAATTCCACGGGACGGTTGTTGCCGATGTTGTAGACCCGGTACGGGGCAAAACTGGTGGCCGGGTCCGGACAGTCGGCGCGCCATCGGGCATTCGGCGCGGGGATCTTTTCCGCGACGCGGCAGACGCCTTCGACAATGTCATCGATATAGGTGAAGTCTCTTTTCATGCGGCCCTGATTGTAGACATCGATGGGCTGTCCCTCCAGGATGGCCTTGGTGAAGAGGAACAGGGCCATGTCGGGCCGGCCCCAGGGTCCGTAGACGGTGAAGAACCGCAAGCCCGTGCAGGGCAGACGATAGAGGCTCGCGTAGGTGTGCGCCATCAGCTCATTGGCCTTTTTCGTGGCCGCGTAGAGGCTCAAGGGATGGTCGACGTTGCTGTGGATCGAAAAGGGCATGCGGGTGTTGGCGCCGTAGACGGAACTGGACGAGGCAAAAACCAGATGCGGAACCCCTTGCCGGCGGCAGCCCTCCAGCACGTTCAGGAAACCCGCCAGATTGCTTTCGATGTAGGCATGAGGGTTGATGAGCGAGTAGCGGACCCCGGCCTGGGCCGCCAGATGGACCACGAACTCGAATTTTTCACCGTCGAAGAGGGAGGCCATGCCGTCGCGGTCGGTGATGTCCATTCGGGCAAACCGGAATCGGGGCCGGCTTTCCAGCAGGGCCAGGCGCGATGTCTTCAGGGTCACGTCGTAGTAGTCGTTCAGGTTGTCGACTCCCACGACGGCATGGCCGGATTCAAGGAGCTTTTGCGTCACATGAAATCCGATGAATCCGGCCGCGCCGGTGACGAGGTAATTTCCCATGAGCGATGACCTCAAATGGTTCCCAGCGTCTGTTCGCAGGCCTCGAGGGTTTTCTCCAGGTCGTCCGCCGTATGTGCGAAGGAGAGGAATGCCGCTTCGAACTGCGAGGGGGCCAGGTTGATCCGACGGTTCAGCATCCCCCGGAAGTATCGGGCAAAGCGTTTCGTGTCGCTGCCGGCGGCGGAGGTGAAGTCGAATACTTCCCGGTCGGTGAAGAACAGCGTGAACATGGATCCGGCCCGGTTCAGCCGGCAGGGGATGCCTTTCTTCTCAAACAGGGTCCGCATTTCTTCACAGAGATGGAATGTCCGGCGATCCAGCATGTCATAGGCCTCGAAGTTGTCCTTGAGGATGCTCAAGGTGGCGATGCCGGCCGCCATGGCCAGGGGGTTCCCCGAAAGCGTGCCCGCCTGGTAGACCGGCCCGGAAGGCGCCAGATGCTCCATGATCTCCCTTCGGCCTCCGAAAGCCCCCACGGGCAGTCCGCCGCCGATGATCTTGCCCAGGCAGGTGATGTCCGGCTCGATGCGGGCGAGGTTCTGGTAGCCGCCGTAGGTCAGCCGGAAGCCGGTGATCACTTCGTCGAAGATCAGCAGGATCCCGTGCCGGCCGGCGATCTCCCTCAGCCTTTCCAGGAATCCGGGCCTGGGAGGCACAACGCCCATGTTCCCGGCGACGGGTTCGACAATGATGGCGGCGAGATCGGGACCGTGGACGTCCACGGCCTCCTGCACGGCTTCGGTATTGTTGAAAGGCAGTGTGATCGTCAGTTCGGCAAGGGCCGGCGGCACACCGGGGCTTCCCGGAATCCCGAGCGTCGCGACGCCGGAGCCGGCCTTGACCAGCATGGAGTCGGCGTGGCCGTGGTAGCAACCCTCGAATTTGATGATCCTGCTTTTGCCGGTGTAACCCCGCGCCAGGCGGATGGCGCTCATGACGGCCTCCGTTCCGGAACTGACCAGACGGACCATGGCCATGGCGGGAAAGGCCTCGGTGAGCATTTCCGCCATGACGATCTCCATCTCCGTGGGCGCCCCGTAGCTCGTTCCCCGGCGGGCGGCCTCGCAGATCGCATCGATCACTTGAGGGTGGCCGTGCCCGAGGATCATGGGTCCCCAGGACATCACGTAATCCACGTATTCCCGATCGTCCACGTCAACGATGCGGGAACCCCGCGCCTCGCGGATAAACAGGGGAATTGCCCCCACGGATCGGAATGCACGGACGGGACTGTTCACGCCGCCCGGGATGACTTCCATCGCTTTTTCAAAAAGTCTTTCGGATGTTGAGCCCATTCAATAGTATGTCATGCTGGTTTTCTTGAATTCTTCCTCGCTGGCGAGGGCCAGATAGTCCGTCAATCCCGTCGATGCGGAGATCTTCCGGAGCAGCCGATCCTCCTCCTGCCGGCCGCGGAGATGGATCATGCTGAACAGGTTGTACTTTTCCGCAAAGGCCGGCGTTCGCTGATAGCAGTGCGTCACCTCCGGGAAGGCGGCGAGGATGCTTCCGGCCGCATCGCAGCGGTCTTCCGGGACGGCCCAGAGGACCATGGTGTTCCGGGTGAAGCCGGCCCGGGTATGGCGAACGACCGCGCCGAACTTCCGGATGACGCCCCGCCGGAGCAGGCCGCGGATGCCGTCCAGGATTTCCCGCTCCGGGATGCCCGTTTCCCGCGCGATCCGCCGAAAGGGGTGGTCGTCCAAACCGATATCTCCCTGGATGCATCGAGCGATCGTCCTTTCCCGCTCGGTCAGCATGGCTGTCATCCGGATTTCTCCGCGGCCTCCCGTTCTTTCTCTGAAGCGCGCTATAGCACAGATCGGCGCCGCGATGCCAAATTATTTCTTGACAAGCCGGACCTTTGGAGATAGTAGATTTCCCGTTTTCAGGCTAGAATAGTGGGGATGCGACGCGAATCGGTTTTCGAGAGCCCGGTGTGTTTCGGCCGCGTCGTGTCGACGGCAAAGAAGACAGCGATCGAAAGAAAGGGGGTGGGAACGGCAAATCTGGGTTCAACGGTCGAATTTTTCAAACGCTGGATGTAGAAAACAAGAAAGGATGGTTAAAACGAATTATGGTAAAAAGAGTGAAAATGTTCGCATCGACGGTCATCGGTATTCTCTTCGTCATGATTTTTGCACCGCTTGCCATGGCAGCTGAGGCAGCCGCCGCAGGCTCAGTCGACTATACCAAAGCCATCGTACTGGGTT
>CAYWTL010000057.1:0-16370 GCA_964460245.1 uncultured Syntrophaceae bacterium | reverse complement strand
TGGAGATGGACAAATGCGTGGCCTGCCACGGCAGCACGGCCAAGCTGGCGGAAAAGACGGCAAAGGTGAAGCCCGAAAACCCCCACACCTCGCCCCACTACGGGACGGATCTGGACTGCAACCTCTGCCATCGCCAGCACGCCAAGAGCGAGAACTACTGCAACCAGTGCCACAATTTCAACTTCAGGGTACCCTGAAGGGCAACGGAGAAGGGATTCGGGAAGCATTGCGCCGACATCCCGACTGCCCCAACCGCTTCGTCACGAGAGGCGGGACCGGAAAGGGTCCCGCCTCTTGCGCTTTCAGTTCCCCGTGTCACCGGCTCCGGACAACCATTGATCCCGGCATGACTTTCTGCTAACCTCGCGCCATGCCGCTTCCCTTTCGCCTCAACGATCTCCTGCTCCTGGTCGTCGTCCTTTCCTCCATGGCCGCCGGGATCCTCTTCCCCGAGTTCAGTTCCCGTTTTCGGGAACTGCCCGTGTACTGCCTGATGATCCTTTTCGCGCTCAGCTACCTGTCCATCGAATTGAAGACCGTCCGGTCGACGTTGAGAAACGACAGGGGAAGGATCCTCGCCTTCGTGGCCCTGAAGAGCCTGATCTTTCCCGCGCTGGTCTACTATCTCTTCCAGGCGTTCGCGCCGGACTACGCCCTGGCCGCGCTGCTGTTGAGCGGCGTGTCCACGGGCGTGGTCGCCCCCTTCATCTCCAACCTGGTGAGGGGCAACAGCGCGCTGGTCCTGGTGGTGGTCGTCGTCACGTCGGTGCTGGTGCCGGTCACCCTGCCCCTTCTCGTCCAGTCGGTCGCCTCCCGGCACGCGGAAATCTCCATGGCGGCCATGACCCGCATGCTTTTGACGGTGATCTTCGTCCCCATCCTGATCGTGGAGGCGCTTCGGCGCCTCGCCCCGGGCCTGCTGAGGCACGTCTTCCGGGTGCAGTTCCCCCTTTCGCTGGCGCTTTTCGCCCTGATCAATCTGGGGATCTTCTGCCGGTACTCGGCGCTTTTCAGGACGGACCCCGCCGTCATCTTCACGGCGGCCGTCGCGGCGGTGGGGCTGTCGGCGATCTGCTGCGCGGCCGGCATACTGTTTTTCTGGAGAGGCCCGCTCGAAGATCAGCTCGCCGGCGCGGTGATGATGGGAAACATGAACAACGTCCTGGTGATCGTTTTTGCCTCGGCTTTTTTCGGCCCGCTCGAGCCGCTGGTCTCCGCCATGTACATCATCCCCTTCTTCGGCCTCGTGATGCCCCTGCGGCATTACGCGAACCGCCGTGCGAAGGCGGCGTTGAACTGACGGATCCGCCGTTCCGGGCGGCGATTCCCGCCCGGGCATCCTTCCGGGTCAGCGGGGCGCCCGGCATTCCCCGTGGAAAATTTCTCCTCGCGGGGCGGAAACGGAAGGCATGCGACTCCTCGTTGCGTTTCATCGTCGCACATTTTCATGGTTGCGCAATTTTCATGGTTGCGCTTGTATCCGCGGTCCGAATGAAGTACAATTTCAAGAGAGACCGGATTGCGAAATCGCAAAAAATCCAACACCCGCAAACAGAAAGGAGACTGGAAGATGCAGGCACTGTTCACCCTGACACCGGCGGAATCCAAGCGCCTGATCGGAAAAGGCGTGGCGGCGCTCCCGGAAATCAAAAACGCGATGCGAAAAGGCTATCTCCTCGTCGGCAGAGGATCGACCAACGCATACATCCTCGAGGAGCTTCTGGGGGAGAAGATCCGGAAGGAGGGCTACCTGGCCGGGCAGGTCATTCGGGGCGTCCTGTGCGTGCTGGGCCCGGAGGAGCGGACCAAGCCCGTGACGTTCCACAAGGGCAAACCCCTGCCCGTGGAGCCCGGCACGGTCCTGGACAAGCTTTCCCCCGGCGATATCCTGCTGAAGGGGGCCAACGCCCTGGATTCCAAGGGAAACGTCGGCGTGGTCATGGCAAGCCCCACGGGCGGCACCATGGGCCAGTTTCTGATGGCCATGAAGGCCCGGGGGCTGGAGATCATCTATCCGGTGGGGCTCGAAAAGATGATTCCCTCCGTCGAGCTGGCGGCCCAGTACGGAGGGTCGATGACCCTGGGCAGGACCGTCGGCGCCCGCGTCGGCATAGCCTGCGTCTCCGACGGGATCGTGTTCACGGAACTCGACGCGATCGAGAGCCTGTTCGATCTCGAGGCTGTTCATTTCGCCTCCGGCGGCTGGGGGGGCGCGGAAGGATGCGTCACCATCGCCGTCGAGGGGCCGGACGCACAGGTCGGCAAATGCCTTCGGTTCATCGAGCGGAACATCAAGGGCGAACCGCCGCTGCCGGCCCTCAAGACCCCCTGCAAGACCTGCGGCATCGCCTGCAGCTTCCAGGGCAAGGATTTGAAGGAGATTCCGGCCTATCTCAAGTAGGCGATCCGGACAAGCATTGCCTGAAAAAAAGGGGGCTTGCCGACGGGCGGCAGCCCCCTTTCGATTCTTTCCCTTCACCTCAGCGCCGGTAGATCCGGTAATCCACCACCGCGACGCCCTTTTCGTACACCAGGATCGGATTCAGATCGATCTGGTCGATCTCCGGCCGATCCTTCACCAGCTTCGCCAGGGCCTTCATCACTTCGACGAGCGCCTTCTCGTCCCGCGGCTTCATGCCTCTGGCGCCCGCCAGGAGCGGGTATCCCCGAATGCCCCGGATCGTCTGCCGGAACGTTTTCTCCGTGGCCGGAAGCAGGCAGAACTGCACGTCCCGGTAGATCTCCGTGAAGATCCCCCCCAGGCCGAACATCAGCGTCGGCCCGTACTGCGGGTCCCGGGTCATGCCCAGGATCGCCTCCACCCCGCCCGGCCTGGCCATGGGCGAGACGGTGACGCCGTCGATTCCCGCCTTCGGCGCATGCTTTTTCACGCTCTTCAGGATCTCCGCGAAGGCGGTCTTCACCTCCGAGGGCCGGGCCAGGTTGAGGCGCACGCCGCCGACGTCGGTCTTGTGGGACACCTGGGCGGAAGCGATCTTGAGGGCAACAGGGGCCTTGAACTTCTTCGCCAGCGCGACCGCCTCTTTTTCGGTCGCCGCCGGCTTCGCGGCCACGGCCGGTATCCGGTATTTCCTCAACAGGGCCGCCGCCTCGCCCGCCGGCAGCAGGTTGAGCGGCGTTCCGTGCGCCGCCGCGGGGGCCGCTTTCCGGGCGCGCTTCTCTTCATCGAAGCGGACAAGCTGGTACAGGGCGCGAATGCCCCGCTCCGGCGTGGGATAGACGGGAATCCCCTTCCGGTGCATCAGCCGGGATTCCTCCCGCTCCACGTCGGCGCCGCCGCAGTAGACGATCAGTTCCCCCTTGCCGGTCACCATTTCGGACGCCCCGTGAATCGGGTCCCCGAAAATCACGACGCTGGTGTCGTAATCCGCCTTGGCCGCGGCAATGACCCGGGCGTACAGGCTGGGGTCGGAGATGGCATCGCCCGTGAGGTCGATGGGATTGCCGACCCCGCAGTGGGCGGGCAGAAAGGCCCGCAGGCGGTCTTTCAGCGCCGGCGTCGGCGCGGGATTCTCGAAGCCCAGCTTCTCCGCCTCGTCGATGGCGAGGATAGCGGCGCCGCCGGAGCTGGAGATGTGGAGCAGCCGCCTGCCCGATGGCTTTTCCATGTAGGCCAGCGCCTTGGCGAAATCGTAGAGCTCTTCCAGATTGTCGGCGCGGTTGACCCGGTATTTCCGGAAGATGGCCTCATAGATCGCGTCGTCGCCGGCAAGCGACTTCGTGTGGCTCTCCGCCGCAACCCGGCCCCGGGCCGTCCGCCCGGCCTTGAGGATGACGACCGGTTTCGCGACCCCGGCCAGGGAATCCAGGAAAAACTCCGGCCTTCGGACGCCCTCCATGTAGAGGGCGATGACTTTCGTGTTCGGATCGTCGTTGAAATAGCGGATGCAGTCCGACTCGTCCACGTCCGCGCGGTTTCCCAGGCTGACGAAAACGCTGAAGCCGAGCTGATCCTCGGCGGCCCGGTCGATGAGGGCGGCGCCGACCGTGCCGCTCTGGGAGATGAAGGCGATCCGCCCCCGCGTGGTGATCAGGGGCCAGGAGGCGCAGAGACTGAAATGCGGGCTGTTGATCCCCTGGCAGTTGGGGCCGACCACGCGCAGGCCGTACTGCCGGGCCTTGGCGGCCAGTTCCGTCTGGAGCTTTTCCCCGTCCGCTCCCGCCTCGGCAAAACCGCCGGTCACGACCACCGCCGCCCGGATCCCGGCCTTGCCGCATTCCTCGATGGTTTCGGGAACCATGCGGGCGGGAATCACGATGACGGCCAGGTCCGGCGGGGAGGGCAGCGACGGAATGTCCCGGTAGACCTTGAGCCCCAGAAGCTCCTCCGCTTTCGGATTGACCGGGTAGATGGGTCCCGCAAGGCCGGCTTGAATCAGATTGTACAGGATGTCGTACCCGAGCTTGCCCGGTGTGGCCGAAGCCCCGATCATGGCCACGCTCCGCGGCTTGAAGAGTGCGTCCAGATTGCCGATTCGCTCCATAGCTCCTCCTTTTGTCGTGGATGGTTTTGCGTAAAAGACCGTGCGCCTGCAAACAGCTTCCTTTTGCATTGTATCAGGATCCACGCTCTTTTTCCATGATTATGTTGGGGATTTTCGCTTGATCTCCGCATGCAGGTCGGCTATGGGTAAGTATCAAATTCGGCGCGGCCGCACGGGCCGGCAGCAGGGGGGTGCGCAATGAGACGCAGAGAGGCGGGCAAGATCACGGACCATCTGTGGTACCTGGGCAGGGAGGAGGCAGGGACCTACTATCTGGAAGGCCGGGACGGCGCGATCCTGATCAACGGCGGATTGAGCTACATCCTGCCGGACGTCCTGGCGCAGATGCAGGCGTTCGGGCTCGATCCGGCGCGGGTGCGGAAATTCCTCATCCTCCATTCCCATTTCGACCACGCCGGCATCGTGCCCTATTTCAAGCGGACCTTCCCGGACATGGAGATCGTCGCCTCGGCGCCGGCATGGAAAATATTCGCCATGCCCAAGGCGATCGAGATCATGAACAGCTTCAGCGCGATGTGCGCGAAGCAGGCGGGCGCCGCGGAAGCGCTTCAGGCCATCGACATCGACTGGCGGGACGACCTGACGGGCGCCGCCGTCGGGGACGGCGACCGGATCGACCTGGGCGGCGTCGCTCTGACCATCCTTTCGACCCCCGGCCATTCCAACTGCTCCATCGCGGCCTACGAACCGGAAGCGAAGGTCCTGTTCGCTTCCGACGCGGCGGGCATCCCCTTCAAGGACTCCATCTTCCCGTCCATGAACACCAACATGGTCCAGTACCTGGAGAGCCTGGAAAAGCTCAAACCGCTGCCGGTCGCCTATCACTGCGCGGATCACTACGGCTACATCACGGGAGAGGAGGCGGGCCGCTTCGTCGGGCTGTCCATAGACGCGGGCCGCATCTGGAAAGCCGCGCTGGAGAATTATTACGAGAAATACCAGGGCGACGTCGACGCCGCCGCGAAGGCCGTCACGGAATTCTTTTACCGGGAGATGCCGGACTACTTCATCGCCCCCGATATCCTCGAAGGGGTCTTCAAGCAGATGATGAAGTTCGTCGGCAAGAACCGATGAACCGAATGCCCGGCCGGCCGGGGCGAGGACATGGCGCGTCGGGGTGGGTTCGCGGAAAGCCCGGGAAAGGACTGCTCCGCGCCGCCCTGCCGGCGGTCGTCGTCTTTTTCGCCTTCCTGGCGGCCTGTTCTTCCGAGGAAATCCGGCTGCCGCGCCTTGCCGGGAACGCGGTGGTCCTGGCCTTCGGAGACAGTCTGACCTACGGTACGGGGGCCGATGCCGGGAACAGTTATCCGGCGGTCCTGGAAAAACGGATCGGCTTTCGCGTCGCGAATGCCGGGGTGCCGGGCGAGGTGACCGGAGAGGGGCTGGCCCGCCTGCCCATGGTCCTGGAGCGCGAGAAGCCCGCCCTCGTGCTTCTCTGCCACGGCGGCAACGACCTGATCCGGCGGCTGGATTCGCGGCAGACCGCGCAAAACATCCGATCCATGATCCGGCTTTCCCGGGAGAAGGGGGCGGCCGTCGTTCTCATTGCCGTGCCGTCACCGGGCCTTTCCCTTGCGCCGCCGCCCCTGTACCGCGAGATCGCGAAGAGCCTGTCCCTGCCCCTGGAAGAGAAGGCGCTTCCCGCGGTTCTCTCCGACGCTTCGCTCAAGTCGGATTATATCCACCCCAACGCGGCCGGGTACCGGCGGCTCGCCGAAGCGATCGCCGGTCTTCTGAAAAAAAGCGGCGCGGTCGATTGAGCGCGAAGCGGCGAAAAGATCACGCCTTCGCGGGCGCCGGTTTGCCGGAACGCTTCCGGCTGCGGGGGCGGGTTTTTCCTTGCGTCCCCCGGTGAATCTTGCCCCTCTTGGAGCGCTGATCGCCTTTTCCCATAAAATCCTCTCCTTGGCCGACATTGCCGAGGATCGTTCCGCCGATCCCCGCGATTCGAACCGCCCCCGCCGCGCGGGCGGTCACCTTTTCTTGACCAGAAAATACAGGGTCCCTTTTTCCTTCAGGCTCCCCGCCGTCTGTTCCATCTCCGGACCGTCCCCGCAGAACAGGTCCACCCTTCCCGTCCCCCGAATGGCCGCGCCCGCATCCTGGCTCAGGACAAAGCGCGAGAAGGGAATCCACCCCTGCAGCTTTCCTTCCGGAGTCAGGTTCGGCTTTCTCGCCTTCATGAAGGCGAGCGCCCCTTTCGGAAAGCATTCCGGGTCCGTGGCGATGGACCGGCCCGGCGTCACCGGGACCTGCAGCGCGCCCATCGGGCCGTTCCGGACCTCCCGGAAAAAGATATAGCGTTCGTTGTAGCTGAAAACCTCCGGCTGTTCGTCGGGATGGGCCCGCAGGTAGCTCTTGATCTTCCGATAGGACAGGCCGTTTCCGTTCATTCGGCCGCTTTCCTGCAAGAACCGGGAAATGGATCGGAAAGGCCGGCCGTTGGATTGCGCGAAGCTGACGCCGATGACCCGCCCATCGGGCATGCGAATCCGGCCCGAACCCTGGACATGGAGCTGATAGAGGTCGAAGGGATCGTCCACCCAGGCGATTTCCAGACCGCGACCGCCGAGCACGCCCGTTTCGTCGATCTCCCGGCGGGAATAGTAGGGGACCGGCTTGCCCCCCTCCATCCGGGCGATCATCCGTCCGTTTCCGTTTTTGCCGTTCCTGCCGAGGCCGACGACGATCAGGTCGTCCGGCGTCCTGTAGACCGGGTATCGATGGGTCTCCGTCATGACCGGCGAACCGCTCAGCAGCGGCACGTAATACCCGGTGAAGAGCATGGTCCCCTTTTCATCGATGCCCGCCGCCTGATAGAAATCGAAGGACTCCCGGATTTTCCTCGCCCGGACGTCCGGGGCGTCGGTCCGCCTGACGATCTCGAGGAAAAGGAGCAGCGATTCCCTCATTTCATCGGCGCTGACCACCCGGTTTCCCAGCCGATGGACGGCAGCGGGAAAACGCCGGTAGTACTGAAGGCTCCGCTCGACGGCCTCCTCCAGGGAGGGTGTGTCCAGATCGTCGAGCAGGGGAGGCACCTCGTCCGCTTCGACCCGCGTCAGGGGCACGGTCATCCGGTGCACGGGCTTTTCAATCAGAACCGCGCAGCCCGCCACCAGCAGGCCGACGGCCAGGAAAAGAATCAGGACGGGATATGGATTTCGATGTGCAGCCATAGGGTTTACAGGTCGATGACCATCGCCACTTCGTCGCAGTAGTCCGGATACTTGGAACACCGGAAGCAGTCCGAGTAAATCTTTTCCGAGAGGCTGGAACGGTCCACCTCCTTGAATCCCAGGTGGGCGAAAAATTCCTTCCGGTAGGTCAGGGTGAAAATCCGGTAGAGCCCCAGCGTGATCGCCTCCGACAGGCACGCTTCCACGAGGGTCCTCCCGATGCCGCGCTTCCGATAGGCGTCCTCGACATAGAGCGAGCGGACCTCGGCCAGATTCTCCCAGATGATGTTCATGGCGCAGATGCCGGCAATCGCATCCGTCGGCTCATCCGTGTAAACGAAGAAGTCCCGCAGGCTGCCGTAGATATCCATCAGCGAACGCGGGAGGACCTCCCCCTTCCCGGCGGAAACGTTGATCATGCGGTGGATGGTCTTGACGTCGCCGATGCGCGCTTTCCTCAACATGGCTCACATTCCTTTCCCGGCGGCCTGGTCCAGCATCTCCCGGGCGTGGGCCCGCGTTTTCTCCGTCAATTCCACCCCGCCGAGCATGCGGGTGATCTCGTCGATCCGCTCCGCTTCCGACAGCATGCCGACCGTGGCGCTGGTTTTGCCGTTGATGACCTCCTTCGCGACCCGGTAATGCCGGTCTGCGAAGCAGGCGATCTGGGGCAGGTGGGTGATGCACAGGACCTGATGATGGCGGGCGACGTCCCGGAGCTTCTCCCCGACCATTTCCGCCGTGGCCCCGCCGATGCCGCTGTCCACCTCGTCAAAAACGACCGTTCCCACCGACCCGGAGCGGGCGAGGACCTTCTTCATGGCCAGCACGATGCGGGAAAGCTCCCCCCCGGAGGCAACGCGGTTCAGGGGCTTCAGCGATTCCCCCGCATTGGCGGCCAGGTAAAACTCCACATCGTCCATGCCCCGCTCGGTGCAGCGCCCCCCCTCTTCACCCTCCTTGAACCGGGCGACGAACCGCGCCGCCGGCATGCCCAGGGCTTGAATCTCCCGCTCGATGGATGCATCGAGCAGCGCGCCCTGTTCCCTTCGCTTCCGGGAAAGGAGCGCGGCCCGCTCCTCCAATTCCGCTCTTCCGTCGGCCAGCTCCCGGTTCGCCTGCGCAAGTTCTTCGTCGACAAAGGCGATCCGATCCAGTTCCTTCTTCAAGGCGTCCCCTGCGGCCAGCACCGCCTCGATCGAGCCGCCGTGCTTTCTTTTCAGCCGGCGCAGCAGTTCGAGACGATCTTCGATCGCCTCCAGCCTGGCCGGATCGAAAACCAGGCGCCGCTCGTACTCCCTCAGGGTCCGGGCCGCATCCTCGAGCTGATAATACAGGCTGTCCAGATCCTGTTCGGACACGGGGAGGGCGCCGTCGATGCTTCGAATCTCCCGAATGTCCGAGATGACGCCCCGCAATTCCTCCAGGACGCTGCCGCTTTTCCCGTAGAGGCGTTCGTGGGCGCGGGTGGCGGACCCCAGGAGTTTTTGAAAATGGATCAGCCGCCCCTTTTCCTCCTGCAGCGCGGCATCTTCGCCGGCGGCCGGCCCGGCATCCTCGATCTCCCGAAGCTGGAAACGGAGGAACTCCTCCCGTTCCGCCCGCCGTTCGTTCATCGCCGCCAGGTCGCCGACCCGGTTCTCCAGCGCCCGGACCCGGCTGTAGCAGTCGCCGCAGGCCGCCCGCAGGGAAGAAAGGTTGCCGAACGCGTCCAGAATGTCGACGTGGCGATCGGCGTTCAGAATCATCTGATGCTCGTGCTGTCCGCAGATGTTCACGAGATTTTCGCCGATCTCCGAGAGGGCGCCCAGGGTTGCAAGCTGGTTGTCGATGTAGACCCGGTTCTTTCCGGATCTCGAGATGACACGCCGGATCGTCAGTTCATGCCCGCTTTTGAACCCCATCTCCAGCAGTTTTCTTTTCAGCTCGGGCTGGTCGCCGATGTCGAAGAGCGCCTCCACCGCCGCCGAATCCTCGGAAGACCGGATCATGTCCACCGTCGCCCGGTCGCCCAGCAGGAGGCTCACGGCACCGACGACGATCGATTTGCCGGCCCCGGTCTCGCCGGAAATGACGTTGAGCCCCGGGATGAACGAGACCGACATCTCGTCGATGATCGCAAAATGCCTTATGTTCAGTTCAATCAGCATCCCGGTGATGCCCCGCCGGCAGACCTCCCCACCCCAGTTTCGTCCTCAGAATCTCCAGGTAATCGCGGTGCGGCGAGGCAACCAGGGTCGTCACATAGGAGGATTTTCGAACGCTGATGATATCGCCCGACGCGAGCGTGTAGGACACCTGCCCGTCCAGGGTCAGCGTAGCGCCCTGCTCTTTCGTCCAGAGAACGACCTGGACGGCGACATCGTCCGGAAGGACGACGGGCCGGTTGGTCAGGGTATGGGCGCAGATCGGATTGAGGATCATGGCGTTCTGTTCCGGAAAAATGATCGGGCCGCCGGCGGACAGGGAGTAGGCCGTGGAGCCGGTCGGCGTGGCGATGATCAGGCCGTCCGCCTTGAACGTCGCCAGGTGCCTCCCGTTGACGGCCGTCTCCAGTTCCACAATGCGGGACAGATTGTCCCGGTTGATCACCACTTCGTTGAGCACCGTGCCTTCCCCCGCTTTGTCGCCGCGGCGGACGATGGCAATGTCGAGCATCATCCGCTTCTCCGTCCGGAAGTCGCTTTTCAGAATGCGTTCCATGGCATCGGTCATCTCGTTCAGATTGACCTCCGTCAGATAGCCGAGCCCCCCGATGTTGATCCCCAGGATCGGAATGTCATGCCCGCAAACGGCCCGGGCCGCCCTCAGCATGGTTCCGTCCCCTCCGAAGACCACGATCAAGTCCGAGGCGGCGGCGAGCTTCCCCCGCGCCATGCCCTCGGATTTCCCGATCCGGTAGGCGACCGCTTCGTCCAGAAAGACCTGAATCCCCCGATCCGTCAGCCATTCCTTCAGCCGCAGGGCGTATTCGGAGGATTTTTCCTTGGCCACGTTGGCGACAATGCCGATTTTTTCGATGCGCATCGCAACATTCCGCAATGATGATGGGCGGATTTCTACCACAAACGGGCGGGTTTGGAAATCTGAATTTTGAACCGGGCGTCTTTCATTCGCCTTGACAATGCCGGCCAAACTGCGTAAGAGGATCGGCTTTCAAAGGAGACGCCCATGGGATTTTTGAAAGGCACGCTGACCTTTTCGCGATACCGTCTGTCCGGGGAACTGCCCGTGCAGACTTCCGAGCAGATCGACCGGTCGATGCGAAAGTTTGCTTTCCGGGAGCTGGCGAAAAGCTCGGAGGAAAAGAACCTGGGCTGGACCAGCCTGGAAAACCCGCTGGATTCGGACTTCCGCCGTTCATCCTGCCGCTGGGGCGACTATCTTCTCTTTTCCCTGCGCATCGACCGCTGGACGATTCCTCCGTCCCTGCTCAAAATCCGCATGCTGGCAGCGGAGCAGCAGCATCTCGCCGAAACGGGCCGGAAGAAACTGGACCGGAACCGGCGCGAGGAAATCCGGGAAAGGGTCCGGCTGGATCTTCTGAACCGGACCCAGCCCGTTCCCGCGTTTCACGAGGTCTGCTGGTCCCCGTCCGCGCAGTCCGTCCTGTTCACCTCCCTGTCGGAAAAAGTCATCGACGATTTCCAGGCCCTTTTCAAGCGCTCCTTCGAATGCGCCCCCTGCCCTTTCGTCCCTTGGGACCCGCAGTTCCTGGACGCGGAAACGGCAGCGAAGATGGCCGCACCGGAAACGGGACTGAAGCTCCCGGGAAGAGAGTTTCTGACCTGGCTGTGGTTCAAGACGGAAGAGCGCGACGGCCGGATCGCGCTGCCCGACGGCAGCGAGACGGAGGTGATCTTCGCGCAACGTCTGGCGCTGGAATCGGGCGACGGGGAATACTCGGAATCCGTGGTCTGCCGGGGCTTCCATGCCGATTTGCGCGAAGGGCGCGAAGCGCTGCGCCGGGGCAAGAAAATCAAGGAGGCGCGCCTGCGGCTTTCCCGGGAATCGGCCTCCTGGGAGTTCACCTTCAAGGCGGACCGTTTCGATTTCCAGTCCCTCAAAATGCCCGCCGTGGCGGACGGCGACGATGAGCCGGACGACCGGAGCGGCCGGGTCCTGGAACGCCTGTACCTGCTGGATACGGCCATTCGCGCCATGGACAAGCTGTTTCTGCTGTTTCTGAGCCTCCGCCTGTCGCCGCAGTGGACGAAGGAGACGGCCCGCATGAACCGGTGGCTCAACCCCTGACCGGCCGCGGAGGCGGCTTCCCGGCATCGTGCAACATCCCCCGCGATAAGACTTGACAGCGCGGGCAAAATTTGGATGAATGGGCCGTGTTCGCCCATCCCCTTGTCCGAAGGAGCGCTTCCATGAAAAAAACGATCGCCTGTTTGTGCGCCGGCGCATTCGCGCTGCTGGCCTCCGCCGCCGTTTCGCTTGCACTCACCCCGGAAGAATCCCTGAAAAAAAATTTCCCCGGAATCGCCGTCGACGGCGTCGCGCCCTCCCCTGTGCCCGGCCTGTACGAGGTGACTTCCGGCCGGCAGATCTTCTACTATTCGCCGGAGGCGGAGTCCATCGTCGGCGGTCCGATCGTCCTGAAGGGCAACCGGAACGTGACGGCGGAAAAGCAGCGGGAACTGGAACAGAAGCACCTGGCGGCAATGGCCGCGAAGGCCCGGGACCTCCCCCTGGACAAGGCCCTGAAAATCGGAAGCGGGAAAAACCGGGTGATCGAGATCACCAATCCGGACTGCTCGTTCTGCCGGAAGGCCGCGCAGTTCTTCGCCGGCCGCAAGGACGTGACCCGCTACATCTTCTTCTATCCGCCGGACGCATCGAAACCGGCGGAAGAAAAGGTCCGCTATATTTTCTGCGCCGGGGACAGGGCCAAAGCCTATGAACAGGCCATGACGGGCAAGCTCGACGACAGGAAATTCAAGGTCTGCAAGAGCGGCGGCGTGGACGAGCTGGTCCGGGTGCACAAGGGCGAGGCCGCCCGGCTCGGCGTTACGGGTACGCCGTTCTTTCTGATCAACGGCCAGCCGGTGTTCGGCGCGAACATCCCCGTGATCGAGAAACTGCTGGCCGAAAAGCGTCCCTGACCGGCGAAACCCGGCACGGCGCGGAATTTCCCTTTTTTCGCCTGACGGCATGCTCGAGGCTCCATGAAATGCTGACCCGACAACAGCTCGAACAATACGCGGACGTCCTGCTCTGGGGCCTGAAAACGGCCCGCAAGGCTCCCTTTCGGAAAAGGGACATCATCCTCGTGCAATACGACCCGGCGGCCGTCGTCCTGGCGGAAATTCTTTACGAAAAGATCCTCGAGGACGGGATGAACCCCATCCAGCGCGCGGGACTCACCTTCGGAATGGAACGCAGCTTTTACCGGAAGGCCGGCCGGCGGCAGCTCCTGTTCCTGCCGCCCGGCGAGAAAGCGCTGTGCGAGCGCCTGAACGGGCGGATTTTTCTCCGCGCGCCGGATTCGCTCACCCACCTGAAAGACATCGACCCGGCCCGGATCGGGAAGGTCCTCGTCGCGAGAAAGCCCCTTCGGGACATCCTCGAGCGCCGGGAAGACAGGGGCCTGTACGGCTGGACCCTCTGCACGATGCCCACGGCCGAGCTCGCCCGGCAGGCGAAAACGACGCTCCGGGCCTACGCGGGGCAGGTCGCGCGGGCCTGCTATCTCGACCGGGAGGACCCCGTCCGGGAATGGAAGGCCATCCACCGGAGCGTCGGCGGCATCAAAAAGTGGCTCAACGGCCTCCGGGTGAAATCCTTCCGGATCGAAACCGAAAGCATGGATCTGAAGATCGCTCCGGGAGACCGGAGAAAATGGATCGGCGTTTCGGGCCACAACATCCCGAGCTTCGAAATCTTTCTCTCTCCGGACTGGCGGGGGACCGAGGGCAGCTACTATGCCAATTTCCCCTCCTACCGAAGCGGAAACTATGTTCAGGGCGTTCGCCTCTCCTTTGTCAAGGGGACGGTCGCCGGCATCGAGGCGGAGGCCGGCCGGGATTTCACCGTGAAGCAACTGGACATGGACCCCGGCGCGAGAAGGATCGGCGAGTTTTCCCTGACCGACAGGCGCTTTTCCCGCATCAACCGTTTTATGGCCGATACGCTTTTCGACGAGAACTTCGGAGGGAGCGAGGGAAACTGCCACATCGCCCTGGGTTCCTCCTACACCGACACCTACGACGGCAACCCGGCGGAGATGACGAAGGCGCTGAAAAGAAAGATGGGCTTCAACGACTCCGCGCTGCACTGGGACCTCGTCAACACGGAACGAAAGACCGTCACGGCTTCGCTGACCACCGGGAAAAGCATCATCATCTATGAAAACGGCGCCTTCACCCGTTAAAAGGAGCGCATCCCATGAAGGGACTGTTCATTCGCTGGCTGATCCTGACGACGGCCGTCTACCTGGCCGCCCATTTTATCGACGGCATTGAAGTCCGCGGGTTCGTGCCGGCTTTCCTGGCCGCCGCGGCGCTGGGCATCCTGAACGCCCTGCTGCGACCCGTTCTGATCATCCTGACCCTGCCCCTGAACATTCTCACGCTCGGCCTTTTCACCTTCGTCATCAACGCCCTGCTGCTCAAAATGGCCTCGGGCGTGATTCCCGGCTTCGATGTCCACGGATTCTGGCCCGCACTTTTCGGCGCGCTGATCGTCAGTCTGGTGAGCTGGCTGCTGAGTTCCTTCATCAGCGATCGCGGCCGCGTCGAGGTGATCGACCTGAAAAGGAAGGGCGGCAACCGATGGGAGTAGAGGGCGTCCCGGACCTGACGCCGGCCATGCGGCAGTACATGGAGATCAAGCGGCAGTATCCGGACTGCATCCTTTTTTTCCGGATGGGCGACTTTTATGAGATGTTCTTCGAAGACGCCGTCACCGCCTCGAAAATCCTCGAAATCACGCTGACTTCGCGGAACAAGGGCAAGGAGGACAGCATCCCGCTGTGCGGCGTCCCCTATCATGCCGCTTCCGCCTACATCGCGAAACTGATCGGCAGGGGCTTCAAGGTGGCCGTGTGCGAGCAGGTGGAAGACCCGAAGCTGGCCAAAGGCGTCGTGAAAAGGGAGGTCGTGCGGGTCGTCACGCCGGGTCTGGTGGTCGACGGCGAGAACCTCGACGCGAAGGAAAACAACTTCCTGGCCGCCCTCTGTCCCTACGGCGACCGCTTCGGTCTGGCCTTGCTGGACATCTCGACGGGCGAATTCCGGGTGACCGAAACACGGGACGCCGAATTCCTGCTCACGGAAATCGGCGGCCTCGATCTCCGCGAGCTGCTGATCGACGAGCAGGGCGCGGAAAACCGGACGCTGAAGGCCTTTTTCCGGGAAAATTCCGGCTGCCGCGTCAACGTGTTTTCCCCGGACTACTTCGACGGGGACCAGGCCGTCGCACGCCTTCGGCACTACTTTTCGCAGGAGCAACTCGACGGGATCCGCGTGGAGGAATGCCCGGCGATGATCCGCGCGGCGGGCGCGGTGCTGCGGTACGTCGAGGAAACCCAGAAGGAGCGGCTGGGCCACATCAACCGGATCCAGCGGTACCGGACCGAGCATTTCCTCGTGCTCGACGAGATCGCGAAGCGGAACCTCGAACTGTTCTCGACGCTCCAGGAAAACAAAAAGGAGGGCAGCCTGTTCCACCTCCTGGACCGGACGGTCACCGCGATGGGGGGCAGGCGCCTGCGGCGGTGGCTTTCCTATCCGCTGGTGTCGCCGGACCGGATCACGGAAAGGCTGGCCGCCGTTGCGGAGATCAAGGAGCGCCATCTCCTGCGGGAAAGGCTGCGCGGCGCCCTGGAGCGCGTTTACGACCTGGAGCGTCTGGCCGCCCGGGTTTCCATGGGGGCGGCCAACGCCCGGGACCTGATCGCCCTGAAGATTTCCCTTCAGGCGCTGCCCGACCTCCAAAGCACGACCGGCGAGCTTTCGTCGCCCCGGATCCGCTCTCTCGCCGCGGGCCTGGATCCGATGGCGGATATCCGCGACCGGATCGAAAAATCGATCCGGGACGATCCGCCGCCGACCTTGCGCGAGGGCGGCATGATCCGGGAGGGATTCGATGCCGAACTGGACCGGCTGATCGCGATCGCCCGCGACGGAAAAAAGTGGATCGCCGCCCTCGAGGACCGGGAGCGAAAACGGACGGGGATCCACTCCCTGAAGGTCGGGTTCAACCAGGTCTTCGGCTACTACATCGAGGTGACCAAAGCCAATGCCGGGCTCGTGCCGGAGGATTACGTCCGCAAGCAGACCCTCGTAAACGCCGAGCGCTACATCAACGAGGAACTGAAGGGCTACGAGCACACCGTCCTGACCGCCGAGGACCGGCGGAAACAGCGGGAATACGAACTGTTTCTGGACATCCGGAGCGGTATCGCGGAAAACGTCCGCCGAATCCAGGCCACGGCCTCCCGAATCGCGGATCTGGACGCCCTCGCCTCGCTGGCGGACGTGGCCGAACGTTACGATTACTGCTGTCCCGTGGTGAACGATGAGGACGTCATTCACATCGTCGAGGGGAGGCACCCCGTCGTGGAAAGGATGCCCCTGCCTTCACGTTTTGTCCCGAACGACGTGACGCTGGACCTGGACAAAAACCGTTTCCTCATCATCACCGGACCGAACATGGC
>CAYWTL010000056.1:373-17092 GCA_964460245.1 uncultured Syntrophaceae bacterium | reverse complement strand
AAAAGAACAGGCTGAAGACCATCAGTCCGTATTGAATCCACTTGCTTGAAAACATTGGTTCCTCCTCTTTTTTTCTACCGCTAATCTATATTCGGGACGACCCGTTGTCAACATCCTTTTCATACGGCTTCCGCGATTCCCATTCCAGCTTGCGCAGAATGTCGGGTGCGTGGTAGAATGATCCGGAGTCGTTGCCATTCGAGGCGAGTCGAATGCCGGTCATTGAGGACCGGACACAGATATCCGGGAGGGGCCATCCGGTTGCTGTTGAATCCAGCTCACAAGGTACTCCATTTCACCGCTCTTGATTTGCGGATCTTCGACGATCCAAAGACCATGCAATCCCGCTTCTCTTGAAACCAAATCAAAATGGCACATGGCGATGCCCATGTCGATATTCTGCATCCGGATCGGTCCGAAGTATCGGTCGTACCCGGGCGTTCTCTGGATATAGAAATGAAAACCGTTTCGTTCCCGGATGATTCGCCAGGGCTGCTTGTTGGAAGCCGACGGCCCGATCCTGACGCATTCGAGGGGCGTCGCATAGCTGCCTGCCGAAGCTTTCGAAAGGGGCATGTCGATTTTCCCGTCGTAGAAGAGTGCCTCCCAGGGTTTCCGCTTGTCCGATCCGGCGCTGAACCGGAACATCCGGTCGATGAAGGAGCGGCCGTCACTCGGATAACCCAGGGGAGTGACCGCCGGCAGAAGCTCATCCGCCGCAACGTTCATCTTTTCCGCAAATCCGGTCCTGCTGAAGGTCCCTCCCAGCCAGCAGGTGCCGAGCCCCAGAGAGGTTGCCAGGAGGATGTTCTTTTCCATGGCGTACCCGTAGTCTTCCATGGCCTTGGGTTGATCCTTGACCGCTCCCGCGATGAACCATCGGGCCCCCCTGATTACCCCATAGGTCCCGGGGCTCTTGAACGCCTTTATGTTCATCTCGCCGAAATTGAGGAGTTCAAAGCGGATGTTGCTGCCGAAGGGAGCGTCCATGTTGGATTTCAGAAATGCGGATAGTTTGACGATCTTTTCCGCTTCAACACGCCGATCACCGTACGTGCGGCAGGAAATGCGTGACCTGATGGTTTCGATTATGGACACAGACATCGGATTTGTCGGTCCTTTCTGTGAATGCGGCGCCCCGCCCGCGGGTTACATTTTTTCAGTGCAATTGACCAACAGCGGCAAAAACGATTTTGGTTCGCGGCAAACAGGATAAAGAACCGGTTGTTGATCTGTTGCGGAAAGCCTCTTCGGTCAGCGTTGAAACGTTGAAGATCGTAAACGAGATGATTCGCCAGGGACACGGATCATGAGATCCCCTGAACGGGAATTTTAACTGTGCCGGCATGCTCCACAGCGGCCGGATAACCAAACGGCCGCTGTGGAGCAGGTTCCATACACCCTTTGCGATTTTCAGAAGAGATCGTCCACCCTACTCGAGCCCGCAGAATTTTGCCAGCTCTTCATAACGCTTCGGGAATTCCGGTTTCATGCGCAATCCAAAGAAGGGTGTGGGAATCCGCGACACCCCTCGTTTATGCGTCACTTCCACGCCTTCGAGGACGGCTTCAATCTGGCTTCGGGGAATTGAAAAGACCATCTCATCATCGGCGGTCATGGCAAAGAGCCTCTCACCCTGGGCCGGAATGATGACATTGCACTTCCCGCTGAGATGGGGGTAAATGAATTCCTGCGAGCAGGCGCAGCGCCCGGAGAATCTCGATTCGATCGCGCCGCCTTCCCGGTAAAGGGCGCCTTGGACGAGCCTTACGATCTGGGCCGGTGAACCGTACACGAGCACCAGGTCAGGATCGAAATCGACCCGGTTCAGGGGGCCGATAAGAACGCTGCCGATCGAGCCGACCGGCGCTTTGGGCTGCATCGACTGGGTTCTCGCGCCGGCTTCGACGGATGCGGTAAAATCGGGATGAATGATTTCCCCGCGCGTCACAAAATCCGGATCGTCGCAGAAACCGAAGATCGGGATTGAAAGCGGACAGGCCATGTCCTCCTGCGCAAATCCCATGGACCAGCCGTAACGGCGCGCCATATTGACACCCTGGCAGATGTTGATCCTGTGGCCGATGAGCTTCACCGGCCTGCGGTAATTTTCGGGCGTTTCCTTGTCCTTGGATATCTTCACGCCCACTGGAAACGTCAGCGGCCTGATGTATTGCTCAATTTTTGCGTTCATCTGTTCGTTCGTCATGATTCCGGTTCTCCTTTCCTTTCCTCGGGATGATTTTCCAATCTCTCTGAATTGCCGGGACGCTAAAACCGGTACCGCAGTTGCCACCGATAGCGTGCGGCATGTTTCGCATGGTCACTGCACAACTGCCCGGGACACAGTATCCGCCCGAATCAGGCCATCCGGCCTCGCTGTGAAACGGTTTGTAGGACCCAGACTGTGGCCATTTCCGCATAAATGACCCGGGTGAGGCATACCTAGAACAGAGCCGGCAGAGATCTCTTTTTCATGGTTGGTCCTCCCCGGTCACAAGCGTGAAAAGATTTCGATTCTTTGAATCAAAAGATTGCTAATTGCATATCATATTTCTTTGTGGTTTGCATAAAAATGATCTTTGCGGAACGCGGGATGGTCCGTTGATGGGTGTCGTGACTCCGCCTTTCCTCTTGAGAAATCCGGTAGGGGCGTATATAGTTTTACCCGCCCGAACGCCGGGTTTGGAGTGAATATGATTCGAAGAAGGCGATCCACCCAGGAGGTGTAAGACGATGGCACTGAAAACCCCGGAACAGTACGAGGAGAGTCTGCGCAGGCTGAACCTGAATGTCTGGCTGATGGGCGAACGGGTGAAGAATGTGGTCGATCATCCCATTATCCGCCCCTCGATGAATTCGGTCCGAATGACCTACGCCCTGGCCCAGGAGCCCGAGCACGAGGACCTCATGACGGCGACATCCCACCTGACGGGGCAGAAAATCAACCGGTTCTGCCACCTGCACCGGAGCACCGACGACCTGGTGAAGAAGGTGAAGATGCAGCGGCTGATGGGGCAGAAGACGGCGGCCTGCTTTCAGCGGTGCGTCGGCATGGACGCGATCAACGCTGTGGACAGCGTGACCTTCGAGATGGACCGGAAGCTCGGCACGCAATACCACGAGCGGTTTATCCGCTTCCTGAAGAAAATGCAGGACGAAGACTGGACCGTCGACGGCGCGATGACGGACCCCAAGGGCGACCGAAACCTGCCGCCCGGCAAGCAGGCCGATCCGGACCTCTACACGCGGGTTGTAAAAAAGACCCGCGAGGGCATTGTCGTCCGGGGCGCGAAGGCCCACCAGACCGGGGCGGTCAATTCACACTGGATCCTCGTCATGCCGACGATCGCGATGACGAAGGAGGACGGCGACTACGCCCTGTCTTTCGTGGCGCCGGCCGATGAAAAGGGCATCCTGTACATCTACGGCCGCCAGTCCTGCGACACCCGGAAGCTCGAGGGCGGCGAGATCGACGTGGGAAACCGGCAATTCGGCGGTCACGAGGCCCTGATGGTCTTCGACGACGTCTTCGTGCCCTGGGAAAACGTGTTCATGTGCGGCGAATACGAGTTCAGCGGCACCCTGGTGGAGCGCTTTGCCGGATACCACCGCCAGAGCTACGGCGGCTGCAAGGTCGGCGTCGGCGACGTGCTGATCGGCGCGGCGGCGCTGGCAGCGGACTACAACGGTGCGAATCGGGCCTCCCACATCAAGGACAAGCTGATCGAGATGATGCACCTCAACGAGACGCTCTATGCCTGCGGAATCGCCTGCTCGGCGGAGGGACGACCGACCGCCTCCGGGAATTACCTGATCGATCTGCTGCTGGCCAACGTCTGCAAGCAGAACGTGACCCGGCTTCCCTATGAGATTGCCCGGCTCGCCGAGGACGTCGCCGGGGGGCTGATGGTCACCATGGCCTCGGAGCGGGACCTGCGCCACCCCGAAATCGGAAAGATCGTGGAAAAATATTTCAAGGGGATCGCCTCGGTCCCGACGGAGCACCGCTGCCGGGTCCTTCGGCTGATCGAAAACATCACCCTGGGGACGGCCGCGGTCGGGTACCGGACCGAGTCCATGCACGGGGCCGGCTCGCCCCAGGCGCAACGGATCATGATCTCCCGGCAGGGCAACCTCGAACACAAGAAGAGGCTGGCGAAAAGCATTGCGGGGATTCAGGATTGAAATCCCCATGAATCGAATCGGCGTGAAATACTGCGGCGGCTGCAACCCGCGGATCGACCGGTCCGGACTGGTCTGGGACATTCAGGATCTGTTGCCGCCGGGGAGCCGGCTGGCCGCGGAGAGCCATCCCGAGCGGTGGGAAACGGCCCTTCTCGTCTGCGGGTGCACGGTGGCCTGCGCGGATCGTCCCGAAATCAGGAACATGGCGCACCGGTGGATTTGCGTGGGAGGCGAGACGGTGGACTCGGAATCCGTTCCGGAAGAGGAAATGGCACGATTCATCGCGCAAAGGCTGAAAATGTTTCAGCAGGGGAAATGCCGATCACAGAGCGCCGCCGTGGAGACGGAAGGCGCCGGGTCGAGAGGAAAAGCGACGTCAGTCGGGAATGCGTTTTTTGCCGTTGAGGGAGGTACAGATGGAGTCGAGAGTCACGAAACTGTTCAACATTGAATATCCCATCATTCAGGCGGGAATGATCTGGGTCAGCGGCTGGAAACTGGCCGTTGCCGCAGCAAATGCGGGAGCGCTGGGGCTGATCGGCGCCGGATCGATGACGCCGGAGCTGCTGCGGGAGCATATCCGGAAGGCACGGGCGGCCTGCCCGGACCGGTCCTGGGGCGTCAATCTACCGATTTTCTTCAAGTTCGCCGAGGAGATGGCGGGCATCATCCTGGAAGAGGGGGTCCGTGTCGTTTTCACCTCCGGGGGCAGCCCGAAAAAACTCACCGGGCGATTCAAAGATGCGGGCATGACCGTCGTCCATGTGACGGCCACGCCGCCGCTGGCCGTGAAATGCGAGGAGGCCGGCGTCGATGCCGTGGTGGTGGAAGGTTTCGAGGCGGGCGGGCACAACGGACGGGACGAGCTGACGACGATGGTGCTGGCGCCCCAGGCCGCCGATGCGGTGAAGATTCCCGTCATCGCGGCGGGCGGCATCTACGACGGCCGCGGCATGGCGGCGGCGATGGCGTTGGGCGCGGAAGGCGTGCAGATCGGGACGCGCTTCGCAGCCGCTATCGAGTCCAGCGCCCACGAGAATTTCAAGAGGGCCATGCTGGGCGCTTCGGCAACGGACACTTTCCTCATCCTGCGAAAACTCATCCCGGCCCGGGTGATCGTCAACGATTGGGCAAAAGTCGTCATGGCCGCGGAGGCGCGAGGGGCGTCGGAGGAGGAACTTTTGAATCTCATCGGCCAAAAGCGGACGAAGCTCGGCATGTTCGACGGGGACCTCAAGGACGGCGAGGTCCAGATCGGCCAGATCGTCGGCGCCGTCAAAGAAATCCGACCGGCGGGCGAAATCGTCCGGGAGATCGTTGCGCAGTATGGTGAAGCGGTGAGGAGATTGAGGGCCTTCTGAAGCGGGCGGGTCGGCAGATTCGATCGGATGCATCGGGGAAGCGTTGCCGATGACGGGTTTTTTCACGATTCCGGCGATTGTTCTCCGGATCGACCATTTTTCACTTGACAGCCTTTCGGATGTTCACTATAAAGAAAAAGTGATTGACCAGTCAGTCAAGTATTCCGGTAAGAGGCGGATCGCGTTTTCAGTCAGTATGGGGGATGGAATGAAAGAAAAGAGCCTGCCGAAAAGAGACATCATCCTGAATGCGGCCATTCGGGTTTTTGCCGAACAGGGTTATCACTCCTGCCGTACGCTCGACATTTCCAATGAGGCCGGCGTTGCCTACGGATCCCTCTATCACTACTTCAAGAGCAAGGACGACATCCTGCTGTCCATATTCCGGGAGCGATGGCGGAACCTGCTGGACGAGATGGATCGACTGAGCGAGGAAGTCGACGATCCCGAAAAAAGGCTGATCGCCATCTTTGACTTCATTTTCCGCAGTTATGAGCGCTATCCCGACATGATGAAGGTCCTGATCATGGACGTGCCCCGCCTGAAACAGTTCTATTCGCCGGAAAACCAGAAGCTCTACAACCGTTTTTTCACGGGTCTGGCGGAGATCTTTCGCGAGGGGCAGGAAAGGGGGATCTTCAGCAGCCGGATTTCCCCGGTCACCGCGGCCTATGTTTTCAGCGGCGCGGTGGACACCACCATTCGCCAGTATGTCTACAATCCGGAACTCAATCGCGATCAGCATCCCATCGGGGAGGTCAAGCTGCAGATCGTTGCCCTTTTGAAGAAGGGCGTCATGGCGGAATCGCCGAAGCCGGAGAAGCCGGGCGACAGCGAGCGCACATCGCGGCAAAGGTAATCCGGCCGCAAAAGAAAGGAAAATCGACCATGGGACAGAACTTCTACAAACGGGACGACCGGGATGTTCAGTTTGTGCTGAAGGAACATCTGCACATCGAATCGCTGCTGAAATACGAGGCTTTCAAGGATTTTTCCCTGGAGGATTTCGACATGATCCTCGACCAGGCGCAGAAAATCGCCGCCAATGACATCGCCCCGTCTTTTCAGGACGGCGACCGGGAGGGCTGCCGTTTCGACCAGGGCCGCGTCCGTGTCCCCGCGTCCTTCAAGCATTGCTGGGAGGTCTTCCGGGAGGGCGGCTGGTTCGGCCTCTCCATGAAGCCGGACTTCGGCGGACAGGGCGTCCCCCTCGTCGTCGCCGAAGCGGCCCAGGAATTTTTCATGAGCGCCAATTTCGCCTTCGGCTGCTTTGCCGGCATGGGTCCGGGAAACGGCGCCATGATCGAGAACTACGGGTCGCAGATGCTGAAGGACCTCTTCTGCGCCAGAATGTACGACGGCACCTGGTGCGGCAGCATGTGCCTCACCGAACCGGCGGTGGGATCGGACGCGCACATGGTGTCGACGAAGGCCACCCCGGACGGCCCCTACTACCGAATCCAGGGGACCAAGATCTTCATCACCTCCGGCGAGCACGACTTGGCGGAAAATATCGTCCACCTGGTCATCGCCCGGATCGAAGGGGCGCCGGCGGGCGCAAAGGGCGTGTCCCTCTTTGCCGTGCCGAAGATCTGGGTCAACGAAGACGGAAGCCTGGGGCAGCCCAATGACGTGGCCTGCATCGGGATCGAGCACAAGATGGGCCTCAACGGTTCGGCGACCTGCGTGATGAATTTCGGGGAAAACAACCGGTGCCGCGCCCACCTGGTCGGAGAGCCGGGGATGGGCCTCGCGTACATGTTCCAGATGGTCAACGGGGCGCGCATGGCCGTCGGGCTCGAATCGGTGGCGTTCGGGGCGAACATCTATGCCAATGTCCTGGCCTACGCGAAGGAGCGGGTCCAGGGGACGCCCTTCGGCAGGCGGGGGGACCGGGTCCGTATTGTGGAGCATGCGGACATCCGCCGCATGCTGATGAACCTCAAGTCCCTCACGGAAGGGATGCGCGCCCTGGTCTACAAGAGCTATTGGATGGAAGACATCTCCCACCACGCGCCGGATAAGGAGGAGCGGCGTCGTGCCCGCGGCCTGCTGGAGCTGCTGACCCCGCTGGTCAAGGCCTACTGCTCGGACCGGATTTTTGAAATGGGGCGCGAAGGGATTCAGATCCTCGGGGGTTACGGATTCACCAAGGAATATCCCGTTGAGCAGTACACGCGCGACTGCAAGATTCTCTCCATCTGGGACGGGACCAACTACATCCAGTCGATGGACCTGATCGGCCGCAAACTGGCCATGGAAAACGGAAGGATCTTCCGGGACTGGCTGGACGGGGTGTCCGGCTTCGTGCAGGAGGGCCGGAGGACGGACCTGTTCAAGCTGGAGCTGGACCTGCTGGAAGAGACCCTCGAGAAGGTCGTGGAGATGAACCTCGGCTTCATGCGGTGGATGAAGGAGGGCAAGGCGGACCTGATTCCGCTGGCGGGGACGCGCTTCCTCGACTGCATGTCCGAGGTGGTGATCGCCCAGCTTCTCCTGGAGCAGGGCTTCATCGCCCAGGGGCGGCTGAGCGACGGCGGCTTGAGCGAGCCGGATCGGTGTTTCTACCGGGGGAAGATCGATACGGTTCGATACTACTGCCGGAATTTCCTGCCCCAGGTTTTCAGCCGTGCGCGCGTGATCGGACTAGAGGACATGACGGCCGTGACGATGGACGAGGCTTGCCTCGGATAAATATTGAAGGAAAGGGGAAATTCGACGGTGGAAAAGCTTTTTTTTGAAGACTATGCGGTTGGGGAGGAGTTCAAGTCTCCCGCCCGCACCATGACGGAGACGGACATTGTCCTTTTTGCCTCGCTGACGGGGGACTGGCATCCCATTCACACCAACGTGGAATATGCCAAGAAGGCCTTTTTCGGCGAACGCATCGCCCACGGCATGCTCACCCTCTGCGTGGGTAGCGCGCTGATCTTCCGCCTGGGGCCCTTCGTGGCCCTGCCGAAGTCCTTCATCGCCTTCTATGGGATGGACTCGGTCCGCTTTACCGGTCCGGTGAAGATCGGCGACACGATCCACTGCGTTGTGCAGGTGGAAAAGCTGGAAGCGAAGGACGACAGGACGGGGATCATCGTCTCCAGAAACTTCATCCGGAACCAGCGGGACGAGGACGTGGTCGCGTACACGACACGTGCCCTGGTGGGAAGGAAGCCCAAGGCTTGAAGGCATGACCTGCGCAGGATCGATCTGTCTGAATCCGGGACGGCGGGCCGTCCGGTGCCGCGGCTTCCTGGGGGCGCGGCTGCGGTCCGGTATCCTCCGTCCGCAGGAGCAACGGGGCGTCGGGGACGGTATCCTTCTGGATTTCGAAAAAGGATTCTTTGCCGTTTCGGACAGTTCGGATCGGGACCCGTCGTTCTCGCGGAGGTTCCTGCTCCGGTTTTCCGAGGCGCTGGACGGGCTGGCCGGCATCGGATCGGGTCGGATATTCGGCGAAGCGGAATTGACGGCGCTGATGGCGGAAGTGGAAGCCCGCGCCGCGACGGTCCTGTGCGAGATGTCCTCCACGGAGAGCTGCACCTTGACGGGCGTCCTGATCCTGCCGACGGAGGCGGGACGGCAGGGACTGTTGCTGCACACGGGTGATAGCCTGCTTCTGAAATGCGACCTCGGCGCCAGGAACATCCGCAGGATAACGGAGAACAACTTCTGGATGGTAGGGCGGACCCGCCGGTTCTTCCAGGTCGAATACGTTTTTTTGACGGAGCGGACCCGGCTGCTTCTGGCCACGGACGGTTTCTCCGGCCTGCAGGCGCCGGAATCGGAGAGCGGGGTGGCGTTTGTCCAACGGCTTTTCGATGATCATCCCGTGGAGGAAGTTCCCGACGCCCTCATCGACGGCTATGATGCGGTCGCGAGGGTCCGGGATGACCTGGCCCTGGTCAGCCTCGATCCGTCGCGGATATTTTTTGCCGACCGGCGCATCGTTCTGGGCGGGACCACGAATGATCTCGAGCGTCGTTTCCAGGAAGGATTGACATCCGGTCAATACCGGAATTCCTATGAACCGATGCCACGAACCGGCATGTCCTGATTGTGGGAAATTTTCAGCGGAGGCGGATCAATGTACGATCAGTATTTCGGAGAATCACATGAACTGCTGCGGGCGAGCGTCCGCAAGTTCGTGGAGCGGGAGATCAAGCCCCATATCGACCATTGGGAGGAGGAGGGGACGTTTCCCCTCGATCTTTACAGGAAAGCGGGCGATGCGGGCTTCATCGGCCTCGGCTATCCCGAGGAATACGGAGGGACGCCCGGGGACATCTTTCACCAGGTGGCCTATACGGAAGAGATCATGCGCTGCGGGTCCGTCGGCCTCCCCTCGAGCCTGGGGTCCAGCGCCATCGCCGTGCCCCCCATCCTGGCCCTGGGAACGGAGGAGCAGAAGCGCAAATACATTCCGTCCGTGCTCGCCGGAGATCGGATCGCCGTTCTCGGCGTGACCGAGCCCAGCGGCGGTTCCGACGTGGCCAACCTGCTGACGCGGGCGGTGCGCAAGGGCGACGCTTACATCGTCAACGGCTCCAAGACATTCATTACCAGCGGGACGCGGGCGGATTTCGTCACCGCGGCCGTCCGCACCGGCGGTCCCGGACACGGCGGGATCAGCCTGCTCATCATCGAGCGGGGTACGCCGGGGTTCACCGTGTCCCGGAAACTGGAGAAGATGGGCTGGTGGGCCTCCGATACGGCGGAACTTTCCTTTGACGATTGCAAGGTCCCCGTGGGCAACCTCCTGGGCGAGGAAAACAAGGGTTTCCAGGGCATCATGCTCAATTTTCAGAAGGAGCGGCTCTACCTGGCTGTCGAGGCCCATGCGGTGGCGGAGATGGCCCTAGAGGAAGCCATTCGCTATGCCCGGGAGCGGACGGCGTTCGGGAAACCCCTGACCGGGTTCCAGGTTACCCGCCACAAGCTGGCTGAAATGGCGACCCTCGTCGAAGCCTCCAAGCAGTTCAACTACCGTGTGGCGGCCAAGATCGGCGACGGGGTCAGCGTTTACAAGGATGTCTGCATGGCGAAGAACTTCGCGACGAAGGTCTGCGATCGCGTCGTCTACGACGCGGTGCAGGTCCACGGCGGCTACGGGTACTGCCGGGAATACCTGGTCGAGCGCCTCTACCGGGATTCGCGGCTCTTCGCCATCGGCGGCGGGACATACGAGATCATGAACGAGGTCATCAGCAAACAAATGGGGCTGTAAGTGGAGATCGATCTGCACATCCATACGAACCGGTACTCGGGGTGCAGCAACCTGGACCCGCTGGCGCTGGTCCGCAGGGCAAGCCGGATCGGTCTGGATGGAATCGCCCTAACGGAGCACGGCATCCGCTGGTCCGAAGAGGATATCGCGGTGCTTCGGAACCGGGCGAAGGAGGAGCATCTTCTCATTTTTCCGGGAGAGGAGGCAGCCTGCTATGACCGGTGCGGACGTTTCCAGGGGGAGTTTCTCGTATACGGTTACCCCCGCAGCCTGGGCTCCAGCCGGTCGATCGAGGACCTTTCGGACCGGGTGCACGACGAGGGAGGGGTCGTCCTGGCCGCCCATCCGTTCAAGAAAACGAAGACCGGCGAAGGATTCTACGGGGCGGGTTACGGCGTGTACGATTATGTTCTGGACGGACTGGAAACGGCGCACCCCTCCTATGACGCGGATAGCGTTTCGCTGGCATGTGCTGCCGAAAAGTCTCTGAACATCGCCGGCATCGGTTCGAGCGATGCCCATGACCTGAGGAGCGTCGGCCTGTGCAGGACGTGGTTTTTCGATGCGCTGACGGACATGGCGTCTCTGTGTCGGGCCATCCGCGAGAGAAGGCTGAAGGCGCTCTCTTCGGTCAAGTTTCTCAAGTCCTGAGGCTTCACGGTGTTGCGGAGGGGTGAAGGAACGGAATCGCTATGACTGACCGATCAATCTACAAACAGCTTTTCGGGACGGGAGAAAAGGGGTCAAATTTGCAGGCGCGATTGCGGTGCGCTTCGATGAAGGTTCAAATCCAAAAAAGGGAGGTGTGGCATGGCTAAGGCATTCAAGGTTCCACGAAACCGCGAAGAGATCATGGCATGGATCGACAGCATTCCGCTGTACAAAGGGGATCAACCGCAGGACCTCTCCTTCAAGAGCAGGGAGGAGATTCGGGCGGTCCAGGACGCCAACCTGGTCCGGCAGATGGAGCGGCTGGAGAAGCAGAGCCCCTACTACCGGGAGAAGTTCAAGGAGTGGGGCATCGATCCCAAGTCGATCCGAACCATTGACGACCTGGAGAAGGTCCCCGTCACGAGCAAGGCCGACTACATGAAAGACCGGGGTGAATCCTTCAAGGTCGACATGGATTTCGCCAAGATCATGGAATACATCCTCTACGAAATCACCTACACCACCGGAACGACCACGGGTCTCCCCTCGCGGTTCTACAACACGACCTACGACATGTTCATGCAGACCTGGATGTTCCGGATCGGCTGCAAGATCTGCTACCTGGAGCCCGACGACATCCTCATGAACCTCTTCCCCTTCCACTTTATTCCCCACATCGGGTACTACAAGACGGTTCACTTCGCCTCCGCCGTCGGGATGACGCTGTGCTGGGGCTTCACCGGCGCCCCGCTTCCGGGGTTCCCCCACAACATCCACCGCTCCATGCAGCAGGCCATCGAGGACATCGAGAAAAAGCGGGTGAACGCCCTTTCGGGGATTGCCTCCTACATCCGGCGGCTCATCATGACGGCGGAGGAACAGGGCCGCGACTTCTCCCGGATCAACAAGATCCAGGCCTTGGGGGAGGCGGTTCCGAAGGGGATGCGCGACGACATGCGCCGGCGGCTGCGGAAGATGGGGGCAGGGGAGGTCTTCATCAGCAACGCCTTCGGTTTCACCGAGGGCCAGACGGCCTTTCAGGAATGCGCGGAGCTGGGCGGGGCCCACTGCGGGACGCCCCAGCTGTACTATTTCGAGGCCGTGGACGAGCAGGGCAAGCGGAAGCCCGATGGCGAGCCGGGGCTGCTGTGCATCACGCACCTGGACCGCCGCGGCACCTGCCTGCTGCGCTACCTCGTGGGGGACATTGTGGCGATCACCAACGAACCCTGCCCGATCTGCGGCCGGAACGACCAGCGGATCGTGACGACCGTCGGCAGCACCTACGGGACCCGGACCAGCGAGCTCATGAAGGTCAAGGGAACGCTGATCAATCCCGAGACCATGCGGGACGCCGTGGCCAACACTCCGGGCGTCATCGAATACCAGTTCGTTGTCACCAAGGAGAAGGAGGACGATCCCTACTCCATGGACCTTCTGATCCTCAAAGTCGGCGCCGACGAGGGCGTCGACAGGGGCAAGCTGGAGGCGGAGCTGAAGGACAAGGTCAAGCAGGCCGTAGAGCTCACGCCGAAGGTGGCGTTCGTGCCCTTTACGGAAATCTTCAACCCCGGCCAGACCCTGAAGGCGACGCGAATCGTCGACCAGCGGCCCAAGGAATGAATCAAGCCGGGAAGATGATTTTTCAACGGAAAATCAGATCCACCCTCCTGAGGATGTACGGGAAGGAGTATGCGGAATCCACCCTCCGGATTCAAACTCCGCCCGTCATCCCCCGGAGCGGCATTGAACGGAACCGCCTCCGGTTCGTCACGGACGGAGGCGTAAAAAATCGAGAAAGGAGTTTTGAACGATGGAAGTGAAGAATATCACCGTGCTGGGCGCGGGAACCATGGGCCACGGCATCGCCCAGGCCGCGATCACGGCGGGTTTGAACGTTGTCCTGTATGACCTGAAGCAGGAATTCGTGGACAAGGGCGTGTCCCGCATCCGCAAGAGCTT
The DNA here is from genome assembly GCA_964460245.1 of uncultured Syntrophaceae bacterium. GTDB lineage: Bacteria > Desulfobacterota > Syntrophia > Syntrophales > Fen-1087 > JAXDBM01. Next base: position 3,709 of record CAYWTL010000056.1, on the reverse strand, counting down.
CGGCAAGCGGGTGGAGAAGGGGAAGATGAAGCAGGATCAGGCGGATGCCGCCCTGGCGCTGCTGAAAACGTCGACGGACCTGAAGACGGCGGCTGCGGATGCGGATTTCGTCATCGAGGCTGTCCCGGAGGACATGGATCTCAAGAAAAAGATCTTCGCCGAACTGGACGGGATCTGCAAACCCGGAACGATCCTGGCCTCAAACACCTCCGTCCTCCCCGTGACGGCCATCGCCGGCGCGACGCAGCGGAAAGACAAGGTCGTGGGGACCCATTTCTTCAATCCCGCCGCCGTGATGAAACTGGTCGAGATCGTCATGCCCATCGGCGTGGCCCCCGAGACCGTCGAGACCGCCTTTGCCGTCTGCCGGAAAATGGGCAAGGTTCCCGTGAAGACCAAAGACACGCCCGGCTTCATCGTCAACCGTCTACTCGGTCCTCTGTACATGGAAGCCGCCCAGATGGTCCTGGAAGGGACGGCCACGGCGGAAGACATCGACACGGCCATGAAGCTCGGCGCCGGACATCCCATGGGACCCTGCGAACTGGCGGATTTCGGCGGTTTCGATGTGATCCAGATGGCGCAGGACGCCGTGTTTGCCTACACACACAGCGAGTCCAGCAAGCTCAACATCCTCTACCGGAAGATGCTCGAAGCAGGACGGCTGGGCGTGAAGAACGGTAAGGGATTCTACGACTACCTGCCCGACGGGACCAAGAAACCCTTCAAGATCTTCGGGTAAAAGGAAAACATTCGAACAAGGAGCGAAGAATCATGAAATATCAGGATATCAAGCTTGCCCAGGAAGGGGCGGTGGCGACGATCACCATCGATCGCCCGGAAGTGCTCAATGCGATCCGATACGAGACCATGCTGGAGATCCAGGACGCCCTGAACGGCATCGCCGGCAACGACGCGATTCGCGTGGTCGTCCTCACCGGCGCAGGCGACAAGGCATTCGTGGCGGGAGGGGACATCTCCGTCATGGCCAAGGGGGCGGGCTACCTGGACGTCCTCCACACCCTCCCGGAGGGGCAACAGATCACCTGGAACATCGAACACTTCCGGAAGCCCGTCATTGCCCGCATCAACGGCATCGCCCTGGGCGGCGGCACCGAACTGGCCCTGTGCTGCGACATCCGCGTCGCCGCCGATACGGCCATCATGGGTGTCCCGGAGATCAATTTGGGCATCATTCCCGGGTACGGAGGAACCCAGCGTCTGCCCCGCGTCGTCGGGGTCGGCATGGCGAAAAAGCTGGTCCTGTCGGGAGAGCACATCAAGGCCGAGGAGGCCTACCGCATCGGCCTGGTGGACATGCTGGTCCCGAAGGCGGAGCTGGATGACGCTGTGGCGAAGCTCGCAAAACGCCTCGCCTCCAAGAGCCCCATCGCCCTGGCCATGGGCAAGGAAGCCATCAACATGGGCGTCCAGGCGGACCTCCGGACGGGCCTCTCCATCGAGGCGCGCTGCTTCAGCCTTTGCTTCGGGTCGCAGGACCGCGTCGAGGGCATGAAAGCATTCCTGGAAAAACGAAAGCCCGAGTTCAAGGGGCGATAACCCGGTCAAGATCGAGGTGATTCAATGAAAGAAGTGTATATCGTGGACGGCGTCCGAACGCCGATCGGAAGGATGGGCGGCGCCCTTTCCGGGTTCCGGCCGGAGGAACTGGCCGCTTTTGCCCTTCGGGGGCTCATCGAAAAGACGAAGATCGACCCGGCCCTTGTGGAGGACGTTCTCGTCGGTCATGCCTGCACGAACAACGCCGCGGTCAACATCGCCCGCTGGGCGGTTCTCAAGGCGGGCTTCCCGGTGTCGGTGACGGCGCAGACCGTGGAGCGGCAGTGCGGTTCCGCCCTTCAGACCATCAACACCGCGGCCATGGCCATCCTGGCCGGCTGCGGGGACGTCTATATCGCCGGGGGATGCGAAAGCTGGAGCAACGCGCCTTACCTGATGGAGCGCCAGAAAGTCCCCTTCTCCCTGGCGCCCAACGCATTCATCACCAAGGAAGTCGGCCCGACGGCGGAGACCAACGCCCCGATGGGGATCGTTGCGGAAATCCTGGCGGAGGAGTGGGGCATCTCCCGGGAGGAGCAGGATGCCTTCGGCCTTCGAAGCCAGACGCTGGCCATTCGGGCCATCGAGGCCGGATATTTCAAGGAAGAGATCGTGCCCGTCACAATCCCGCAGCGGAAAGGAGATCCCGTCGTTTTCGATCGGGATGAGCACCCCCGCGCGACGACCCTGGAGAAGCTGGCCGCACTCAAGCCCGTCTTCAAGAAGGGGGGCACGGTGACCGCAGGCAGCTCGTCCGGGATGAACGACGGGGCCGTTGCCGTCCTGCTTATGTCCCGGGAAAAGTGCGAAGCGATGAGGCTCAAGCCGCTCGGCCGCTTCGTGTCCTGCGCCCTGGCTGGCGTGGAGCCGAAGTACATGGGCATCGGTCCAGCTTATGCCGTGCCAAAGGCGCTGGAGCGGGCCGGCCTGAAGCTGGCGGACATGGATATCGTGGAGTGCAACGAGGCCTTTGCCTCGCAGACGCTCGCCGTGATGAAGGAACTCCGGAAAAACGGTCATGCCGTCGACCCGGAGAAGTGGAACCCCTATGGCGGGGCCATCGCCTTCGGTCACCCCAACGGCATGAGCGGCGGCCGTCTCGCCTTGGCGGTGCTCCACCACCTGAAGCGGACCGGCGGCCGTTACGGACTGGCCACGCTCTGCATCGGTGGCGGCCAGGGTATCGCGACGGTTTTCGAGAGGATTTGAGGAACCGGGAGCCGATCGCCCTCAGGGCGGCCGGCGGCGCCGGGCAAGGAGGATTTCATGGCAGAACGGGTAGCGATCGTGGGCCTCGCCCAGACGAAGTTTGCCCCCAAGCGCGCGGATGTCAACTACGGAGAGATGGCCTACGAAGTCATTGAGGCTGTTCTGCGCCAGACGGGGCTGGAAATGAAAAAGGACATCGACAACGCCATCAGTTGTTCCCACGACATCTGGGACGGCCAGACCATCTCCGACATCGGGATCACCGACGTCATCGGCGGGCATCTCCGCGACGAAGAGAAGATGGCCCTGGATGGATCGACGGCTGTCTATTACGGGACTGTCGGCATCCTGTCCGGCGAATTCGAATGCACGTTGCTGATGGCCCACACGAAGATGTCCCAGACCAATCGGAACATCGTGAACAATGACGCCTTCGACCCCATCTACACGCGCATGCTGGGGTTCGACTATACGGCGGCGGCGGCCCTGCAGGCCCGGCGATACCTGTACAAATACGGCGTCACGGCGGACGGGCTGAAGATCGACCACACTGCGATCGTCCGCCGC
>CAYWTL010000056.1:0-363 GCA_964460245.1 uncultured Syntrophaceae bacterium | reverse complement strand
TGGTGGTGAAGAACCTGGGCAATGCGAATCGGAATCCCGTCGCCCACCAGTCGGGGGACCTGACGGTCGCCGACGTCCTGAGCAGTCCGCTGGTGGCATCGCCCCTGCGGAAGCTCGACATCGCACCGGACACGGACGGCGCCGTCGCCATGATTCTGGCATCGGAGAGGCGCGCCCGGGAAATCACGAAAAACCCCGTTTGGATTCGCGGCATCGGAACCTGTTACGACGCCCACTACCTGGGCGACCGGGACCTGGCCGGCGTGTTTGCCCTGGAACGGGCGGCTGCGCAGGCCTACCGAATGGCCGGAATCAAGAATCCGCGCCGCCAGATCGATGTGGCGGAGGTGGGCGACGATTTTT
>CAYWTL010000055.1:0-17133 GCA_964460245.1 uncultured Syntrophaceae bacterium | reverse complement strand
GCGAGAAACACGCCGCCCGTTTGAATGCCCACCAGGACGATGCCGTCGATGCCCTTGTTCTTTTCGAGGATCTCGTAGGCGATGCGGGTCAGGGAACGGTCGATCCCTTCCGCATCCATCACGACTTTCTTACTTTCCATTTTTCCCAAGCAGCCAAAAAAAAACCTTCCCCGCAACATGGGAAGGCCCGTGAAAACCGATCGTTTTGATTTGCCTGCGCGCCATTTCCATTCCTTTCACGATCTCTCCGGATCATGTTAAAAGGGGCTCTCTAACCTTTTCTTCTTAATGCAAAGCCCTTCCATCTGTCAAGTCCAAACAAAAAAATCATTTTCCCCTTTTTCCCTTTACAGATCGTTGAATTTTTATTATTTACAAGCGCGTTTTTGACTGATCGGTCAAAACTCCAAACCGGCCGGTTCGGATTCCTCTCGAAAAATCGGCCCCAGGCGCATGGAAGCGACGGCTGTCTTCGGGATCGGATCTTCCGCACGTTCTCCCCGGTTGCCGATGACGGCGCGATCGTGCCGACGACAGGACCCGGCGCGTTCCCCGGGCCGTTCCGGCGCGGGCTTTTCCACACGGTGAGATTCGGCCATGGACATGAAGCGCGACTACTATGAGGACGTCCGGCTTTTTGAAAGCAACGTTGTCCTCTTCTGGTCGGCGGCGTTCCTGCTGCTCCTGTTCGCGATCCCTTTCTTCTCTCCGACATACTACATTTTTCTGCTGAACATCGTTCTCGTTCACGTCATCCTGGCCGTCGGCCTCAACATCCTGGTCGGCTATACCGGGCAGATTTCCCTGGGGCACGCCGGTTTCTTCGCCATCGGCGCCTACGGAACGGCTCTCCTGATGACGAAGCTGCAGATGCCCTTCCTTCCGGCGATCCTGGCGGCGGCTTTCATCGCCGCGTTTTTCGGATTCGTCCTGGGGCTGCCGGCCCTCCGCCTCGAAGGGCCCTACCTCGCCGTGGCTTCGCTGGGATTCGGCATGGCCATCATGCACGTGATCGGGCACTGGCAGTTTTTCGGCGGACGCACCGGCATTCAGGCCCCGCCCCTGGATATCGGGATCCCCCAATGGGGCCTCGATTTCGTGCTGCAGACGGATGTGCAAAAATACTATCTGATCCTGGCGATCGCGGTGATCCTGGTCATCGCGGCCCGCAACCTCATGAAGACCCGCGTGGGAAGGTCGTTCGTCGCCATCCGCGACAGCGACATCGCCGCCGAGGTCATCGGGATCAACCTCACGATATACAAAACCCTGTCCTTTGCCATCAGCGCCTTCTACGCGGGGATCGCCGGCGGACTGTTCGGCTTCGTGCTGGGATTCTTCGACCCCTTCACGTTCAACATGATGCTTTCCATCATCTTTCTGGTGATGGTTGTGGTCGGCGGCCTCGGTTCCATTTCGGGGCCGATCATGGGTGCGGCGCTCATAACCTACCTTCAGTACAGCCTGCTGAAGAACATCGCCGAGATGCCCGTCATCGGCGAATTCATGGTGTCGGTTTCCACCCGGTGGTTCTCCGCCGTCGTGCTCGAAAACGTCAGCAGCATCGTACTGGGGCTCATCATGATCGGCATCGTGATCTTCGAGCCCCTGGGCATGTACGGAATCTGGCTCCGCATCAAGAAGTACTGGATGACCTGGCCGTTCTAGGCGGGAGCGGCCCGCCGGGACGCGGACGGACCAGCCGCGAATCTTCCGGACCATCCCGGCGCGCAGCGCCCGGGATCGGGCGGGACAGCGGCAGCAGGAGGCAAATATGATCGGACAGCTCGTCATCGAAGGCCTGGCCATCGGCGCTTGCTACGGCCTGTTCGGCATCGCCGTGGTCATCATCTACAAGACCTCGGAGGTCGTCAATTTCGCCCAGGGCGAAATGGCCATGCTGTCGACGTTCGTTGCCTTTCACATCCTCAACTTTTACCAGTACCCTTTCTGGCTGGCCTTCGTCATCACCATGGCGTTTGCCGCGCTGCTGGGCGTCCTGATCGAATTCCTGTTCCTGAGGCCGGCCAAACATCCCAGTCTCCTGGGTCTGATCGTCATCACGCTCGGCGCCGAGATGCTGCTGATGGGTCTGGCAGGCTGGAAGTGGGGACCCGAGCAGAAGGAATTCGTCGTTCCCATGTCTTACCAGGCGACCCATGAACCCTTTCCGGGCATGGTCATCAACGACTGGGCCATCGCCGTTTTCCTCACGTCCGCGGCGGTCATGATCCTGCTGTTCCTTTTCTTCAAGTACACCCGGCTGGGCATCGCCATGCGCGCCACGCAGCAGAACCAGCACGCCGCGAAAATCATGGGGATCCGCGTCGAGCGGGTTTTTTCCATCGCCTGGGGCTTCAGCTCGATCATCGGCGCCATCGCCGCCATGTTTTTCGCGTCACGGTCCACGCTCGATCCGGGATTCATGCTGGAGCCGTTTCTGCGCGCCTTCGCCGCCGCCGTGCTCGGGGGGCTGATGAGCATCCCCGGCGTCTTCATCGGCGGGGAACTGCTGGGACTGATCGAAAACTTCTTCGGCTACATCTGGCCGGAGTGGAAGCCCATCGTCGCTTTTGCCGTCATTGTTCTCGTTCTCTGCTTCCGGCCGAGCGGACTGTTCGCCAAGCACTACGTGAAGAAGGTGTGATCGATGGATCATTTCCGGGTTGAGAATCTGAGCATCCGTTTCGGCGGCCTCAAGGCGGTCAGCAACGTGAGCTTCGATGTCGAGAAGAACGCGATCTTCTCGATCATCGGCCCCAACGGCTCCGGCAAGACGACGATCTTCAACCTGATCAACTGCATCTACAAGGCGGATCAGGGAAGGGTCGTCCTGGACGGCAAGGACATTCTCGGCCACAAGCCGGACTGGGTGGCCCGACAGGGCATCGCCCGCACCTTTCAGAACATCGAACTCTTCTCCAACGCCACCGTGATGGACAATCTGATGCTGGGGCGTCATCTCCATATGAAGACCGGCGTATTCACCGGCGCCTTCGTGTGGGGCAGGCGCTCGCGGGCCGCCCGGGAGGAGATCCGGCACCGGGAGATCGTGGAGGGCATCATCGACTTTCTCGAACTGCAGTCCGTCCGGGACCAGTTCGTCGCCAACCTGCCCTACGGCAAGCGGAAGCTCGTCGAACTCGGCCGCGCGCTGGCCCTCGAGCCCAGGGTTCTTCTGCTCGACGAGCCCTCCGCGGGAATGAACACCGAGGAGAAGGAGGACCTCAACATCTGGGTCAAGGACATTCGGGAGGACTACAAGGTGACCATCCTGCTCATCGAGCACGACATGAACATGATCATGGGGATATCGGACCGGGTCTTTGCCATCAACCACGGGGAAAAGATCACGGAGGGGCTCCCGCGGGAGGTCCAGAATCATCCGGAAGTGATCCGGGCCTATCTTGGGGAGGAGGATCGTGCTGAAAGTCAGTAACATCGAGACCTGGTACGACCTGATCCGGGCCCTGCACGGCATTTCCTTCGAGGTTAAACAGGGGGACATCGTCGCCCTTCTCGGTTCCAACGGCGCCGGCAAGACAACCACCCTGAAGACGATCATGCGCCTGCTCTACGACCTCAAGGAGGAGCAGCCGGAGAAGGGGACGATCGAATTCATGGGCCGGCGCATCGACCGCGAGGACACGGACCGGATCGTCCGCATGGGCATCAGCTACGTCCCCGAGGGACGGGAGGTTTTCCCCGAGCTGACGGTGATGGAAAACCTCCTCATGGGCGCCTACACGAGGAGAGACCGGCAGGGCATCCGGGAGGACATCGAGAACGTCCTTCGTCATTTTCCCGTGTTGCGGCAGCGGAAGGAACAGGATGCCGGCTACATGAGCGGCGGAGAGCAGCAGATGCTGGCCATCGGCCGGGCCCTGATGAGCCGGCCCAGGCTCCTGATGCTGGACGAACCCTCCCTCGGATTGTCTCCGCTGCTCACGAAGGAGATCTTCAACATCATTCGGGACATCAACCGGAAGGACGGGGTGACGATCCTGCTCGTGGAGCAGAATGTCAACATGGCGCTCCGGTACGCGAATTACGCCTTCCTCATGGAAAACGGCCGGATCGTCCGGGCGGACCGGCCCGAGGTGCTCCGGGAAGACCCGGACGTGAAGGAGTTCTATCTCGGCATCGCCACGGAAACCTCGGTCAAGGGGTACAAGCGGTACCGCAGAAAGGTCCGGTTCCGTTAGGGATGGAGACGATGACGCCGATCGATACGCTGCCGAAAGCCTTCCTCGACCGGGCACGGAAGAAGCCCCGGCGCACCGCCATGAGATGGAAGCATCTGGGAATCTGGCGGGATATCACCTGGTCCGAATACCTGGAGAAAGTGAAGCGGGTGGCCCTCGGCCTCCATGCCCTCGGCGTGCGCAGGGGGGATCACGTCGCCATCATCGGCGAGAACAAGCCGGAGTGGCTGTACTGCGCATTCGGGGCCATGTGCTCCGGGGCCGTCTATGTCGGCATCTATACGACCAGCCCCGCCAAGGAATGCGAGTACGTCGTCGGGCATTCGGGGTCGGTCGTTTATCTGTGCGAGGATGAGGAGCAGTTCGACAAGGCGCTGGCGTTCCGGGACAAGACGCCGGCCCTGAGAAAGATGATCGTCTGGGACATGGAGGGCCTGAAGCATTTTCAGGACCCCATGCTGATGAGCTTCGAGGATCTGCTGGAACTGGGGCGAAAAACCGACGCGGAGAACCCGGGGCTTTTCGCCGATCTGCTTGAGCAGACCCGGCCGGAGGACACCGCCGGCATCATCTACACGTCGGGAACCACGGGCATGCCGAAGGGCGCCATGCTGACCCAGGAGGGATACCTCTGGATGGGACAGAAGGTGTGCCAGGTGGCGCGGATCACGGAGGACGACGAGACGATCTCGTTCCTGCCGCTGAACCACATCTTCGAGCAGATCTTCGATTTTCTCGTCCACATCGCCGTCGGCCACATCGTCAACTTCACGGAGAACACCGACACGGTGATGGCGGATATGAAGGACATCTCCCCGACGATCTTCCACGCCGTACCGCGGATCTGGGAAAAATACCACTCGAGCATCGTCATCCGCATGGACGATGCGACGCGGTTCAAGCGGCTGGCTTATCGGACGGCGATCCGCATCGGCACAGCCTACAATGACCTTGCCCTCTCCGGACGGAGACCTTCCCGGCTCCTCGCCACGGCTTACCGCCTGGCCTCCTTTACCGTGTTCCGCAAGCTCAAGAAGCGTCTCGGCTTCGATCGGATACGCCTCGGCATCTCCGGGGCCGCGCCCATCTCACACAACATTCTGAAGTACTTCCAGAGCATGGGAATCCCGATCCGGGAGGGCTACGGCTTGACGGAGACGACGGGTGTCACCCATATGTCGGATATCGCCAACTTCAAGGTGGGCACGGTGGGAAAAGCACTGCCGGAAACGGAGGTCCGGATCGCCGAGGACGGCGAGATTCTCGTGCGGCACAAAGCCATCATCAAAGGCTACCACAAAGACGACGAGGCGACGCGGAACGCCATCGTGGACGGCTGGCTCCACACGGGCGACGTCGGGGAGATCGACGCCGAGGGATATCTGAAGATCACCGACCGCAAAAAAGATCTGATCATTACGGCGGGCGGAAAGAACATCGCGCCCCAGTACATCGAAAACCTGCTGAAGTTTTCCCCCTACATCAACGACGCGGTCGTCATCGGCGACCGGCGGAAATACATTACCGCCCTGATCGTCATCGACGAGGACAACGTGGTCAAATACGCACAGGATCACAAGGTTCAGTACACGACCTTTGCCTCGCTGACCCGGACGCCGGAGGTCGTCGAATTGATCCAGCAGGAGATCGACCAGGTGAACGCGCAGGTGGCCCGCGTCGAAAACATCCGGAAATTCAGGATCCTGGACAAGAAGCTCTACACCGAGGACGGCGAGGTGACCCCGACGATGAAGGTCAAGCGCAAGGCGATCAATGCGCAGTTCGGCGATGTCATCGAGGACATGTACCGGGAGGGTTAGCATGATCCGGGGTAGCGCGCTGGCCGAAGACGACGAAGGCCGCGCCCCTGAATGGAAGGGCACGGCCCCCGGACATCATCGGCAATCCGGTTGCAGGCAGCCGCCATCGCCCGTGCCGGTAAATTCTAAAAAGAAAAGCTCACCGCGAGGCCTCCGTAAAGGAACTCGCTGTCGCGGTCACCCGGGGTCGAGACGCCTTTCAACCCCGAGCCCTTCATTTCATGCTTCGCATCGCTGGAGAGGGGGAACACGTAGGAGATGGACGGCGTGATCGTGAGATTTCCCGTTGCCCTGACGGGGAGGCTGATGGTCAAATTTCCATCGTGGAAATTGCGGAACTTGTCATTCGTCGCCTGTGCGCTGCCGTCGAACCTTGGATACCCGCCATAGCCCGCGCCGGCATTGAAAAGGGCGGCGTCCGCGTAGGTGCTCAGGAGGTAGCCCGCCGAAGCCGCCAGTTTCAGGGATGCGATCTTGTTGATCTCAAAAGCGTGGGACAATCCAAGGAGGAAATACCAGTTCCGGTAGTGGCTGATTTCCTTATAGGCCGTAAATGTAGGCGAAAGGAGTGCATTCAGGCTCGCCGTCGCAAAGATCTCCTGGAAGTCGGCCCGGTCCGGGGCATCCCGGTTGAGGGAGGCCAGGGCATAATAAATGTAGCCGAACCCGAGATTGAACCGTCCCAGATTCTTTGTGTACCACAGAGTCCAATCCGTTTCGTTCCAGGCGCTCGAATGACTCGTGTCAACCGCTCCGGCAAAATAGGGCTTCGTGTCCAGATTGCCCCAGAAATTGGCCGAAAAGCCCTTGTAGCCGATTGTCATCGACGGCTGAACGACAATGCTGTCGCGGCTTAATTCATATCCTCTCCAGATGTACCGGCTCATCGCCGTCACCGCGACGTCGCCGGCGGGCTTTTCCTCCTCGGCCGGTTTGGCGGCCCCGGCTGCGGGCATTGCGGTCTCCACAGCCGGCTTTGCCTCCTCCGCAAAAAGGCACGGAGCGGCCCCGAGGACAAGGGAGAGGGATAAAATGACGGTCATGCAGACTGTTCTGATGTGGTGGATGTTTTTCATTTTTATGTCCTTTCGCAGATTTCGTTCGGCTCCGTTCCCGAGCGCCCCGGGGACTCCCTCATGAGAGCCCGGTATCATCAGCCTGAATTTGTTTGAAAATGCGTACCGCCGCCCCGGCGCAGCGGCGGGCGCTCTTTTTTGTCGGATTTCCGCCTGCCTTCGCTGCGGCTGCTTCTCGTGTTTAAATCTCTGTTCCGGACACAGAATTGCTCGGGGCTGATGTTGTACTTCCGAATGCGGTGGGCGATTACCCTGGGGGTCGTCCCCAACTGCTTTGCAGCCAGCACTCGATTGCCGCGGGTCCTTGCCAGGGCCGATACGATGATGTGCCTTTCAAACGCTTCGACATTCGCCTTGAGCAGGTTGTCATCGCTCTTGAAATCCTTCCCTTCCAAGATCCACGCTCCCCTATCCAAGGATCATGAGTCCTTCGGTTATCCGATGGCCTCGCCGCCCCGCTCGCCGGTCCGTATGCGGATGACCTCGCCCAGATCGAGGACAAAGATCTTGCCGTCGCCGATCTCGCCGGTGCGGGCCCCCTGCGTGATGGCTTCGATGGCCGGCACCACGAAACCCTCGTTGACCGCGATTTCCAGTTTCACCTTTTTCAGGAGGCTGCCCGCTTCCTTCGTTCCTCGGTAAACCTCCGTGACGCCCTTCTGCCGCCCCCGGCCCAGGACATTCGACACGGTCACCAGGGGTATCTCCGCCTTTTCCAGGGCGGCCATCACCTCGTCCAGTTTGTGGGGCTGTATTACGGCGATGATGTATTTCATGTGATTTTTCCCCCTTTCCTATTCAATGACGGTGTAGGCGGCTTCGCTCTGCTGGGTCAGGTCAAGGCCGATCGTCTCGTCCTTTTCCTTGACCCGGGCGCACATGACGGTGTCCACCAGCTTGTAGATGACGAAAGTCATCACGCCGGCAAAGAGGGGGGCCACGACGGCCATGATGCATTGCGGCCAGAGCTGGGCGCCGCCGAAGAAAAGGCCGTCCGCCCCCGCGGCATTCACCGCTTTTTCCGCGAAGAGGCCCACGGCGATGGTCCCCCAGATGCCGCCCACGCCATGGACCCCGAAGGCGTCCAGTGCATCGTCATACCCCAGCCTGGCCTTGACCACGGCAATGGCCAGATAGCAGACAAGCGCGACGGTCATGCCGATGAAGATGGCATTTACGGGGTTCACAAACCCGCAGGCCGGGGTAATGGCCACCAGCCCGGCCACAGCCCCCGTCACGGTTCCCAGCACGGTGGGCTTGCCGTGCTGCCGCCATTCGATGAGGGCCCAGGTCAGCCCGGCCGCCGCGGTGGCGATATGGGTGGTGACAAACGCATTGGCCGCCAGATCGTTCGCCGCCAGGGCGCTGCCGGCATTGAAGCCGAACCAGCCGAACCAGAGCAGGGCCCCTCCCAGGACCGTGAAAGGCAGGTTATGCGGCCGGAAAGGCGTCTTTTGGTATCCGACCCGTTTGCCCAGCAGCAGGCACAGGACCAGGGCCGACACGCCGGAACTGGCGTGGACGACGATGCCGCCGGCAAAGTCCAGGCCGCCGAGGTTTCTCATCCAGCCGCCTGTTCCCCAGACCCAGTGGGCCAGGGGATCGTAGACAAAGGTCGCCCAGAGGATTGTAAAGACGAGAAATGCAGAAAATTTCATCCGCTCGGCGAACGCCCCGATCATGAGGGCCGGCGTGATGACGGCGAACATGCACTGAAAAACCATGAAGACGCTGTGGGGGATCGTGGCGGCGTAATCCCCGTTGGGCTGTCCCCCCACGAATCGAAGCCCCGCCCACTTCAGGCTGCCGATGATGCCCGCCCCCGTGTCGGGACCGAAGGAGAGCGAGTAGCCGAAAAGAACCCACTGCAGAGAAATGACGCACATGATGATGAAGCACTGCATCAGGATGGAAAGGACGTTCTTTCTCCGGACCAGGCCTCCGTAAAAGAAGGCCAGGCCCGGTATGGTCATGGCAAAGACCAGGACCGTGGACATCAATACCCATGCCGTATCTCCCGTGTTCATGACAGTCTCCTTTAAAATGAATTGAATCGATTTTCCTCGTCCGGACACAGAACGGATACTCAAAGAGCGTGCCACGTTCACTTTATAATTTTCAACCTATTGTATTTATTATTGAATAATTAGATCTTCGCAAAATATTCCCTGGAAAGATTCCCAGACAATTTTGTAAACGAGAGAAAATAACGCACACATTTGTATTGTTCGACCGGATCGACGCCCGTCTTTCGTAAAATTGAAAAGGCGACCGCCGCGAAGGGCCAATCCTGTAAAAGACAGAATTTGAACAATTATGTGTCGTTTGTTCTCGAATACACAATAATGTGTATATCCGTTTTCACGCTGATTTCGGCAACCACTTGTAAATTGAATCGATTCTATGATGGCAAGGGTTTTGCTCTTCGGAGATTCGCCATGCTGAAAAAAATCGAAGCCATCATCCGCGAAGACAAGGTCAACGATGTCCAGGACGCGCTGTCTGAAATCGGCATTGTGGGACTGAACCTGTTCGAGGTCCGCGGGCATGGCCGCCAGGGCGGCATCCAGCTCGTGGGTCGCGCGGGCACGTACCAGGTCAACATGCTTCCGAAAATACAGATCAACATCGTCCTGAGCGACCGGAATCTGGAGGATGCCATCGAGGCCATCCTGAAGTCTGCGCATACCGGGGAGCCGGGCGACGGCATCATCTTTGTCTGTCCCGTGGAAGACGTGATCCGGGTCCGGACCCGGGAACGGGGGCAGGGCGCCATGATATATCCCGGGGACATTGACACAAAAAAAAGCGAAAAAGGCAGAACATCATAATACGGGTTGCAAGTTGACCCCCTCACGCCATAATATTACAGGTTTATTGTACACAGGCAGAAGATGATATGGATGATAAAAAAGATCCCCCCAAAAACAGCAGATAAGGAGAGCATATGAAAAAGATGGTCCCGACAACGGCATCAGAGAGAAATTACACGGTTCAAAAGGAGAAATGCCTGCCCGTATCCGCATACTACGGCGAGGACACCTTCAACAGCAGGGTCATGAAAGAAAAACTGTCCACGGAGACCCACAAAAAGATCATGGCCGCAATCGAAGAAGACCGGCCGCTCGACATCGAGACGGCGAACATCGTTGCCCATGCCATGATGGAGTGGGCCATCGGGAAAGGCGCGACGCACTTCGCCCACTGGTTCCAGCCCATGACCGGGATCACGGCGGAAAAGCACGACGCGTTCGGCGACCCGCTCGGGGTCGGCGAGATCCTCGAGCGCTTCTCCGGAAAGCAGCTCGTCCAGGGCGAACCGGACGCATCGAGTTTTCCGAGCGGCGGCATCCGTTCGACTTTTGAAGCCAGGGGCTATACGGCGTGGGACATGTCGTCCCCTGCATTTATTCGCAGAAGCGGCATCTCGACGACACTGTGCATTCCGACGGCCTTCATTTCCTACACCGGAGACGCGCTCGACAAGAAGACCCCCCTTCTCCGTTCCAGCAAAGCGGTCAGCCGGAGCGCCGTGAACATCCTGAATCTCCTCGGCAACAAGGGCGTGAAAAAAGTCTATGCGACCCTGGGACCGGAGCAGGAATACTTCCTGATCGACGCGGATTACTACTTCAGGCGCCAGGATCTCGTGCTGGGCGGCCGGACGGTGGTCGGAGCGCCGCCCGCGAAAGGCCAGGAGCTGGAGGACCAGTATTTCGGCAGCATCAAGGAAAGGATCTCATCCTACATGCACGACATGGAGGAGCAGCTCTACAAGCTGGGCGTGCCCGCGAAGACCCGCCACAACGAGGTGGCCCCCAGCCAGTTCGAGCTGGCCCCGGTCTTCGAAGAAGCCAACATCGCCGTCGACCACAACCAGATCGTCATGGACACTATGCGCGCGGTCGCGAAGCGGCATCATCTGGTCTGCCTGCTCCATGAGAAGCCCTTCGCGGGGATCAACGGGTCGGGCAAACATCTCAACTGGTCGCTGTCGGACGATCGGGAGAACAACCTGCTGAACCCCGGCCGGACGCCGCAGGACAACATCCAGTTCCTGGTCTTCCTCATCGCAACGATCCGCGCCGTTTACAACCATGCGGACATCCTGCGGGCTTCCGTGGGCTCGTATGCCAACGATCACCGCCTCGGCGCCAACGAAGCTCCGCCCGCCATCCTTTCCGTCTTCCTCGGCGACCGGCTGGTCCGGATTCTCGACGATATCGAAAAGGGGAAGGCGTCGAAGGCGACGGCCAGGGAAATCATCGATCTCGGCATCTCCTCGCTGCCGATCGTCAGCAAGGACAACACCGACCGCAACCGGACGTCGCCTTTTGCCTTCACGGGCAACAAATTCGAGTTCCGGACCGTCGGCGCCTCCCAGTCGATCTCCTTTCCGGCCGCGATCCTCAACACGATCGTCGCCGAAAGCCTCGATCATCTGGCCGACCGGATCCAGGCCCAGGGCGGGGGCAACCTCCATCAGGCCGTATTCAACGTAATCCGGGAGGAGATTCGGGAAATCAGGCCGGTGCTGTACAACGGCGACAACTACACGAAGGAATGGGAAAAGGAAGCCGCCGGAAGAAAGCTTCCCAACGACAAGACCACGCCCGTTGCCCTGAAGGCGCTGGTGACGAAAAAGGCCGTGGGGCTGTTCGAAAAATACCGGGTCCTTTCTCCGGTGGAGCTGCAGTCCCGGTATCTGATACGCCTGGAACGGTACATCAAGGACCTGGAGATCGAGGTCAAATGCCTCAACAACATCTGTGTCAGCCAGGTCATCCCGGCGGCGACGGCCTATCAGAAAAGGCTCGCCGACGCGATCGTCCGCTCCCGGGAAGCCTTCGGCAAGTCCCTCGATCTATCGGCCCAGCAGGCGTTGCTCAGGAGGATTGTTGAGTTGGTCAATCTAATCTATGCCGCCGACAAAGACATCCTGGCCGCCGTCGCCGCGGCTTCATCCCTCCACGACGAGCAGAAGAAAGCGGAAACGCTCTGCGACAAGGTCAAAACCAGGATGAACGCGCTTCGCGAATACGTCGACGAGGTGGAAGCTCTGGTGGATGACGAACTGTGGCCCCTGCCGAAGTACTGGGAGATGCTTTTCATCTCTTAGGGCACGATTGTCAACCGGCCCGCGCCGCCACAACTTGCGCAGGAAACGGCTCCCTGCCGCATCGCTCGCCTTTCCTTCCGGCGGACCGGATGTGCGCATTTCCTCAGGACGTCACCCGTTAAGGGTTCAGCGGGAAATGCGGGGCTGGAAAAAGGGGCCGGGAGGGATCGAGCCGTTGCCGGGATCGGGGCGCGTCATCCAATGGGATCGGTGTCGACGGGAAGGTAAAGGTGGAACGCCGCCCCTTTTCCCCATTCGGATTCGACGGCAATGCCGCCCTGGTGATGTCTGAGGAGCGACTGGCACATCGGCAGCCCCAGCCCCCTTCTCGCCCCCTCTCTTTTCGTCGTGAAATAGGGGTCGAAGATTCTCGGCAGATCCTCTTTCCGGATGCCGCTGCCGCTGTCCTTGATGGTGATTCGAATGTAGCGGCCCTCCCGAAGCTTGAGGGCATTCTTCGCATCGACGTTCACCTCCTGTGCGTCGATCGCGATGGAGCCCCCCTCCGGCGTCGCTTCCAGCGCATTATGGATGATGTTGTCGATCACCTGCCGGATCTGTTTGGCGTCCATTTCAACGGGCCGGAGATCCTCGGGAATGGATATCGTCCATTCGATATCGGGCCGGTCCCCGGCGCTTTCGATGGCTTCCCGCAGGAGCGGAATGACGGATTCCTTCTTCCACAGGGGATATCCCCCCTTGGCGAACGTGATCAACTGATGGGCCAGCTTCTTCACCTGCAGGCTGGCTTTTTCCGCGATGGCCAGCCCATCCTCCATCATTTTGTCCTCATCGGCGGACAGCTTGGCCACGAAGATGCTCCTCAGGGCGGCGGACATCAGACCGTCCAGATCCTGGGCGATTCCCTCGGCAAACGTGCCCAGGGACTCCAGCTTTTTCATCCGGAGCATCTCCTCGTCCTCCAGGATCTTGTCCGACATGTCTTCGATGGTCTCGATCGCGCCGAACATCTCTCCCCGGGAATTCCGGATCGCGGCCGCGGTAAAGCGGCACCATCTCCCCGTATCGCCGAGCTTCGGGATGAAGACGACGGATTCGCAGGAATCTTCGAGCCACGCCGAGCTGCCGCGCCTTTCCGAGTACCATCGGGACGCATCCTCCGCCGTGCCGTCAACGATCAGGTCCGCCACGCAGGGCCGCTTCTCCTGGTAGAAGGCCTTCCAGTGCTCGTCGGTGCCGATCACCGCTTCTTCCCGGATGTGGCTCAACTTCTCCATCGCCCGGTTCCAGTAGAGAACGCGATGGTCCTTGCGGATGACAAAGGTGGGAATGGGGGAGGCCTGGATAATTCGCCGCAGCATTCTTTCGCGGTGCTTCCATGCCCGACCCGTGTAGACAAAGTAAACCAGGGAGGCGCTGCAGACAATCAGCAGAACGATCAGGAGGGCAACCAGCGGGGAATCCATGAAAACCTCATTGATGCAAACCCGGAATCGTCCCGGCTGCCGTTCCGGGAAAGGAACCATCGCAGCAGGATCGTTTCTCTCCGATACCCTAAATCCGCTGATTTTTCAATATCCCGCGTGCAATGCCGCTTTCGGGCGGGCGGCGCAATCTGCGGGTCTAAGGCAGGAAGCCCTCAACCGGATGCAGACCGCAGAAGCCTGTGGTCATTTCGATCCGGTTTGTTCAGGAGCCTCCGGATCTCCCGGTCTTTTTCCCGCCACAGCCGCTGCACCCAATCGTGCATGGCATCTCGAAAGGCCGGATCGCCTTCGTAGTCGCCGTGCAGCAACGCCTGGGGAATTTCGACAGTCTTCATGCGCACGATGATCCGTTTGACCTTGCCGCAGAGGAATTCCCAGAAGGTCGGAATCCCGTCCGGGTACACGATGGTCATGTCCAGCAACGAGTGAAATTTGTCGCCCAGCACGTTCAGGGCCAGCGCGAGCCCTCCGGATTTGGGACGCAGGAGAAAATTGTACTCGCTCTTTTGCCGGGCGTGCTTTTCCCGGGTGAAGCGGGTCCCTTCGAGAAAATTCATCACGCTGCTGGGAATGGTGGAAAATTTCTCGCAGGCACGGCGCGTCGCCTCATAATCCTTGCCTCTCTGCTCGGGGTGCTTTTCGAGATATTCGGAGCTGTGGCGATACAGAAAGGGATAATCCAGCGCCCACCAGGCGAACCCCATGAAAGGCACCTTGATCAGTTCCCGCTTGATGAAGAATTTCAGCAGGGGGATGCGGCGATTCAGCAGGTGCTGCATCACCAGGATGTCGACCCAGGTTTGATGATTGCTGACCACCAGGTACCATCCGCGATAATTCAAATCCTCCAACCCCTGAACGTCCCACTGCGTTCTCTGGGTCAGGCGCATCCAGCCGCTGTTGCAGGCAATCCAGTTTTCCCCGATCCAATGGAGAATCCGGTTCAACGCCCGGCGCAGAGACGGGAGGGGCAGGAAATATTTCGGAAGGGCGAACAGGAGCAGCAGCGACACCCAGAACAGCACGTTCGCACACAAAAGCAGGGACGCGATGACTCCCAGAACAGGCGGCGGCAGAAAATTCAGCATGATGTCATTTCCGAATATGAAGTATTTGCGGCGTGTTCATGTGCCGGGCAACGCGATCGGATTCCGATCCGTTGCGGAGAAGGCCTTTTGGTCCATGTCTTTTCGCCTGCTATCATAGAAAACCTTGAGCGGCAAGCGGAATGGCGGCTCATGAATCGAACGCTCAAGAATCGGGATTCACGATCGGAGGTTGTCCGATGGAAAGGGGGCATGACGATTATCGCCAAAATCAGAAACCGATGCGTTTTCTAAATGTCATCCCGGTTGCGGATGTCCCGGCCGCGTGTCAACAGAAACAGAAGCCCGATATTCGCGACAATCAATAAGACCATGCCGCCGGAATAAAGATAAACAGCGCCCAGCGACTGGTTTGCGGACACCCATCCCACCAGATAGACGGCCAGCGCCCCCACTCCGAAGATCAGGATTGCCGCCAGCCCGTAACCGGTGCTGCGCCATCGGGGCGGCGTAAACTTGGCGATGAGGCTGTTTTCGACGGGCTGGATGCCCAGCGCGAAGAAGACATAAACCGTCGCCGCCGCGACAAGCCAATGGTCGTTGAGAAAGGCCAGGACCAGTGCAAGCGGCAGGATCAGGGCATAGAAGAAAAGCCAGAGACGTTTCAGTTCATGGCGGTCCGCGATTTTCCCGCCCCAGATTTGACCGAAGATCCCCGCCACATAGATGATCGATGTCAGGGCGGCCGCGGCCATCGTTGTCGTAGCCGCCACGGTCGGGATGCTCAGCATGCCGTGGAGTGCTTTCGCGAGCAGGCCCGCCTTCAGTTCGAGATACGCCGGAAGCGCCACGATATTGATGCGGTACACCAGCCCGCCCAGGGTCACGACCCAGAAAAACAGGATCACGGTCCCCCACGCAAAACCTTTGTTGTTTCCCCCGTCGTCCGGTTCAACCGGACCTCGAATGATGTGCGATTCATCGATCCGGACAAACAGCATGGCCACCCCGCAGAGCAGGCTGGCGACGCCCATCGCCGCATAGGCCAATTTCCATCCGGCAAGCCAGTTCAGGATCCCCACCAGAAAAGGCCCCACGATCAGCCCGACCGTGCCTGCGACACTGAATGTCCCCAGCGCCGCGCCCCGGTTCTCGGCGCCGTGCGAAATCAGCCCCATGCCGGCAGGATGACAGATGCAGCAGAATGTCCCGATCACCGCGAGCGACCACATGATCCCCGCCGGAGTGGATGAGAGCGCGGTCAGAAAAGATCCGGCGGCGCAGCCGAAGAATCCGATCAGAAGGGTGAGGCGGTTGCTGAAGTGATCGGCGAAGAGCCCCCAGGGCAGGGCAAAAATCCCGAACGCGACGTACATCGGAAAGCCCAGTGCCAGGACGTCCTTGAGACTCATGCCCAGGGACAGCGTCAGCGGGATGGCGAGCGCCGGGAAAGCAATTTCATAGAAGTGAAAGAGAAAGTGCGATGCGATGGGAAACAGGATGATCTGCTTTTCGTTTTTCATGCAATGCAATCAATATCCGCTGTGATACCGGCCGATCGCCCGATCGCCGCAGACAGATCGCTTCCTCCTTCTCCCAGCGATCGACAGGCTTGCCCGGACATTTTCGAAAATTCGCGGGATCGTACCTCATTTGATCCGGAAAAAAAAGAGAATAATCGCGCAATAAACCGGGACGACGATTCGTTCCCCGGACAGCGCCTTTTTGACGGAGAAGGGCCGAGTTTTCCTTGAAATGGGCTGGACAGACGGATGTCCTGTCCTGTATGCAAAGAAACGGGAAAATCAGAAAGGGTTTTTTACCGGGAAGCCATGGACGGAGAAAAAGAAGAAAAGCGCATCCCCTTCGCGGGGATCGATTACTCCGACTGCCGGGGACAGTGCGGCACGCTGCCCTGCTGCGGTCCCTGCATGAAGGAGAAGAATCGCCTCGCCGAGGAGGCGGAGATCGCCAAGCGAGCCTCGAAATATCGGGATTGGGAGGATTCATGACAGGGTCGGGGTGAAAAAACGGACACCCCGCCGACCGTCACGGATTCACGTAAGATATGGATGACCTCTCCCACGGTAATGGTCCTCCCATGCTGAAATAGAAAGCGCCGTTCGCCTTGACAGTGCCCAGGTCGGCCACCTCTGACGGTTTCTCAGGCCCCGGCACCGGTGCGCACGCGCCACCCGCGGAGGTTTCATTTTTTAAAAGCGAACGGCCGCGCTCCCCGTTTCCATGCCTGTTTCATGTCGTTTCATGCGTGCCAGGCTCGTGAAAAGTCAAGAAATGGTTTCCCCGAGCGCCTGCGGAAAGGCCGGCGGTCGGTGCGGGCGACACAATATGACTTGTTTTTCTGCCGAATGGTGTTATAGACGGCTGACCCGGAGGCATCGATCATGGCAGCCGTTTG
>CAYWTL010000054.1:0-17305 GCA_964460245.1 uncultured Syntrophaceae bacterium | reverse complement strand
CCGCTTCCAGTATCCCTTCATGACGACGGGGCCCTTCACGCAGATCTCGCCCGCCTGGCCCTGGGGGACGATGTTGCCGTCATCGTCCTTGAGGACCATCTCGATGCACGAAATGGGCTTGCCCACGGAATAGGTCAGCTTCTCCTCGCCGTCTTCCGGGTGGGTGAAGGTGATGGCGGCGGTGCACTCCGTCAGGCCGTAGGCGTTGAGCGGGATGATGCCGACGACCCTCTTGAAGGCCGAGATCAGTTCCGAGGGGCAGGGCTGGGAGGAGACGATGGGGATCTTCAGCGAGCTGATGTCGTACTTGCTCAGGTTGGGATGGGCAAGCTCCATGGCGTACATGGCGGGTACCTGACCCAGCGTTGTCGCCTTCTCCTCCGAAACCAGGCGGAGGGTCTCCTCGGGATTGAAGGCGTCCATCATGACGACCTTGTTGCCCGCGTTGAGATTGGCGGTGATTCCCATGACGGCGCCGCCGACGTGGCTGAAGGGGAGGTTCAGGACAATGCTGTGGCCGCGATGGTAATTCATGCACTCGATCTGTGCGTTTGTGTAGGTGATCAGGTTCCTGTGCGTCAGCATGGCCGCCTTGGGGACGCCCGTCGTGCCCGACGTATAGATGAACAGGGCGGGGTCGTCCTCCTGGACGGCGTCGGCCGCCTTCTCAAGGGCCGCGGCGTCCGGCTCCGTCAGGAACTTTTCCCACAGCAGGATTCCGTCCGCTTCCTTGTCGAAGCACACGACGTGCTTCAGCGTCGGCATCTCCTTGCGGACGGCTTCCAGGTTCGCCAGGAAGTCGGCGCCCATGAAGCCACTGGGCATGAAGATGACGGAGATTTCCGAGTCGTTGACGAAGAACTTGAGTTCCGGCGGCGTGGTCCGGACGCTCATGGGAACGCCGATGGCCCCGATCTTCGTCGCCCCGAAGTGGGCGATGACGATTTCCGGCCACAGGGGTCCGTAGATCCCGATCCGCTCGCCGTGTTGAACGCCCAGCTTCAAAAGGCCCATGGCCACCCGGTCGGTCATCTCGTCGTACTGCTTGTAGGTGATCCTCCTCTCCTTGAAGACCAACGCCTCGTCGTTCGGAATCTCCCTCGCATGTTTCTTGAACAAGTCTCTCAGAGTCATTAAATTTCTCCTTTCTAAGGTAGTGATGGATCGGCAACTCTTACAGCGCTTCTTCCCCTCAGCCGAACATCTTCTTCAGGGCCCCCGGATTTGCCTTCAGGCTGTGAAAGGTGGCGTTCAGCATCTCGGCGTTCCGGGCGACCAGGGCCATCTGTTGCAGCGCATCGATCCGGGGCTTCATCTTCGCGGTCCATCGCTCCTGGTAAACGGACAGGAACGACTCGGAAAAGTCCCCCTTGGCAAGGGCCTCCAGGGCGGTCTGCACCGCAAATCCCCCGCTCCGCACGCTGTTGGCGATGCCCTCGAGGATGAAGGGGTCGACGAAGCTCCCGGCATCGCCGATCAGCATGGCGCCGGCGGCATAGGTTTTCCCGATCTGTCCCGCGCTCGGAACGCGCCACCCCATCCAGTCACTGACCTGACGGGCCTTTCGCATCTTTTCCCCGAAGGGACTCGTCTCGACAAATTTCCGAGTCAAAGCTTCGACATCTTCCTTACTTTGAACATAAGCGCTCATCTGATATCCGATCCCCATGTTGACCATGTCCCCGTAACCGGGGTGCGGGCTCAGGCAGACGAAGCCCGGAAAGAAATAGGGATCGTAGTGCACCTCCATGGTCCGAAGCGGGGGATCGCAGTCCGCAAAATAGGCCCTGCCCGCCAGAAACACCTCGTTATAGTCGTCCCGGAAAAGCCCCATCTTCTTCGCCACCCAACTGTGGCTGCCGTCGGCGCCGATCACGATGCGGGCGGGGTATTCGACATATTTCCCCTCGTACTTGGCCTTGACGCCGACCACCCGCCCGCGGTCCATAAGCAGGTCGTTGACCCAGAACTCTTCCAGTACCACGGCGCCCTTGCGCGCGGCGGTCTCTTTGAGGATGTGGTCGCCGATTCGCCGGGGGCAGGTGAGGCTGAGCACATTCGGGCCCCGGATCTCCGTGTAGTCCGGCGAGGTGAGCGCCAGGTCCGGGAACAGGAACCCCTTCTCCTTGAGTTCGTCGTAGGCGCCGATCTCCTTGTACGTGTCGACGCCATAGCGTCCGTAAATGTCGGAACAGGGCTTCTCTCGGGGAAACCGCTCCTTGTCCACCAGGAGCACGTCACAGCCCGCCATGGCCAGCCTCGCCGCAGTCGTGCTTCCGCCCGGTCCCGCTCCGACGACAATGACATCCCATGTTTTCATGGCCGCACCTCCCCGCTCGGTGATTTCCGCTCCCCCGGTTGCGGCGCCTCCAGCCGGATCACGTCGCCCCCGGGGCAGACCGAGACGCATGTCCCGCATCCGATGCAGCGTTCATGGCTGACAGCGACGTATCCGCATCGCATGCATCGCCGCGCATCCTCGCGGGCGGCGGCGACATCCATGGCGCGTTCCACCTCCTCAAAGCAGGCCGCAGCCTCTTCGGGCGCCGGGCTCGGCAGGACCGCAACCCTCAGCTTTTCCAGCCGCACCGGAAATATCTTCTCTGCAACGGGAGCACCCTCGGGCGGCTTTTCTTTTTGCACGGGGGTGGTTCGGCCCCTCAGCCAGGCATCGATGGAAACGGCGGCCAGCCGCGCCGAGGCCACAGCCTCGACCACGGAACCCTTCGCCTCCGCAACGTCGCCCGCCAGGAACACCCCGTCGCGCGTGGTCATCCGGGTGTCCGGATCCATTCTGATCCACCCCCGTTCGTTCGTTTCAATACCCGGCGTGCTCTCAAAAACGCCCCGGTCCGGGCTCTGGCCGACGGCGAAAACCACCGTATCGGCCTCTGCGCGGAACCTTCCCGCGCGATCTGTTTCGCATTCGATCCCGCATTCTCCGACGGCGAACCGCTTGACGGGATCGAACTCCACCCACTGCACCTTTTGCCAGTCTCCGCCGATGCGGACTGGCGAGGCGGAGTGGATGAATTTCACGCCCTCCCTTTCCGCTTCCGCCAGTTCCCAGCCAAACGCCGGCATTTCGCACTGCCCTTCGGCGCAGGCAAGGGTCACGCTCACAACTTTCAGCCGAAGCAGGGTTCTCGCGACGTCCGTTGCGACACTGCCGCCGCCGATGACGAGTGCCTTCCGCCCGACCTTCAGAGGGGTTTTGGCCTTGGCGGAGGTCATGAAATCGACGGCGTTGGACACGCCCATGAATTCGGCACCGGGGATCGGCAGCTTCATTCCGTGAGGGGCGCCAGTGGCGACAAGGACGGCGTCGAATTCGCGGTCCAGCAGGTCGGCAATGGAGGGGTTTTTCCCGATCCGGACATTCGGACGGAAGGCAATGCCCCGCGCGAGAAGGGAACCGAAATCCCGCGCGACGGCTTCCGGGGGCAGCCGGAAGGAGGGAATGGCTCGGGTGAGCATCCCGCCGAAGGAGGGCGAGGCGTCGTACATCACGACCTCATACCCCGCCGTGGCCAGGTCGTGCGCCGCCGCCATGCCCGCCGGCCCCGCGCCGACCACGGCGATTCGCTCGTCGTATTTCCGGGGGTAGTTCCCCTTCTCCATCCAGCCCTTTTCATGGGCCATGTCGGACACCAGACGCTTTATGGCGCGGATGGGGATGGGGGCGTCGATCAGCTTTCCCCGCTTGCACGTCTCCTCGCAGGGACGCGAACAGATCCGTCCCAGCACGGAGGGCATGGGATTCACGGCTGCGATCATTTCCCAAGCCTTCTTGAATTCCCCGTCCGCTACCAGGTTGACGTAGCCTTCCGGGTAATGACCGATGGGGCAGGCGCCGGCACAGGATTCCGCCGTCAGGTTCTCCATATCCCGCGGAAGCATGACGGGGCTGTCCGCACAATCGGGACAGAGACGGCATATCTGACGCTGCAGTTCAAAGATCGCCCCGGTGGGACAGGCATTGAGGCAGACGCCGCAGTTGATGCACCTTTCCGTTCTTATGACGGGAGATGCGGCTTTCTGCAGGAGGACCGGATCGTTGTTACTCTGTGTTATGCTGAAATCGAGGGGGGCTGAAATGGTTGCCATGGAAAGATCCTTTGTGTGAAAGTGCCGACTGCGCGGCTGAAAATCCGTTCGGGATCAACATGCCTTGAAGGACTCAAGACGGCTGAGCGCTGAATCGGCGTCACAGCTTTTCCTTGTCGTATTTTCCCGAAGGAGTATCTTTAAATCGGAGCCGCTTTTCCACAGGCTCCAAGGGGGGTCTCAGAAAACAAGCGCTTTATGCATCATCTGCTACAAAGGGCTATATTTTCGGTTCGCATTGTGTTATAATCACATTCTAAAATAAAATGTCAAGTCATTATTGTAATCTTATTATAACAATGATTCAGTGTTCGGTTTTTTATCCGGATTCCGAATTGCCCAAAGGAAATCCGAATCCGGGCGCATCTGTTTAGAAAGGTTAATAAAATATAGACATTAAAGCGTATTCAAAGGGACGTATCGGCCGGTGGGAAGGGGATTATCCGATTGACGGGGAGCTGTTCTTTCTGTAGTCAGTCCAAGAATTCGGATTCGGTTTGCAATCTGTGCGGTATGGGAAACGGGCGCTGGACGGAGATGTTTATTTCAGGTTGAGGAGATTCCTCGACAACCGCTATGGCAGGTTCTGAAAAAGCGGGGCATAGGATGCGCGCCGGTCGCATGAGGGAACGCGACTTCAAGACCATTGGGGAGAATGCGGAAATGGCGGAGAAGGATAAAAACAGCCTGTCTAGGGCCGCACAGCGGAGAATGCGGGAAAAGGAGGAGCGCCGCGGAGCGATTCTGAAGGCGGCAATGGCCCTGTTTGCCTCGGTGGGGTACAACCATGCCAGCATGGAGCGGATTGCCGACGAGGCGGAGGTGTCCACGGGAACGCTGTATTTCAACTTCCGGAACAAGGAAGACATTCTGGTGCACCTGATGGACGAGATCGCCTATGAAATCAGGAGCCTGGTCGGCACCGAATTCCGGGCGGCGGAGAACCCCCATGAAGGGATCCGGCGGTCGGGCATTGCCTTCATGACGGAGTTCTGCCGAAGTCACCCGGAGAAGATCGCCATCCTGTACCGGGAGTCCGTGGGGAAAAGCAACCTGGTGGAATCGCACCGGGAGAAAATGCACAAGCAGCTTATCGCGGATGTTCAGAGCGCCGTGGAGCAGCTGCGGGATGCGAAGGGTCATCGTTTCCGTAGCGGGCTCACTCCGGAGGTCATCGCCACCTGCATCGGGGGCATGTACGAGCGGATCGCCTATCAGTTCATCATCTGGCAGGACCGTTCGCAGGACTTGCAGGAAGTCAGCCGGGAACTGGTTGATTTCATTCTCGGTGGAATCGACGCCCTGCGCATTTGAAGCCGGGACCGGAGGCCAATCCGAACGGCAGGGAGAAAAGAATGAAAAGCGAATTCGAAAACATTCGGGACATGGTGGAAACCCAGGCCCGGCGCCACAAGGACAAAATCGCCATCCGCTATTACGAGCGGAACATCACCTACCGGGAACTGGACGAACAGAGCAGCCGGGTGGCCGGCGCGCTTCACCGGATGGGCGTGCGGAAGGGCGACCGGGTGTGCCTCCTCATGGACAACGCTCCGGAGTTCTACTACGCCTACTTCGGAATCATCAAGATCGGGGGCATCGCCGGGCCGGTGAACTGCTGGTGGCAGACCGGCGAGATTCAGTACCTACTGAACGATTCGGGCGCGGTGGCCCTGTTCTTCGATCACGCCTACCGGGCGCACCTCGAACGGATCCTCGACGGGACGCCCGCCCTGAAGCACGTCATCGAGCGGGGGTCTGCCGACGACCGGTTCCTCTCCTTTGAAAAAATGACGGCGGAATCGTCTGCGACGCCCCCCCTGCGGATCGGCCCGGATGACGTTTCCACCATCGTCTACACCTCGGGGACGACGGGCAATCCAAAGGGCGTTCTGCTCACGCACGGAAACATCCTGACCAATTCCCGGCAGGCGAGCCTGCTTGCCAACATCGACGAGAAGGATGTCATCCTGTGCTTCCTGCCCCTGTTCCACGTCAACGGGCTGGTCATCACCGGGACGTCCCCACTGTCGAAGGGATCCCAGATCATCCTGCGCCGTAACTTCTCCGCCTCGGAATACTGGGAGTGCGTCGCGAAGTACCGCGTGACAGTCTTCAGCGGCGTGCCGACGGTCTACCAGATCCTCCTCGCCACGCCGGGGAGCGAAGGGCTGGATCTGTCGTCCCTGCGGTACGGCGTGTGCGGGGCGGCCCCGATGCCCGTGGAGACGATCCGCCGGTTCGAGGAAGCCTTCGAAACGATCATCATCGAAGGGTACGGGCTCACGGAAAGCACCGCCGGCGCAACGGCCAACCCCATCGACGGCGTGCGGAAGATCGGTTCCATCGGGATTCCCTTCGCGGAAAGCGAGATCCGGCTCCTGGATGAGCGGGACGAGGAGGTACCCCCGGGCGAGGTGGGGGAAATCTGCATCCGCGGCGGCCACGTGATGAAGGGATACTGGAAGCGCCCGGAAGAAACGGCGGAGACCCTGCGCGGCGGGTGGCTTCACACCGGGGACATGGCCTTCCGGGACGAGGATGGCTATCTCTTCATCGTGGACCGGAAGAAGGAAATGATCATTCGGGGCGGGGAGAACATCTATCCCAGAGAACTGGAGGGCGTCATCCACCGCCATCCCCAGGTGATGGAGGCGGCCGTGGTCGGCGTGCCCGACGCGATCTACGGAGAGGAGGTCATGGCCTGCCTGGTTCTTCAACCGGGACAAACGCTTACGGACGAGGCCTTCCGGGAGTGGTGCCGGGTCAACATGGCCTCCTACAAGGTCCCGAAGTACGTCGATTTCCGCGCGGCGCTGCCCAAGAACATCCTGGGCAAGGTCCTCAAGAAGGAACTGAAATCCGCCCTGTGGTCGGAAGGTAAGATCGGCGGATGATGCCGGCCCTCCATTCAATGGGTCCGAGGCGCGAGGAAGCGACGGCGGGAAGACCGGCAGGCAGCCGAACGATCTACTGGGGCTGGTGTATCGTCGGCGCGGCGTTTCTGACCATGGGGATCAACTACGGCTCGCGTTACTGCTTCGGCATTTTCGTCCGGCCCATCGCCCTGGATCTGGAGTGGTCCCGCTCGGTGATCTCCGTCGGCGCATCGCTGATGATCCTGTCCTACGCGACCGGGGGGATCGTTTCCGGCCGTCTGCTCGACCGCATGGCCCCGCGGTGGCTGATCACGCTGGGCGCATGCGCCCTGGGCGCGGGATTCCTCCTCATGTCCGTCGTCCGGACACCGCTGCAGTTCAACCTCGTCTACGGCATCCTCTGCGGCGCCGGCGCGTCCTTCTTCGGCGTGGTCGTCTGCAACTCCTACGTCGGAAAATGGTTCGTGCGGAAGCGGGGCGTCGCCATCGGCATCGCATCCATCGGCATCGGCGCGGCGACCATGGTCCTGCCCTTTATCGCCGGCTTCGCCGTAAAGGAGTACGGCTGGAGGGCCGGCTTCGCCGTCCTGGGTGTCCTGGTCCTGCTCGTCGCCATCCCCTTGGCGCAGCTCTTCATGGGCAGGACAAGGCCGGAGGATTACGGGCTGGCGCCCGACGGGGAGGCCCCAACGGCGGTTTCCGCCGGGGTCGAGGGCGGGGGATCGCGCCCGGTTTCGGCTCCTGCCGTTTCCTACTCCCGTTTCCTCCGGGACTCCCGGTTCTGGACCCTTGCGTTCTGCTTCAGCATTGCCGTGATGGCGGAGATGCTGGCCTTCGTCCATCAGGTGGCCTATGCGACCGACCAGGGCATCGAACGCCTGCGCGCCGACGCTTCACTGAGTCTCATCGGGCTGGGAAGCATCGCCGGCCGCTACTTCTTCGGGTGGATCAGCGACCGGATCCGGGACGCCAAGTATTCCGC
The DNA here is from genome assembly GCA_964460245.1 of uncultured Syntrophaceae bacterium. Taxonomy (GTDB): domain Bacteria; phylum Desulfobacterota; class Syntrophia; order Syntrophales; family Fen-1087; genus JAXDBM01. Next base: position 9,337 of record CAYWTL010000054.1, on the reverse strand, counting down.
CTGCGGCGGTTTTGCCGCGATGGCCCTGGGGATCGTTGTCCTGATGCAGTTCCGGACCCTTTACGGCCTTTACGGCTATGCCCTCTGCTTCGGCTTCGGCTACGGTTCCATTGCCACCCTGATGCCCTATCTGCTCGCGGACCGGTTCGGCGCCCGGGTGCTCGGAACGGCCTACGGCATGTTGACGTTTTTCGTGGTGGCCGCCGGCAGCCTCGGACCGCTCCTCGGCGGGTTCATCTACGACCGGACGGGCTCCTACGATTTCGCCTGGAAGCTCTGCCTCGCCCTGCTGGCGATGATTTCCCTGGTCGTGATCACGCTGAAGGGACGCCGGGAACCGCTGTGAAATCCGGGTGCCAGGACAGCATCCGTCACTTGGTCGTGATCACCCAGACGCCCCGCCATTCTTCCGGCGGCTGGTCGATCAGTTCCTGACATTTGGCCAGATAGGCGCGGGCGGCCGCGTCCTCGGCAGCGAGCCCTGAAAAGATCGCCACAGCGCCCTGAAAATCCCCTCGGTAAAAGAGCGCCAGCCCATCTGCGAACCGGGCCAGGGGACCTTTCCTCGGTTCGAAGTCATCCGGCAGGAACGGCTCGTAGACGGTGACCGGCTCCCTGCGTCCGACGACGGCGACCCTTGCCATCTCGCGCATGGGGAAGGCCCCCTCCATCCCCTCCACCGTTGCCGCGGAGACGATGCAGTAGGTCCCGAACTGCTTGTTGATGCCCTCCAGACGCGCCGCCAGGTTTACGGCGTCGCCGATCATCGTATAGTCGAAACGGGTCCGGGAGCCCATGTTCCCGACAATGGCCGGACCGCTGTTGACGCCGATGCGCATTTTCAGATCCCGGCCGAGTCGCTCCCGAAGCCCGGGGCGCATCTCCGCCAGACGGGCCTGGCACCGCAGCGCGGCGCCGACGCACCGGCGGGCGTGGTTCGGCTGATCGAGCGGGGCGTTCCAGAATGCGATGATGGCGTCCCCCTCGTACTTGTCGATCGTTCCGCCTTCCTCGTGGATGATGTCGGTCATCGCGGACAGATACTCGTTGAGAAGGGCGGTGAGGGCTTCAGGTTCCAGCCCCTCGGAAATGCCGGTGAACCCTTCCAGATCGGAGAAGAAAATGGAAAGCATGCGGCGTTCCCCGCCCAGTTTCAGATGTTCGGGATGCCGGATCAACTCTTCAATGACGGCCGGACTCAGGTACTGCCGGAAGGCGTTCTTGATGAAAATCTTCTGGCGGCCCTCCGTGGTGTAATAGATGAGGCCGGCACTGAACAGGGTGAAGACCACGCCCGTTTCCTGGACGGCCAGCGGCAGCCAGAGCCCTTCGCGGTAGGCCGCCAGGCAAAGGAGAACCGGGAGGGCGATGAAGACGGCGTACACCGCGGCGCTTTTGGGAATGCCGGACACGGCGGAGGTTGCGAGCCCCGCCAGAAGCGCCATCAGCAGGGTAATGCCGATGACGGCCGCGGGTGGGACGGGCCGAATGAAATCGCCGGCAAACAGGTTGTCCAGGAGTGTAGCGTTGATCTCCACGCCCGGATAGACGCCGGAAACGGGGGTGGGGCGCAGGTCGAACAGGCCTGGGGCCGAGAAGCCGAACAGCACGTGGGCGTCCCGGAAGGCCTCCGGGTCCTCGATGACCGGTTTTTCTCCCTGCGCCATGCGGAGCTCGCTCTGAATGACGGCCGCGGCGCTGTACGTTTTGTGCGTCCCTGCGGGGCCCCGAAAATTGAGGATCGTCTGCCCATGCCGGTCGATGGGGACCTCCCGGTCACCGACAGTCAGAATCTTCCCGTTGATTTTCAGGGCGGTTTCCGGATGGGCGGTCAGGTAGCTTCCCAGGGCGAGCGAGGGCAGGACCCTGCCGTCAAAGACGTGAAACAGCGCGGCGCGCCGGTAGACGTTGTCGCGGTCGGGGTTCAAGTGCACGTCGCCCAGGATTCCGGTGGCGGCGGCCACCTCCGGCACGGGGAAGGAGGCCCGGGGGAAGACGACGCCCTCTCCGCCGCTGGCCGACAGCCACTGATCGAGGCCGAGGACCCGGATCGACGGCTCCGGGGCGAAGGCCGGCCATTGCCGTTCGCCGACCTCGGACCGGCTCAGGGCGGCGGCAGCGACGAAGCGCCGGAAATCGCGGATCGCGGCGGCGAAGGCCCGGTCGTCGTCCACGCCGTACCGGGAGGGCTCCGTGAAGAGGACGTCGAAGGCCAGGGTTCTCGCGCCGCTGAGTTGGCAGTAGCGGATAATCGAGCCGTAGACTTCCCGGGGCCAGGGCCAAGCCAGGCCATTTTCCTCTCTGGCCCAGTCCAGGCTGTTCTGGTCGAGGAGGATGATGCGGATCTTGTCGGTGGTTTTTGCGGGCCTTGCCATCGCGCCCACCCGCCAGTCCCAGGTCTTTGCCTCCCAGGCATCCAGCCAGCCCGGCAGGTAAAAGAAAAGCGCTACGGCCGCGCCGACCATACCGGCGGTCAGGCCCATCACCAGTTTTTTTCTCGAACCGGAGGGAATGTTCACCATGATCCTGTTCCTGCCGGCGGTTCAGCCTGAACCTTTCAGATGCGCCCGACAGCCCTCAGGAATCGCTCCTGCCGCTCCTTCGGCTCGGTCATTTGCGGGAAGGACCCGCTGCGGCTTCGGACTTCGCCCATCCGGGCCTGGGGCGCGGGATGCGTTTTTGCGAAGTCCAGCCCCCCGGGCCTGAGTTTCCCGTCCATGACGGACAGCATGTCGATCAGCCCGCCCGGGTTGTAGCCGACTTGCCGGACCAGGACAACGGCGGCCTCATCGGCATGATATTCGAAGGATCGGGAATAGCCCCTTTCGATCAAGGTGTGAACGATGTCGGAAATCACTCCGGAAAAGGTCTGCATCAACTGGGCGACTTCCCGGGAGCCGAGGGTTGTTGCGCCTTCCCGTGCCAGGACCGTCAACGCTTCGGTGATCCGCGCCTTCTCGATGGACTGCATGCCGTGCTGCAGTTGGACATGGCTGATTTCGTGGGCCAGGACGGCCGCCAGGGCATCTTCCGTCTTGCAGCAGCGGATCAGGCCCCGGGTGACAAAAATGTGGCCGCCCGGGGTGGCGAAAGCGTTGATGTCTTCGGAGTCGAGGACCAGAAAATGGTAACCGGCGAAGATCTCGGGCCTGTCCGAAGCCGCAGCCAGCGTCTGACCGAGCGTGTTGACGTACTGGTTGACCGGCGTGTTCGCGTAGGCCGGGTATTTCGACAGGACTGCGGCGGCGACTGCACGGCCGATGTAGTATTCCTGTTCCGGCGTGAAGTCCTCCAGGCTTCGGGACACGGCCGCCGTGCCGGTGCGGATCGCCTTTCCCTGCGCAGGGGTGATGACGCCCGCCTGCTCGCTGACCGTGGTGGCCACGGTGGTCGCCGTCTCAACGGCCGCGCAGGACGGAAGCGCCAGGGTCACCGCCAGAATCAGTCCCATCCTCCATCCGTTCGTGATCATGGCCTGCCTCCTTCCCGGGGGAGGCTGATGTTCCCCTGAACCAGGAAATTCCGCATCTGGTCCGGAGTGACCTCGAAGGTTTCCATGCGATTGATCCAGGTGTAGTCGAGCTTCCGGTTTTCCTTCCGGTACGACGCCTCCACCTCCTCGCTGAACCCTTTGCCCGCCAGGGCCAGTTCGTCCCGGGTGGCGCCGGTCCGGACACTGGACTGACCGGCCCGCAACGCGACCCGCTTGGATGTCAGAGCCGAGGCGTGAATCCATCCCTGAAGTTTTCCGCCGTGGGGCGACACCTTTCGCCAGGCGCCGCGCTTTTCCGCCACGTCGACGCGGTCGCCGTAGGCCACCCGCGCGACGATCTTGCCCAGAAAGGAAGGCGTGGTGCGCAGCTCTCCCTTCCTGACCTGAACGCTCAGCGTTTCCTGCGCATGCGCGGGGATGTGCGAAAACAGGACGTACATCATCGCGAGGCAGAGGACTGTCAAGCCGGTACGTACCATAACCGCCTCCTTCACGGAAAAATTATTCACCGGGGAGAATATGCGGAGCGCCTTGCCCGTTTGTCAAGCCAAAATGAATGTGCCGCCGGTTTTCAGCGGCCCCGGAACACCGGGGGCCGTTTCTCCATCCTGGCCGTAAAGGCCTCCCGGAAGTCGGCCGTCGCAACGCCCCGGTTCAGCGCCTCGTTTTCCCGGTCGAGGGCCGCGGTGACGGCATCGATGCAGGGTTTGTGGAGGATCCTCTTGGTGGCACGCACGGCCAGTTCCGCTCCCTGCGGCGCGATCAGCCTCAGCGCCCTTTCCCGGCAAAAGGGCATCAGCCGGTCGTGGGGCAGCACCCGGTTGACGAGCCCCATTTCGAAAAGCTCCCGGGCCGAAATCCGCTCCGAAAAATAGCAGATTTCCTTTGCCCGCTGCATGCCGAGGAGCCGGGGCAGCAGATAGCTGGAAGCCAGTTCGGGGACGAGGCCGAGGCCGACGAAGGGCAGCGAGACCCAGGCGTGCTCGGACATGTAGATCAGGTCGGCGCCGGCCAGGCAGAGGGTAAAGCCGCCCCCGACGGCGAGCCCATTCACGGCGGCGATGACGGGTTTGTCGAACTGCCACATCTTCAGGGTGAGCTTCTTCTGGGCAACGTCCGTGAAATCGATCTCGGTCTTCGCCTCCGCGCTGAGGGCCTCGATCGCAGCCGGGTTGAAGTAGCCTCCACTGCAGAAGGCCTCCTTGGCGGCATCATCGAAGTCCGGGTCGCGGGCGCCCGTGAGGATCATCACCTTCGCGCGGTCGTCCTTTTCCATGGCGTCCACGGCCCACCAGAGTTCCAGGCAGGTGTAGGCGCTCAGCGCGTTTTTCCGCTTCGGGACGTTCAAGGTCACCGTCACGATGCCGTTGTCTTCCCTGTCGTATCGAATATCCTGGAAATCCTCCGTGTTCATGTGCCGTTCCCCCTCTTTCGATATCCCGTTCTGTTTGCCCTGTCCCCCCCGAATCTTCCTCAGATCGAATATCCGCCGTCGATGAACACGGTTTCCCCGGTGATGTAATCCGATGCCGGCGACGAGAGAAAGATGGCCAGGCCGACAATTTCGTCCGGCCTCCCGAAACGGCCGAAGGGGATTTTGCGGAGCAGGAATTTCTCGCTTTCACCCTGCTGCTGGTCCTTGGTCATGTCGGTCAGGAACCACCCCGGCGCGATCCCGTTCACGTGGATGTGAAAAGGCGCCCACTCGAGGGCAAGGGTTTTCGTCATGTGAATGACCGCAGCCTTCGAGGCGCCGTAGTGCAGGCTGTAGGGCAGCGCCCCCTTGCCGAGGACGGAGCTGACGTTGATGATCTTTCCGCGCTTTTGCCGGATCATGATCTTGCCGGCGGCTCTGGATGCCAGGAAAACGGACCTCGCGTTGGTGTTCATCATGCGGTCCCAGTCCTCGGCGCTCAGGGCCACCGACTTTCTTGAGCCGCCGATCCCGGCATTGTTGACGAGGATGTCAATGGTTCCGTATTTCCCGCAGACCTCCGCCACCATGCCCTCGATGTCCTCTTCCCGGGTCACGTCGGCCGCAACGGCGATCGCGTCGCCGCTTTTCCGGACGATCTCCGCCGCGGTTTCCGCGATCAGCCTTTTCGTTCTGCTCACGACGGCAACCCGGGCGCCGGCTTCCGCCAGTCCGAACGCCATGGCCCGGCCCAGCCCCATGCTCCCGCCGGTCACGACGGCAACCCGTCCCGTGAGTTTGAATTGTTCCATTGCTTCCATATCCATACCTCTTGATCCAAATCCCGCGTGGTCCGTAGGAACTCGCGTTCCTTGAGGCCACCCCTTAGCAAAAAGACATGGGAAGATCAAATGTTGAGTGCTTATTGCGTTGACTTCCTTTGCCCGATTCTCTATCCTGAACCGGTAAAATTGCGAGAAAGGGTTTCAGCCGCATTCACGAAGGTTCAGGGGGGGCGATCATGGAAAACCTTCTCAGAGATTATCCGGTCGTTGTCGAATTCCCCGTCGCCTGGGGCGAAATGGACGCCATGAATCACGTCAACAACATCGTCTACTTCAGGTATTTCGAAAGCGCGCGGATTGCCTATTTTGAAAGGCTGGATCTGATCGGCCGCATGGGTGAAACCGGCGTGGGCCCCATTCTCGCCGCGACATCCTGCAGATTCAGGATCCCCCTGTCCTATCCGGACCGGGTCCTCGTCGGGGCGAAGGTGGCGACCGTGGAAGACGACCGGTTCGTCATGAATTACCGGGTCGTCAGTTCGAAGCACCGGAGCGTGGCCGCCGAGGGGGACGGCGTGATCGTCACCTTCAATTATCACGAAGGCAAAAAGGTGGCCGTCCCGGACATTTTGAAGAAAAGGATTCACGATATCCAGAAATCAGCGCCGCCTCGTTGATTCGGGCAGGGGCGGGGAACCGTCGCCGTGATGAAATCGCCGGAAAAGGGGGGTCCGACATGCCCATCTATGAATTTGCGGGAAAGAAGCCGGTCATTGCCGCAGATGCCTTCATCCATCCCGATGCCGTCGTCATCGGCGATGCCGCGATCGGCAGTCGGTGCCATATTGCGCCCGGCGCCGTCATTCGCGCCGATTTCGGCCCGATCGCCGTCGGCGAGGGCTCCAGCATTCAGGACAATGCAACGATCCATGTGACGCCGGGAAACCGGGTGATCATCGGCAGGGACGTGATCGTCGGCCACAACGTGGTCCTCCACGACGTAACGCTCCATGACCGGTGCGTGGTCGGGATGGGGGCGGTGCTCCTGCAGAAGGTGGTTTGCGAGCGGGGCGTGGTCATCGCCGCGGGATCGCTTGTACCTCAGGGCATGCACATCCCCTTGGGGAAACTCGCGATGGGAAACCCCGCGAAAGTCGTCCGGGACGTGTCCCCGGAACTGGAATCCTATGTGACCCTGGGAGTCGAGCAGTACAAGGAGCTGACGCGGCTGTATCTTCGAACGATGAAGGAGATCCCCCGCGACTGAATTTTTTGAAAGGAGATTGTCATGGCGAGCATCGGTGAAAAACTGGTTACGGAATTGTTTGAGTCGATGAAGGAAAAAAACTGGGACAAACTCGAAAACATGATTCATCCCGCCTTTCAGTCCGTTCATTACGACGGAGCGAGAAACAAGAGCCAGGAGATGGAACTCCTGAAGCAGATCAATCTCGGCAACTACCAACTCGGCAACTTCAAGATCACCATGAGCGATACCCTATTGGTCGTATCCTATATCGTATCCGCGGAAGAGATGATCGGGGGAAAGCCCACCCTATCCGAACCGACGTGCAGGCTCACCGTTTTCCACAAGACGGATGACGGCTGGAAGTGGGTTTCTCATGCGAGCTTCATCAAGATCCTGAAATGAAACACCGGCGGGTTTGCCCTGAACGCGGGGAATGGTTCTCCCGGCGGCACGGCGCCCATCCGTAATGAAATCGATTGCATCCAGGAGGGGCAACATGAATGTCATTGAGGCGATTAATCAGCGAAAGAGCATCAGGGGGTATAAACCCGATCCGGTGTCAAAGGATGTTTTGACCCGGGTCCTCGAAGCGGCGTGCCGGGCGCCCTCGGCGATGAACACCCAGCCCTGGGAATTCGTCGTGGTGACGGGAGATGTCCTGAACGGGGTTCGGGCGGCGATCGTCGGAAAGTTGAACCGGAAAGAGCCGATGCACCCGGATCACGAAGTGGTCAGTTGGTCGAACGACAGTCTATACCGGGGCCGTCAGGTGGAACTGGCCAAAAAAATTTTCGAGCTGATGGACATTCGAAGAGAAGACAAGGCGAAAAGGGCGGCGTGGCTGGAGAGAGGGTTCCGTTTCTTCGACGCACCGGCGGCCATTCTTCTCCTGACGGACCGGTCGCTGAGCGATGTGGGGCCGCTGCTGGATCTCGGGGCCGTGATGCAGACGATTTGCCTGGCCGCGCTGCACTTCGGGCTCGGTACCTGCATCGAGGATCAGGGAGTGCTGTACCCGGAAGTCCTGAGAGAGAGGTTGAAGATACCGGAAAACAAGAAGATCGTCATCGCCATTGCCGTCGGATACCCGGATTGGGACTTTCCGGCAAACGCTCTGGCGAGCAGGCGGGAATCGCTGGACCGTAATACGCGCTGGATGGGATTCTGAGAAATCTCAACCCGGATCGGCTCCGTCAACCGGGGCGGATCCTGCGCAAATTCGGTCGCGCATCGGAAGGGGAGACGGACATGAAGACATGGGTGAAATGCAAAGCCTGCGGATTTGTCATGGAGGCGAGAAAGGTAGGCGAAGTCTGTCCGGCCTGCGGCGTCCCGAGCAAGATGTTTGAGCCTTATGTCGACAGGATTTCCGAGCAGCGAAGGAGGATTCTGGATCGCCACATTCATCCCGTGATTGTCCACGCGCCCCAGGCCTTTGCCTTCTTCCTGCTGTTGTTTGCGGTGACTGTCCTGTTCGTGAACGGGCCGCTTCGGAACGAATTGGTGATCACGATCAAGATTCTGGCCTTCTGTCTGCCTTTTACGCTGATCGGCGCTTTTCTGTCCGGCATGCTGGACGGAAAGACGCGATTTCGCCGATATGCGACACCGATCCTGAAACGGAAGATCGTCATCGGCAGCCTGTTTTTTGTCCTGTCTCTCGCGCTGCTGGTCGTCACTCAGATCGAACCGCCACCAAGCGTCGGCATGGACCTTCTGATCATTCTCCTGAACGCCGGCTGCCTGCTCTGCAGTATGTTTCTCGGCTTGCTCGGGACGAGTCTGGCGGAAGCGAAATTTCCGGGGTGATGACGGAACGCCGTTTCGGCAAGCGGAACCAAGGTGGAGTCGCACTGGATTCACCGGACGCACTTCAAACTTGATTTGGTTTCGCCTGCTTAAAAAAGCAGGCCGAATCCTGCACATCCAACCATGCCTTCCCCGTAGGCAAAATGCGATCGCCGGTGGCAGCCGGCCGATCGAAATCAAGGAGAGGGATGAAGAAATGGCAATAGATCCCGGAATAGGCAAGAAGGTTGTTGCAAAAATCACCAGTATCAAAGGGGAATGCAGTGCAGGTCATCGCATAGGCGATACCTTTGAGATCAGTTGTCATAATCCGGGTGGGTTATGCGGGTTCTTTTATCATGATGTTTTCCCCAGTCTTTCCACATTCCAATTTGGAGGCAATCTGCCATGGTGGGAAGGTGACACGATACAATTGCAATGTCCCGACAGTTCTAACCTTGTAACAATGGAGTTGCAGCGGTCTGAACGGGAGAAAACCGATCCGTGATACATCAGAAAAACATTATTTCATCATGACCTTTCAAGATCAAGTAGGTTCCATGAACAAATCCGATCTGATCACCATGCTGTCTGCAAGGGAAAACCTC
>CAYWTL010000053.1:17605-17972 GCA_964460245.1 uncultured Syntrophaceae bacterium | reverse complement strand
CCTGTCCGCGGACAGGGCCCAAACGATCAAAAAACTTCTCAAAGGAGGTTCACGGGATGAGCACGCAGGGAAAGTTGAATAAAATTACGACCACCGTCATCCGGGAGATGAAGAAAAGAAAGGAAAAAGTCGCCATGTTGACCGCCTACGATTACGGAACCGCGGCCATCGTGGATGAGGCGGGCATCGACATCATCCTGGTGGGCGACTCGCTGGGAATGGTCGTCCTGGGTTACGAGAGCACCCTGCCGGTCACCATGGAAGACATGATTCACCACACCAAGGCCGTCTGCCGGGGTGCGAAACGGGCCATGGTTCTGGGCGATATGCCGTTCATGTCCTACCAGGTCTCGGTGGAGGAGGCCGT
>CAYWTL010000053.1:4181-17553 GCA_964460245.1 uncultured Syntrophaceae bacterium | reverse complement strand
GGAATGCCGGACGCTTTCTGCAGGAGGCGGGCGCTCATGGGGTAAAACTGGAAGGCGGCCGGGAAGTCGCGGAGATCACGAGACGGATCGCGTCGGCCGGAATTCCCGTCATGGCCCACCTCGGGCTGACGCCCCAGTCCGTCCACCAGTTGGGCGGCTACAAGGTGCAGGGCAAGGGTGATGCGGCGGCGAAGCGGATCATGGAGGACGCCCGGATCCTCGAAGAGGCCGGGGCCTTTGCCGTCGTGCTGGAATGCGTGCCCTCTCTTCTGGCCCGGGAGATCACCGACTCCCTGACCATCTCCACCATCGGCATCGGGGGCGGGGTTCACTGCGACGGACAGGTGCTGGTCATCAACGACATGCTGGGGATCTTCGACCGCTTCACGCCGAAATTCGTCAAGAAGTACGCAAATATGAACACACAGATGAAAGAGGCGGTCAGACAGTACATCGACGAGGTCCGGGCGGGCGCGTTCCCGGACGATGCCCATTCCTTCCTGTAAGCGGATCGGCCGGCGCCGTCCCCGAATCAGCCCGTCCGTCCGTCCGCGGCAAGGGCGGCCGGATGGGCCCCGTCGGGGCATGCCCGCGCGCCCGCAGGCTGGGAAGGGCTCGAATCCAGGGATCACGCACCGTGTCCGCGAACGGGTCGGCGGGCTCGCGTCACTTCTCGTAGTAGACGACGCGCGCCTTCGCTCGCAGGTTTTGCAGCAGCGTGTCAAAGGCTTTCTGCTGCTTCTGCTGCGTCAGAACAGCGGTAATTCTTCCCTTCGTTTCGTCATCGAGCTTCAGGGTTCTTGAGCTGTTCTTCTCGAGAACCTGGATGACGTGGTAGCCGAAATCCGTTTCCACGACCGGCCCGATCTCGCCCTTTTTCTGGGAGAACGCGGCATCCTCAAAAGGCTTTACCATCTGTCCCCGGACAAACGTGCCCAGATCGCCGCCAGCCTGTTTGCTGGGGCAATCGGAATGGTTTCTCGCGACTTCCGCAAAGTCCGCCCCGCCCAGGATCTGTTTCCGGAGATTCTCCGCCTTGTCCCTCTTTTCCGCCCTGGCCTTGTCGTCATCCCCGGATTTCTTTCCCACGAGGATGTGCCGGACATGGACCGACTCCGGGACTTTGAACTTGGCCTTGTTTTTCTGGTAGAAGGAAGAAATTTCCCGGTCGGTGGGTTTGGCTTTCCCTTCCGCGGTGGACAGAACCAGCTTGTTGATCTGGAGACCGAAGCGGATCTCCTCGTTCATCTGCTCCCGGTTGACCTGATTCTTTTTCATGAGCTCTTCAAGGGTCATGTTCTGGGGCAGGCTGCTTTTCAGACGATCGACCGCCTCGCCGACCTCCTGGTCCGTGACGGTGATCTTGCGCCGGTTCAATTCGTCGGTCAGCAGCGTTCGGATCACAAAATCGTCGATCATCTGTTTTCTGACCCTTGCCTTTACCTGCTGAAGCCGGTCGGCGGGAATCTGATCCTTCAACTGGGTAAGGCGCTTCTGCACCTCCGCATCCAATTGTCCCTGCGTCAGTTTCTTTCCATCCACTTCCGCAATGAGATTGGTCGGCACGGCCGGCAAAGCAACCGCCGGATCCGGGGGTGTAGCAGGTTGAGCCGACGGAGCGGCCGGGGTCGAATCCGACTGAGGGGCCGGCGACGGCGCCTTCTCATCCTTCTGGGCGCATCCCGAAAACAGGCCGAAAATCAGGCCGGCTGCCAGCAAAATGAAGCATGCCGTTTTCTTGGTAGTCATGGACCATCCTCCAGAGGCATCATCGATCGGGGGAAAAGCCCCCCGGCGCCATGGGTTATCTGAAAGCGCGGCTCAGGTCAAGGTAAAACCGGCAAGCGGGACAGACGCCTCAGGTTCTGAAGGATTTTTAACTGTTCTTCCAGCGGCGGCGTGTCCCGGTTTTCGATTTCCCGGTGGCCGGGTTCGTTCATGAGCCGAAGGAGATCTTTCAGCGCGCCGAACATGTCCATGGGCGGAAATGCGTTTTCGGTCAGATCATGAACGAGCTTCAGCGTCCGGAAACCGTCGAACCAGACATGAAAATGCCCGGCCAGGTCACCGGCATGGCGATAGTTCCAGCGGATGCGCGGCCAGGCCTCCCGAAAGCGGTTTCGCTCCAAAAAAGACCCCAGCCGGGGATGGATGAGCGCCGCCCTGTCGAGGATGCGCTCCGGATCCCCGTCCACGCCGCCGGTCATCAACGCCAGCCATTGCCTCAGGATTTCGAAGACGGCGGGATGATAAAGCATATACTCGTTCCGCCGGTATTCCAGAAACCGGACGACCCGCTGCCCCGTGCCGAAGGGGACGCGGTGCGATGTCCGGGCGGCGGGGTATACCGTCGTATCGGCAATCCGGCCGATCCCGTTCAGCTTTGCGAGCTTGTTCAGGAAATAGAAATCCTCTCCCGCCTCCCGCCGGTTCATCCCCCGGACCGCGGCGTATCCTTCCGCCGTGCAGATCATCGTCGAACCGATGGCGTGAAAGGCATAGGGAGACCGGGCGTATCGCAGCCCCAGGGCGTAGTAGCGCAGGAATATTTCATAGCAGCAGATGGCGGCGCGAAGCGCAGGTTCGCCCTCCACGGGGTGGGCATACTCGACAACGGCCGCGCTGTTTCGTTTCGTCTCGAAAAAACGGCGCACCGCAGGCAGATAATTCGGTTCGACCCGCGTGTCCGCATCGAGGCAGAAGAGCAGTTTCACGCCCGGTCTGCCGTAATCCAGCATCCCGAGGGCCGCATCCATGCCGAGTTTCCTGGCTAGGCCGACGCCGCCCCGGGCCGGCATCTCCATCCCGGGCGAGGAGGCGTCCAGGCAGGCCAGATTCGGACAGGCCCCGCGGATCGCTCGATCCTGAGCAGTCAAGGTTCTGTCCGCAGGGTCCATCTCCGCCCGACGCCCGCGGATCAGCCTTTCCAGACGTTCCAGGGTCCGCCGATTCTGACCGATGTCCTCCGGCCGGGCGATGCCCGGTTCCCGGTTGTTGACCACACAGAGGACGAGCGTCCGCTCCAGGTCTTCCGGCGAATTGGCGCAGAGGGAAGCCAGCGTGTCGAAGAGCGACCGCTCTTCCGCCAGCGCCGGTATGACCACCGCCTGATCGATTCCGGGCCGCACCGCGTCCGCGACAAGCCGTTTGCCGGTCCCGCCGCAGCGGTTCAGGTAACGGACAATGTTTTCGGGTATCGTCATATCCGCATGCCTTTATTGCGCGGACGACCGCACGATGCGCGCGATTGCGTCCGGATCGCCGCCTTCAACCCAGTGGATCCGGGTTCCCCGCCGCTCCATGCGCCGGAACCAGGTTTCCTGCCGTTTGGCGAACTGGTGGATTCTCGTCTCGAGCATCCGGCACATTTCGCCATAAGACATCATGCCCTGCAGGTAGAGTCCGATGTACCGGTATTCCAGCCCGAAATAGAAAAGCCTCTCCCAGCCGATGCCCGCATCGTGCAGCTTTTTGACTTCGTCGATCATGCCCGCGGACAACCGGCTGCGCAGCCGGTCCGTGATCCGTTGCCGGAGAACCGCCCGGTCCCAGTGAATCCCGATGACCAGCGGCACGATCGGGGGGCGGGATTCCGGGGGTGAGTGGCCGGCCGTATGCTCGGCGATCTCGATTGCCCGGATCAGCCGGGCGCGATCCGTCAGATCGGTGGTGTTGTGCGCCGCGGGAAGTCTGCTCAACAGGCGATTCCTCAGTTCTTCCATGCCCTGCCCGGCCAGCTCCCGGCGGAGTTCGGCGTTTTCCGGGACTTCGCGCATCCCGTAACCTTGAATAACCGCCTCGATGTACAGGCCCGTTCCGCCCGCCATCACCGGCATGATGCCTCTTTCGGACAACGCGGCGAAGCAACGGAAGAATCGTTTTTGATACTCGAAAACGCTGAAATCCTCGTCGGGATTTACGATATCGATCAGATGATAGGGAACGGAAAGCCCGTCCACGCAATATTCGTCCGTGTCTTTGCCCGTCCCGAGATTCATTCCCCTGTAAACCTGGCGGGAATCCGCGGAAATGATCTCCGAACCGATATCCCGCGCCAGCCTCGCCGCCAGCGCCGTTTTGCCCGATGCCGTCGGTCCCAGAATCACAATCAGATTGACTTTCATGTTCTGCAAATTGTCTTGTAATTGATTTTCAATCCATATAGGAATGTCGCATGAGCACAAGCAAAGGCCTCGATCTGGGCAGGGAGCCGATTCTCGCCCTGCTGCTGAAAATGAGCTGGCCTTCCATCACGGCCATGCTCGCGATGGCCGTAGCCAACCTGATCGACAGCTTCTGGCTTGCCAGGCTCAGCACCCGGGCGCTGGCCGCCTTGACGCTCTGTTTTCCCATCCAGATGCTTTTCGGGGCGATCGGGGTCGGCACCGGGGTCGGGGCCGGGTCTTTCGCGGCCAGGATGTTCGGAGCGAAACAGATCGAAAAGGCCCGGCGGACAGCCGGTCAGGTCATGCTGCTGTCGATCGCGCTGGGCGCACTGACCATCCTTTCCGTCCTGATCTTCCATGACGCCATTCTGCGGGGATTCGGCGCGACGGAGGACATCCTGCCGCTGGCCCGTAAATATCTGGTTCTGATCGTCTTCGGCTCGCCCTTCCTGTATTTTCTGATGATGGCCAACAATCTTCTCCGCGCCGAGGGGAAGCCGCTTTTGTCCATGTACGTCGTCCTCACGTTTTCCGCCGTCCTCATCGTGCTGGAGCCCTTCCTGGTCTTCGGCTGGTGGTTTTTCCCTAAGCTGGGCATTGTCGGAGCGGCCCTGGCCGCGGTCGTCTCGCAAGCGGCATCGGCTGCCCTGTCCTTTCACTTCCTGAGGCTTGACTCCTCCCGGTATCGCCTCACCTGGCGATTCCTTGCGCCCAGCCTGTCCATCTGCCGCTCCATCTACCAGACCGGGCTGCCTTCCGTGAGCATGAATCTCGTCGTCAGCGTCGTCATGGTGATTTACAACCACATCCTGGCAAGCTTCGGCCCGTTGGCCCTGGCAACGCTCGGACTCTGTTTCCGGATCAACGGGCTGGTCATGATGATCCTGTTCGGCGTCGGCCACGGGGTCATGCCGATGGTTGCCTTCAGCGAGGGCGCGGGCCACCACCGAAGGCTGGTCGACACGGTCCGGGTCGCGGTGCGCTGCTCCGCTCTCTTTGCCCTCTTGAGTTCCCTGCTGCTGATCGCTTTTGCCCGTCCGATCCTGGCCGCCTTCTCAAGCGACCTGGAACTGCTGGAAATGGCCGTGCCGGCCTTGCGGCTTTTCATTTCCGCGCTCGTTCTGATCGCTCCCTCGATCATCTGGATCAACATGTTCATCGGCCTCGGCAAGGGCACGACGGCCATGCTTCTCATGTTCGCGCGCGACGTCGTCCTTCTGATCCCCATGCTGTTCATCCTGCCCTTTTATTACGGCCTGACCGGCGTCTGGATGGCCCAACCGCTGTCCACGATCCTGGCCTTCGTGATGATCCTGACCGTTTCGCTGAGGCAGATTCGAAGCCACCTCAAAAAAATCACATAAAAAAACGCCCCGGCAAACGTCTCTGCCGGGGCGTTGCAGGAGATCCAACGGAATTATAGCGGCTGGACGTTTGCAGCGGCCGGGCCTTTCTTGCCCTGCTCGATATCGAAGCGGATTCGCTGACCTTCGTAAAGCGTCTTGAACCCCGCCCCCTGGATGGCGCTGTAATGAACGAACACGTCCCCGCCCTCGTCATTTTCGATAAAGCCAAAACCCTTCTTCTCGTTAAACCATTTTACCTTACCCTCTGCCAAAGCTCTTCCCTCCTTTCCGATTTTTTTCACCGTTGGACATCAAGCATGGCAGAAATAAAAAAAGCCACGCGCAACTCGCACCGGCAAGCTGTCCGTGGCTACTCTTTTACACTGCAAATCACTGACACCCAACTGTCCTTTGCCCCGCGGATCGTGAATCTCAACACTTACAAGCGGTTAAAGTGCGTTGATCCGGCAGTTCGCTTTGCGCATAGCATTCAATTTCCCTAAAATCAAGTTTTTTTTGAGTGGTCTGGAATAATTGCCAAGCGACGCCGAAACAACTTGCGCCCGCGCAGCCGGCTTTTCCACAGGCTGAAATCAGGATTTCAAATAGGCGCCGATTGCCGCCTTCAGAGCTTGTTCCTGCATGAAGTAGAAATGATCGGCGCCGTGCACCAGTTCGAGGCGGCATTCGAGGCGATCGACCAGGCGCTTCAAGGACTCTACGGGACAGAACTGATCGCGGTCCCCGCAGACCACCAGGCCGATCCGGCCGGCCAGCCCCGACCAGTCAAAGCCGAGAAAATCGATGGGCGGCGACACGAGGACGACATCGGAGACGTCCGGACCGCACTTCAGCGCCCGGGTCGTGATCCATGCGCCGAACGAATAGCCTGCGAGGACAATCTTCTTTTTCCCCTCGTTCGCGAGGAACGACGCCGCCGCCATCAGATCCTCCTGCTCCCCCTTTCCTTCGTCGTACATGCCCTCGCTCCGGCCGACACCGCGAAAATTGAACCGCAGGGTGGAAAAGCCCCCCGCGTGGAAGGCCTCGACAAGAACCTCGACGACATTGTTGTGCATCGAGCCGCCCATCTGGGGATGGGGGTGCGAGATCACGACGCCGGCTTCACTCCCGGCGCCGGTCTGAAGCCCTTCAATGAGAATGCTGCCCGATTTGAAAATCACCGGTTTCTCGATCATCGATCCTCCATTTGTCATCCGATTGAAAGCGGAACTTTTTATCCGCTTTTCCCCATTTGCATGCAATCGCGCCTTCAGGTCCGAGCAGACGCTCGTAAACGACTCCGTTCGCTAATTCCCCGGTTTCGTCTCGCCCACACGGATGAGATCGACTTTCATCTTCTGCGTATATTCGACATTGCAGGTCAGGTTGGGAAATGTCTGCTGGGCCAGATGGATACGGTTCAGCTTCAGGTCCGTCGGGGGCGCGGGGTAACCGTACTGCTCGAACAGGCTGTAGATGTTGTCGACATTGATGGATCCGGGATCCAGGTAAAAATAACCGACGTAGGGACTGGAGTTGTAGATGAACTGATCCCCCACGGAAAACTGCAGCACATATCCATGACTGAAATAAAACTCCAGAACCTGGTAGGCGAGCGCGTAGTCGGACGCCGGCGGAGCCGGGCTGATGGACATTTCGTCCACGGCGATTTGAATGAACGTGTCTTTCGTAACGTCGATGGGGAAAACATGCTTGCCCGCGGCGCCGTCCCAGGGGTTGTAGGCATCGCCGGACAAAGGGTGATAGCCGATCAGCGACGTGTTGCAATGGGGATCGCTCGTGCCCCCCGATGAGGGATCACAGGCGGGTTTGCCATAGCGCACATTGGTCATGATCAGGCTTCCCCCGTTCGCAATGTCAACGGCATCCGTTGCCTTTCCCGCGGTATCGGGACAGGATGCGGGGTCCGGGCAGGACAAATTGTTGCAGAACGTCGGATCTGCCGGATTTCCCGATTCATCGCTGCTCATGTACCAGACCAGATTGTCGCCTCGGGGGGATGTCACCCACACTTCCTCAAACAAGGTCGAAAAAGAAGGGGTAAACTGCCTGCCGATGACGGCGCCGGAGATGTTGACCTGGCCGGGAATGCCGGAAGGAATCATGGCTTCATTCCCGAGCGTGCCGACATACGCAAGCGTGAATGCCACACGCTGGTAGTCTCGCTTCCAGATGGGAGCATTCTGAATCTGATCGAGGTTGTCAAAGACGAGACGGGCTTCATGCGCTTCATCTTCAATCGCATTCCCGCCGGCATCTTTCCCGTATGGCAGGTCATTCGGCAGATACAGGCAATAGGGATGACGTCCCCATATTTCACCGGCGCCGTCGGAAGGCGCATAATTCCAGGAGAGCATGAAACAACCGCTTTGACTGTCGCTTTTCATCGTCTCCTGTGTGGGGGTGACATTTCTGACCTTGACGTGCAGCGTCCGCAACTTCCGGCTCTCATCGTCGAAGACGGGCACCTCCGCCACCTCCAACTGCCCCCGGAAAAAATAGCCCAGCAACTGGGATGAATAGCCGATGGCACGGGGCATGAGAAGCTGAGCATAATCGCTGTACACGTTTTCGTCCAAAGCCGGAATGACCGGCATGTCCATGCCGCTGGGGTTAAGAACCCTTTCTCTCCAGTAGTCGAAGTAGTCGACGGCGGAGAGCAGGCAGGACCCGGTGTTTAGCTGTTGGAATGCCTTTGTCCTGGTGCAACTCTCCTCGCTGCATTCCCGATAGAAATAATCTCTTTCATACGTGCCGGATGGTCTTGTGTAATCAATCTGCACTTTTTTTGTGCTTTCGATCCGTGGCGAGGGGAACGTTGCGGCATCAATGGTATCGTCACTGAAAAAATTCGCGTTCGTGTATTCGGAAAGACCGATATTGCTGTTCAGGGTAACAACCGGGTTGGGATTGGCTTTCGTGTACTGGTTGGTGTCGAAGATGTTCGGGATATTGAGAAGGTTTGAATCGTTTGGCTCGAAGAAGATAGGGAGCGATGATTCTCCAGAAATCAATAGCCTTGATGAATCTTCTGAAAGAGTCACTTTTTTCTCTGCCCAACTCTCATACCCCTCGGTCAAAAGATGCTGGTCGTCGCGAGTGTGCGCGGGCGACGACATGTCCTCCACAAGATGCAGGAGTTGTCCCAAACCCCTGAAAGTCTCCGCAAAATAATACTCCCGCATGTTCCTGCTGTCCGCGGCAAGAGCCCAGAAGTAGTAGACCCGCGCATCATTCCATGAGTAGTTGCCGGACACGCCCTGTGTGCCCGTAAGCATCATCGCCCAGTCGCTGGCGGATTTTGCACTTGTACCCCAAAACAAGCCTTCATCCGTTAGAGGGTTGTGAAAATGGTTGAGGAAACGGATAAAAGAGTCTTCAGACGCCCCGCCGTCAGCCAGCCATTGAAAGATCTGTTGATTAACATTATCTTTTGCAAGGGATGTTTCCACACCTCCTTGCATCCCCAATTGCTTCTGAAGATAGTCATGTAGAGAAAAACCATTGAATGTCAGAAGCTTGCTTGCAATATGTTCGTTTATTGCTTTATGGGTGGGCGATTCTAGAGCCATTGCAGAGGTCACAAAAAACAGCAATACGAATTGCAGGAGAAGAATGATGAACTCATCAACAAACCTTATTTTCGTATTCTTAAACACTTCATCTCACCTCCAATCCCCGCCGGACACGGTCTTCCTGGACGGCTTTATTCAACAGAGGTAGCTTGTCACGGAACTCAGGACTGGGTGCCAGTCCTTCTCCTCGCTTCAGTTCCACCACCCCCAGAATGCCTTTCCAGGAATCCAGACCATCTTGTATTTCCCCAACTTTCCCTGTGACATCGCTAGAGAAGAATTTCTCAATCATGTGATAACCCGATAAACTTGGACCGGGACTTTTCAAGTAGCCCGGCTTAAAAATAATGAATTGAACAATGCCTTCTTTCGAAAATGGTGTAACCGCTGTGTAAGAAGGGAAAAAAAACTCTCCCTTGCTATTCGTCAGGCTCTCCCTAGCATCCAATGGCTGGGAATGCCCGCCTCCCAAATGCCCAATGATCCGCCATTTGTAATAGACGACGACCACCACCGCCCCTTCGATGGGCTCCTTCGTCTCCGCGTCGATGACCCGCCCGCGAAACTCCGGCTTGTGGTAAACGAGCCAGGCCCAACCGTCAGAAACCGTGAAGAACAAGACCAGCGCGACTGTAAAAGATATGAGACACTTTTTCATTTCCACGACTCCTCGGAATCTAAAATTTGCCCGGCCCGCACGGGCTTTTTCGATTTACCATGGACCGATGGTCATAAAATCCATCACCGAACTGTCCTGCCTCAATATTTGAATATTTTCCAGACACCGTCATCATCCCTTATAAATTGAAGTTGGAAGGAAAAGGCAGTGCCGTTTCTGGACACAATGATCTCGTAAATTGCCACGTTGTTTTTGATGGATATCCGGTCCACAGCGGTTCTGTTCAATTCCTCGGCTATTTGGGGGAGCAAAGGCTTCAAACCCTCAAGCAAACGCTTGTAAGTTTCCCGGGCATGGGAGGCAAAATACGATGTTGCAGCTTCAATATCCTGATTGCTCAACGCCTCCTTCATCCCTTCCCACTTTGCCCGCAACAGGGCGTCAATCCGCGTGGCGGACAAAACGGCGACCGACACGGTATCCTGATAGAGAATGCCGTCGGGCCCGGCAGCCACGACGGTAAACAAGTATATCCCTTCCGTCGTCATCCTGTAAATGTATTCATCAGGATCGGCGCTCGCCAATTGATCCACAGGCCCGGGGCCTGTCGGTACGATTGAAGGATTCGTGATGCCGAAGGAGCCGCCGATCCGCAGTTTGATCTCCAGGGGCGCCGTGCCCGATTCCGGATTTGCCCTGATGCCAATGTAATGGACGCTTGCGATCGCATGGACCGTGATGGACTGCGTGGCCAAAGTCCCTTCCGAATCGACCGCACGGACAGTGATCGTGTTCTCCCCCGCCGTCAGCGGAATGTGGCTGACGGCGAACCGGCCTGCCGCTGATGGGGCGACGATCCCATTGACCGTGATCCCCGTTTCGTTGTTCGACGTGTTGGTCACGGTTCCGGCCACCATTGCGCTCTGACCCGTGAGGGAGGCGCCGTCAACCGGCGATGTGATCGTGATGCCGATCTGTGCCTTCGTCTTGAATGTTCCGTCCTCTGCCGCGGCTGAAGCGCCGTTTGGGGTCGTTGATGTGATCCGGAAGCGGTATATTGTCGAACGTGTCAATCCGGCCAGGAGAACACTGTGGCTTGTCGACAAAGTCTCATCAGCCGCCTGACTCCCGTAGGCAGCGGTTTCACCATATTCCACACGGCTGTCGGCCGGCCGGTCCGTCGTCCAGACGATCCTGGCGGAATCGACGGTCACTTCGGTAACGCTGATTGCGCTGATCACCGGTGGGATCGGATTCAGAACGGCGTCCATTACGGTCGTCTGCCCCACCGTCGCTGACCCCGCAAAACGCTGTGGAGAATACCCCTCTTTTTCAACGCACCCGTTGAATGCGCCGCCCGCCAGTCCGCTTATACCATAGACGCCGTCCGTTGCGGTCAATGCGATTCGCGCAACGTTTGCGGCATCGGTCACGGTCACGGATGCAGCAGGTACGGGCAGCCCGGTCAAAGCGTTGGTTACCCTTCCCGTGATCGTCGCGTTCGTGGCCAGAGTGACCGTGATCGTGCAGGACGCCGTCCGGCCGGATGAATCGGCGGCTATGGCCGTGATGGCATTCCGCCCCTCGACGAGGTGAACAGATGCGGAAAAGGAACTGCCGCTTACCGAAGCCGCAACCCCGTTCACCGTCACGTCGGTGCTGTTGGTCACGGTCCCCGTAACCGTTACCGGCGACGCATTCAGAACAGCGTTGTCGGCGGGCGATGCGATCGCCACTTTTGGAAGACCCGGGGCAACGGGCAGTTGAATCAGCGTCAAACTGTCCGTCTTGTCGTCAATGACTGCGGCGACACCCGTCAGATCGTTTACCGCAACGCCTTTCGGAAGCTTGTTCAAATCAAAGGTTGCGACGATTTCTTCCGCATTCAGATCCACAAGAACAAGGGTCCTGTCTTCATCGCAAATGACAAGCGCCCGGTTGCCCAGGGTGTCGATGGCTGTATCGATGGGATGCTTCCCTACCGGGATGATGCTCGCCTGCCCTGTTTGCGTATTCAGGACCGTTATGGAATTTTCCTGCACGTTGGTTGCAACGGCAAGCCCGGAATTCGGATTCACATCTATGGAAGATGGCTTCTTTTCAAGGGCAATCGTCCGGGTTACTTCAAACGTACTGAAGTCAATGACCGCAATGTTGCGGTCCCCGCTGTTTATGACCAGCGCCAGGCCGGGATGAGCAGGCGCCTCCAGAATCGCCACGTCGACCGGTTCCATGCCCGCCGGCACCGTCGCAATCACCTGTCGCGCATTCAAATCGAGAACCGATATCGTGTGATCCAGGCGGTTTGCAACAGCCGCCCGATGGGTCGAGGAATTGATTGCCATGCCTTCGGGCGACTTTCCCACCGGCACGGTTGCAACAACATTGAACTGATTGAGATCGATAATGGAAACCGTATCATCCTTGCTGTTCCCGATCAGGGCGAGGTTTTTATTCCTGTCGACGGCAACACCCTTCGGCGCAGTGCCGACCGGGATGACGGACAAAACCGTCTGCGTGCCTAAATCCACAATCGATACGGTGTTGGACTTCTCGTTTGTAACCACGGCCTGGTTTGTGCCGGCGTTGATGGCAATGCCTCTCGGCTGCTCCCCGAGAAGAATCGGCCCTGGAAGAGCAACTTCCGCATCTGCAGCGGATTTGAACACCAACCCGAAAAGCACAATTGTCACGAGCATGAGCCAGTAGAGAATTGTCCTGAAAGATTGGTTTTGAATCGACATACGCCACCTCCCGATTAAATCAAGCATGTCAACCGAAAGTTTGCCGAAGTATGGGATGAAAACGCAATGAGTGTATAACTTAATTATACATCTTTTTCCACTTTTTTCAGAGTGGATTGTCGTCCGCCTCATCGGCATGCCGGAATCAAAGAAGCCTACTTGCTATCTTGCAAAGTTCGAAAGACTTGATGTTCAAGACGGACTCTGGATAAAGGATAGATTTGAATTCCGAACCGATGCGTGGAAATAAGATTTTCAGGGAAAGATTAGGTCAGGATGCGAAGAGTATTTCTCAGTGGGGAACGAAAAAGCCGCATCGGTCAATGACTGGCCAACAAATGGCATGCCGCGAAACGGCCGGGGCCGCGACTCTCCAGCGGGGGCTCCACCCGGTCGCAGGGATCGAAGCGGAAGGGGCAGCGGGGATGGAAGGCGCACCCGGACGGGGGATCCAGGGGGCTCGGAACGTCGCCGCCCAGGATCATCCGCTCTTTTCTTTCGGCCGGGTCCGGAACGGGAATCGCCGAGAGCAGCGCCTGCGTGTAGGGGTGGAGGGGGTTTTCATAAAGGTCGTCACCGCCGGCCTGTTCGACGATCTTGCCGAGGTACATGACCGCCACCCGGTCGCTCATGTGCCGGACCACACTGAGGTCATGGCTGATGAAAAGATAGGTCAGCCCCAGCTCCTCCTGAAGCTCCCGCAGAAGGTTCAGGATCTGCGCCTGGATGGACACGTCCAGGGCCGAGACAGGCTCGTCGGCGATGATCAGCTTCGGCTTCAGGGCGATGGCCCTGGCGATGCCGATGCGCTGCCGCTGCCCACCGCTGAACTCGTGCGGGTAACGGCCCATCTGCTCCCGGCTGAGCCCGACCATCTGCATCAGCGCGGCGGCCCTTT
>CAYWTL010000053.1:0-4081 GCA_964460245.1 uncultured Syntrophaceae bacterium | reverse complement strand
TCCGACCGGCCGCATTCGACGATCTGTCCTGCGTACATGACGGCCACCGACTGCGCCGTTTCGGCGACAATGCCCAGATCATGGGTGATCAGAACGACGGACGTGCCGATCTCCTCCTTCAACCGGCCGATCAGATCGAGGATCTGCGCCTGGATGGTGACGTCGAGCGCGGTCGTCGGCTCGTCCGCCAGCATCAGGCCCGGCTCGCAGGCTATCGCCATCGCGATCATCACCCGCTGGCGCATCCCGCCGCTCATCTGGTGCGGATATTCCCGGGCGCGGCGTTCCGGCGCGGCGATGCCCACGAGCTTCAGCATCTCCACGGCCCGGTCCAGCGCGTCCCGGCCGGACAGGCCCTGGTGAAGCCGGATCACCTCCGCGATCTGCTCCCCGATGCGAAACACCGGGTTGAGGCTGGTCATGGGCTCCTGAAAGATCATGGAGATGTCCCTGCCGCGCACCCGGCGCATGTCCTCTTCCGCAAGCCGCAGGAGATCGACGCCCCTGAAAAGGATTCGCCCGGAGACGATCTTACCGGGGGGATCGGGCACGAGCCGCATCACGCTCAGCGCCAGCACCGTTTTGCCGCAGCCCGACTCCCCGACAATGCCCAGCGTGTCGCCCTGCATGAGGGCGATATCCACGCCGTCAACCGCCTTGACGACGCCTTTCGGGGTGTCGAAAAAAGTCCGAAGGCCGGCGATATCGAGGATCGCGCCCACGGGCTACCGTCCCCTCCCCTCCCCGCGGCGGGCAGCCGCATCCCGCAGAAACCGGACCAGCAGTCGGACGCCCACGCCGGAAGCCCCTTTCGGAATGTATGGCCTGTCCTTCGACAGCCAGGAAGGCCCGGCGATGTCCAGGTGGACCCAGGGGACATCCTCGACAAACTTCCTCAGGAAGGCGGCCGCCGTGATGGCGCCTCCCGCCCTGCCGCCGGAATTCTTGAAATCCGCGATGTCGCTCCGGATCTGTTCGTCATAGTCCTCCCAGAGCGGCAGTTCCCAGACCCGCTCGCCCGTTGCATCGGCCGCCTCCCGAATCCCGGCCTTCAGCGCCTCGTCCGTTCCCAGCATGCCGATCACGTGATCGCCGAGGGCGACGATGCAGGCGCCGGTCAGGGTGGCCAGGTCGATGACGGCGGCCGGCTTGTAGCGAAGGGCGTAGGTCAGGGCGTCCGCAAGGATCAGCCTGCCCTCGGCATCTGTCGTGATCACTTCAATGGTCCGGCCGGACAGGGATTTCAGGATATCTCCCGGTTTGTAGGCCTTTCCGCCGGGGAGATTCTCGGTGGCCGGGATCAGCCCCACCACATGCACGGGCAGTTTCAGGTCCGCAACGGCCGCAATCGCTCCCAGCACCGCGGCGCCGCCGGCCATGTCCGTTTTCATCTCATCCATTTTCTCGGACGGCTTGATGGAAATGCCGCCGCTGTCGAAGGTCAGTCCCTTCCCGACCAGCACGATCGGCGGATCGCTCCTGCGCCGCCCGTCGTATTCCAGAATGATGAACTTCGCCGGCTCGCTGCTCCCCCGGGCCACGCCGAGGAGCGCGTTCATGCCGATTTTCTTCATTTGGGCGGCATCGAGAACCCGGAGTTTCAACGGTCTGCCCCCGGCAACGTTGCGCGCCTCCCGGACCAGAGCGGAAGGGGTCATGTCATTGCCCGGCCGCGACACGAGGTCCCTGGCAAGGAACACCGCCCTCGCAACGGCCTCAGCCGTTCCGGCGGCCTTCCCAATCGCCTTCAGGCGCTCCGCATCGTCCTCGATGACATGAATGTCCCGAACATCCGTCATGCTCTCGCGATCGACGGTCTTGTAAGGCGTGAAGCGATAGAGTCCGAGGAGCGCCCCTTCCAGGATAGCCTCCGCCACCTGCGGCAGCGGCAGATCGAAAATGCCGCCGTCCACGGCCAGGGCGAATTCCTTCAGGTTCAGGTCCCTAACCTGCCGGGCCGCGGCCGCATAGGCGCCCCGGAGTTTTTCCGGGCTGAAGTCGGCCTGCTTGCCGAGCCCCACGATCACGATGCGCCGGGCGGGCATGGCGCCCCCGGTGCGGATCACGGCCGTCTGGCAGAGCTTCCCCCGAAAATCCCCCGAGGCGAGAAGGTTCCCGATCTGGCCCCCGCTGGCCCGGTCCACAAGTCCCGCGGGCTCCTGCGCCAGGATTCCGTCCTCGAAGTGAAGGGCCACCAGGGCCTCCGTCCGGTATGCCGTTGCCTTTCCACGCTGAACCCGGATCTTCATATGAACTGCTCCTCCCTCGATGCCCGCAGGGGGCAATTTCTCACATGCCGTTCTCTTCGTATGTTTGTGATGAGCTTTTTCGGTGACAAGCGAAAGTGAAATCGCTTTGTGAGGGGAAATTCTGTCAAAAAAAAGTCAATGAATCAACAGGAAAATGAATGAATTCCACAATATTTTCAAATCGCTATTCGGTTCCGAAAGATCCGGATGACCGCTTGCGGTGTCATCGGCCATGATCGAACCCGGCGGCATTGCAACGCGAAACCCGCTCATGTACAAAGAGTTGTAGGCATCGCCGGGATTGACCGGGATACCTTTTGGGGGGAGGGAATAGCTCAGCCGCGCAATTGTTCGACGGTGACGCCTAACGCCACGGCCAATTTTTCCAGTGAAGCCTTGCGGAGCTTTTTTTCTCCCGATTCCATCTGCGAAAGCGCGGCCTGGCTGATTCCCATCCTTGACGCGACTTCCTTTTGGGTCAGCCCTAAATATTCCCGCCAGGCCCTTGCAAGGGTATATCCCTTGTCTATGGAAAGCCACACCACATCATTCGGGATGTTGCCGCTTTTGGGAATCCTCGGACTCTTCGAAAAGATGCGGACGTATTCCTCATAAGGAATCACAGCAAAGACCGGATGCCCGTCCTGCTTAATGATTTGGACATTAGTATGCTTGTTCATCGCGTTTTTTCACCTCCTGAATCATGATTACGCGGATGCGGTCCTGTACTTCGAACAGGACACGCCACCTGCCGACCCGCAACCGATACCCGGATTCATGATTCTTCAGCGGCGTGACGTTCCGGCAGTGCGGCCAATTGGCAAGGTCAAAAACGGCAACTCTAATTGCAGAAAGCGTTTCCCGTTCTTTGATTTTCTTGAGCTGCCGATACGCTTTCGGCTGCCATTCAATCTCGTACGTGACTTATCGTATAAGTTAAATATAACTCTCTGTCAACACAATTCTCTCCAGGAATCCTCGGCAGGCTTTTCCATGCTTTCGGGCGGTAGAGCGAGCATGGCGCCGGCTGAAACGGGGGATCGGTCACTTCACCTTGAATTGGCGTTGATCGTATCTTGGCATATCACTGTTTCTTAATGCTCGCCCAAAAGCGCGAAACTCCGAAAATTATGAAAACAGCCCCCAGAACTAGCATAAAGAAACCGAAAAGTAATGAAGGAGTGCCTCCATGCCTTGGAATACTCCGATGCGGGTCGGAGCGGTCATACCTTACTTCCAAAGCATCGCCAATCTGCAATACATCCCACTGCTGCTTGGATATGTCGCTGCTGGCAGTTATTATATCGCCGGTGGAAGTTGTAAACCAGTAGTCCAGATAATAATTGCCGCCACCGTCGGCCGTGGTCTGAAAATGCTTTTTTGTTATCTTGCCGGTGGCTTGCCCGCTCAATCTCTGTATTCGATCATATTCGTCATAGGCTCCCCAGGTACCTGCCAGAAACAGGCATCCTACGGCAAGAGAGATCAATCCCCAAAAGATACCGGAAAATGAAACCTTCATTTTTCAGCCCTGACTTTAGTTTCTTTCATGCAATGACTGAAGAAGTCCGAGAAAAGCCCCGTGCCGAATCGAAAATAACGCCATAAAGAAAAGGGGCAAGGAACAAATCCCTTACCCCTTTCTATAGAGGATTTTTATTCTTTCTGATGTTATTTCGGTTACGGTGCCGCAGCAGTAAAATCCCCATTCGCAGCTATAGTTGCAGTATTCGTAGTCAGACCAAAAGCGGCATTACCGGTTGCTGTGATAGTATAATCTGAACAGTCAGTGCCACCCACAGTAACAGGAATATCGGTGGTTGCTTTGTAAC
>CAYWTL010000052.1:0-18345 GCA_964460245.1 uncultured Syntrophaceae bacterium | reverse complement strand
CCATTCGGTCCGGCGGACGAGGTCCGTCCGCGAAATTCACCAGACCGGCTATTATCTCGAGATGGTCAGGGCGCTCGGCTGCGACATCAGCGGCGCAGAGGCTCATCTCGATGCGGGCGCGGAATCCGGTCCTCCGGCGGAATCCCTGATCGGGCGAATCGGGCTGGAAAAAGGCCGGCTGCTGGTCGGCATGGCGCCGGGCGCTGCCTACGGACCGGCGAAGAAATGGTTCCCGGAGCGGTTTGCGGAAGTTTCCGACCGGCTGACGGAAAGCTTCCCGGCGCAGACGGTCCTCTTCGGGAGTTCGGGCGACAGGGACAGCACCGGGGAGGTTCGTCTGCGCGCTAAATATACGCCGCTGGATCTGGCGGGACAAACCAGCCTGAGGGAGGCCATCGCCCTTATGTCCCGCTGCGGCCTGTTCGTGTCCAACGATTCCGGACTGATGCATGTCGCGGCTGCGCTGGGCGTGCCGACCGTGGCGATTTTCGGATCCACGAACCCGATTGCGACGGCCCCGGTGGGCCGGCGCGTGGCGGTCGTTCACAGGGATGTTTCCTGCGGACCCTGTCTCAAAAAGACCTGCCCGACCGATTTCCGGTGCATGGAGCAGATCGGCGTCGACGATGTATACAACGCGGCCAGGAGGCTGCTGGAATGAAACAACAGGCAGCCGTTTTTCTGGATCGCGACGGCACCCTCAACGAGGAGGTGGGGTACCTGGACAGCCTCGACAATCTGCATGTCTTCCCCGTCGCCTACGAGGCCGTCCGGCTGATCAATCGAAGCGGCATGAAGGCCGTCGTGATCACGAACCAGTCCGGCGTGGCGAGGGGTTTTTTCGACGAGGCATTTGTCGGCACGGTGCATGCACGCATGCAGGAAATGTTTCGAAGGCGGAAGGCCCGCATCGACCGCTTTTATCACTGCCCTCACCACCCCACGGAGGGAACGGGCCGTTACCGGGTCGCCTGCCCGTGCCGAAAGCCGGAGCCGGGCCTGCTCCTTCGGGCGTCCGAGGAAATGAGCCTCGACCTGGCGGCCTCCTACATGGTGGGCGACATGCCCAAGGACATCGAGGCGGCCCGGAAAGTCGGGGCGAAGGGCGTTCTCGTGAAAACCGGATACGGTTCGGAACGTTCGTCTTCCCCGGTGCGGCCGGATCATGTCGCTGCGGACGTTCTCGATGCGGTGCAGTGGATCATGAAGGACCGCACAAGGTGAACATCCTGATCGTCAAACTGAGCGCCATCGGAGACGTCATCCATACGATCCCGTCCCTGTCCGCTCTGCGAAGGCACTATCCCGATGCCCACATCACTTGGGTTGTCGAGGAAGCCGCATCGGACCTGATCCTGGGCCACCCCGACCTGAACCGGGTGATCGTTTCCCGGCGGAAACGGTGGATCCGCGATCTGTCGGGCAACCGCCGCGCCGCCGTCTGGGAGGAGATGCGGCAGTTTTTCCGGGAGCTGAGAGACCGCCCCTACGATCTGGTCATTGATTTCCACGGACTGTTCAAAAGCGCCGCCGTCGTCTTTTTCAGCGGCGGCAGAAGGAAGCTCGGATACGACAGCATGCAGGAACTGAGCGGCCTTTTCTACAGCGAGAAGATCCCGGAGGATCGGGGCAGGCACGCCGTTGACCGCTATCTCGATTTTCTCCGTTACCTGGGTGCGGATCCGGGCGCGCCGCAATTCGTCGTTCCCGTGGACGAGGGGAACCGGGCCCGCGCCCGAAATCTTTTGGCGGAGGCGGGAATCGGTCGCGGCATTGGCTTTGTGGCGGTCAGTCCCCAGGCGCTCTGGACGACGAAGCTCTGGGAAGATGAAAAATTCGCCCGCCTTTGCGAACGCATCGCTCTCGGATTGAAAAGGCCGGTGGTCTTCACGGGGAGCGATGCGGAGGCCGTTGAACGCATCCGGGGCCTCATGCGCGTTCCCTCAGCCAGTCTGGCGGGCCGGACGACGCTTCGGGACCTGGCTTGCGTGTACCGGGAGGCGGCGCTTCTGGTCACGACGGATTCCGGACCCATGCATCTGGCGGCGGCGATGCAAACGCCCGTCGTTGCCCTTTTCGGCCCCACGGACCCCAAAAGGACAGGTCCGTACGGCGACGGCCACGTCATCCTGCGCAGGGAAATGCCCTGCAGCCCCTGTTTTGCGAAGAAATGCGACACGAGGCAATGCATGATGGAAATTTCAGCGGACGAGGTTTTCGAAGCCGTTCGGGGAAAATTATCGGGAATCGGGTCGGGGCGAGACCGGGTGCCGAATGGACCGGAAGGAAGCGTGCGAGCAGGATCGGGGACTTGAGGCGCGGCCCCTCATTCGGGATGCGCGTGAAGGGCGATGGAGAGGCATGAAAAAAGGGATTGGAGGCAACGAAGGATGCGATATCTGATCACCGGCGGGGCCGGGTTCATCGGTTCGAACATTGCCGAGACGCTTGTGAAGAGGGGTGAAACAGTCCGCATTCTCGACGATTTCTCGTCGGGAAAACGGGAAAACGTGGACATCCTTCATGCTCTGGCCGGGGGGATGCGGGACCGGGCCCTGGAGATCGTCGAAGGAGACGTCCGCGATCCGGAGGTCTGCAGAAGGGCGGCTCAGGACATGGATTGCGTTCTCCATCACGCCGCGATGGTCTCCGTTTCCCGATCCGTTCTCGAACCCCTGCTGTGCAACGCCGTCAATGTGACCGGCACCCTGAACATGCTCCTTGCCGCCCGGGACAGCGGAGTCCGTCGCTTCGTGCTGGCCTCTTCGTCCGCCGTTTACGGCGACGGGGATCAGGAGGTCCCGGAGCCCTCCGCGCTTCCGAAAGCCCGCCGTGAGGACATGCCGGCCGACCCCATGACGCCCTATGCCGCAAGCAAGCTGGCCGGAGAACATTACTGCAGGGTCTTGTACCGCCTGCACGGTCTCGAAACGGTCTGTCTTCGCTACTTCAACGTGTTCGGGCCCCGGCAGGACCACCGGTCGGAATATGCGGCCGTGATCCCGAAATTCATCGACGCTCTGCGCCACGGTCGCCGTCCGGTGATCTATGGCGACGGCCGGCAGTCGCGGGATTTTGTCTACGTGGATGACGTGGTTCGGGCCAACCTGCAGGCATGCGCCGCGCCGAAAAAAGCCGTGGGCCGGGTTTTCAATGTCGCCAGCCACCGCGCCGTCACGCTGCTCGAGCTGCTCGATGCCATCAAGGCCGTCCTCGGAAAGAATCTATCCCCGCGCTTCTCCGAAGCGCGCCCGGGGGATATCCGCCACTCCTGGGCGGAGAATGCGCTTGCCCGTGAATATCTTGACTTTATGCCGTCCGTTTCGCTGCAGGAAGGCCTCGAGCGCCTCGTTCGGTCGCAGGCCCGGCGGGCCCGGCAGATCCGGCGAAGCGGCGGGAACGGGGATCGGGAAGACGGGGATGGGAAGGATTGAATCGTGTGGAACGGACGGGAGGGATGGAAATGACGATCAGCAAGGAACTGCTGGATATTCTGGTCTGCCCCAAATGCAAGGGTGATATTGATCTGAATGAGGCGAAAGACGGTTTGATCTGCGACCGCTGCCGGCTGCTGTACGAAATCCGGGACGGCATCCCGATCATGCTGATCGACGAGGCGAAACCGCTTTCATGATTCTTTCTCGTGCCAGCGCCAGGCGGTCTCGACGATCGATGCGAGATCGGCGAAGCGGGGGGACCATCCGAGGATGTTCCGCGCCTTCTCTGCACTGCCGATCAGGACCGGCGGGTCGCCGGCGCGCCGCCCGGTTTCCACGCAGCGAACGGATTTCCCGGTGATTATTTCGGCGGTCCGAATGACCTCCCGTACGGAAAAGCCGCTTCCGTTCCCGAGGTTGAAGGAATCGCTCGCACCTCCGCCGCGCAGGTAGTCCAGTGCCTGAATGTGGGCATCGGCCAGGTCGGTGACGTGGATGTAGTCGCGTATGCACGTCCCGTCGGGGGTCTCGTAGTCCGTTCCGAAAATCTTCACCTCCGGTCTCCGGCCGGATGCTGCGTCCAGAACCAGCGGGATCAGATGCGTTTCGGGATCGTGCCGCTCGCCCACCTCGGCGTCGGGGTCGGCTCCCGCAGCGTTGAAATAGCGAAGGTTGACATGCCGGATGCCGTAGGCGCGCTCGTAGTCCCGCAGGATCTGTTCGATCATGAACTTGCTCCACCCGTAAGGGTTCACGGGCGACTGGGGGTGGTCTTCGCTGAGCGGAAGGCGCTGCGGCACCCCGTAGGTGGAACAGGTGGATGAAAAGATCAGGCAGGGAACGCCGGATTCACGCATGGCATCGAGCAGGTTCAGGGTGTTGGCGACATTGTTTCGGTAGTACTTCGCCGGGTCGATGACCGACTCCCCCACGTAGGCGTAGGCGGAAAAGTGCATAACGGCTTCGATGGGGAAGCGCTGAAAGCAGAGCCGGACCTGATCCCGGTCGGCGAGATCGCCCAGAACGAATTCCCCCCACCGTGCGAAGGAGCGGTGCCCGTAGACCAGGTTGTCGAAGACTACCGTGTCGTGCCCGCGCTGGTGGAACAGCTTGTTTGCGTGCGAGCCGATGTAGCCCGCACCACCGGCAATCAGAATCATGAACGGTCCGCCTTTCCCCTACAGGATGCTTTCCGCCTCCTGCGGTCTGTATTCCGGGACGATTTCCCGAAGCCTCCGTTTGATGTCCGCCGCATCGTGCCTCCTGGCCGCTTCGTACAGGGCCTCGAGTCCGACCTTCAGCTCCTCCCGTGAACAGGCCGCACCCGCCTTGCGTTCATCCCCGTTCGGGCGCAGGACCATGATCTTGTCATGCCGGGTCGCAACGATGCCTTCTCCCACGGTGATGAGCTCTTCATAGAGCTTCTCGCCCTCGCGAAGTCCGGTGTAGACGATCTGGATATCCCGGTCCGGCTCTTTTCCGGAAAGCCGGATGAGGTCCCTCGCCATGTCCGCGATCTTGACGGGCGTCCCCATTTCGAGAATGAACACTTCCCCCCCCTGGCCGATGGCGCCCGCCTGTATGATGAGCTGTACCGCCTCGGGAATGGTCATGAAGTATCGGGTCACGTCGGGGTGCGTCACCGTTACCGGACCACCCTGCTCGATCTGTCGCCGGAAAATCGGAATCACGGAGCCCGATGAACCGACTACGTTTCCGAAGCGGACGGCCATGAAGCGTCCGCCGTCCGTTCGGCAGGACTGAAGCAGGATCTCGGTGATTCGTTTGCTGGCGCCCATGACGTTCGTGGGGCGGACGGCCTTGTCCGTGGAGACGAGAACGAGGCATTCAATGCGGTGCCTGCAGGCCATATCGATGACGACGGAGCTTCCCAGGATGTTGTTCAGCACCGCCTCCCAGGGGTTTTTCTCCAGCATCGGGACGTGCTTGTAGGCGGCGGCGTGAAAAACCACAGTGGGCTTGTATTTTCGAAAGACATCGTCCATGAGGGATTCATCCTGGACGTGCCCGAGAATGGCCTTGCACCGGTTGAAATAGAGTTCGTGCCGCAGTTCCATCTGGATTTTGAACAGGTTTTCCTCGCTTGCGTCCAGAAGGATCAGATTCTGAGGCTGAAACCGGACGACCTGGCGACACAGTTCGGATCCGATGGAGCCGCCGCACCCGGTGATCAGGATCGTCCTGCCCTCGAGATAATGGCTGATGCTTTGCCGGTCGAGCCGGACCGGCGGCCTGCCCAGCAGGTCCTCGTAACGGACGTCCCGGAGCTTTTTGACGCTGACGCGTCCGTCGATGATCTCCCCCATACTGGGCAGGGTCTTGTATTCGATGCCGCATTCCTTGCAGATCTTCAGGATGCGCCTCATCCGGTCGCCGCTGGCGGTGGGGATGGCGATCAGCGCGTCCCGGACCCCCCATTTGCTCGCGAGATAGGGGAGGTGGTCGATCGTACCGATGACGGGAATGCCGTGAATGGATCTGCCCTGCTTTTCGGGATCATCATCGACGAAGCCGATCACTTGGTAGTCGAGCTGCTCGTTTTCATTGAGTTCGCGCAGCGTCTTCTCTCCCGCGTTGCCGGCGCCGATGATCAGAACGGGATGCGATTGCCGGTTTTTTCTGCGGAAGAGACTGATGCCGTTGAGGTGCAGACCGCCCGTGTAGTGGTATCGAATGAGCAGTCTCAGCCCGCCGGTCAGAAGAAACGTGAGGACGCCGTCCATCAGAAAGACGGCGCGGGAGAAGCCCTGGAACCGGTAGACGTACAGGATGATTGCCATGATGAGGAGTGTCGACAGCGCACTGGCCTGGAACAGGTGCCCGAAATCCCGAATGCTGGTGTATCGCCACATGCCGTGATAAAGGCCGAGCGCGAAAAAGATTGCGACCTTCAGGGGTATCAGCCAGACGAGGGTGTTTTGGAACTGGAGGAAGAAATGCGGGTCGATGTCAAAGTCGAAGCGGAAGAGATGCGCGACGTAAAAGGCCGCAGCAAACAGCGCCGCATCGCAGAGGATCATCAGATAAAGCTTGGGATTTTTTAATTGCCGGTGCATGTTTCGCGCGGCCGGCCGCTAATGCCGGACCCCTTCTGCCTGAATGACCTTTAGTGCCGTCATATACAATATTTTCAAGTCAAAGAAGAATGACTTTTTTTCCAGGTAGTATGAATCGTATTCGACTTTTTTCGGTATCGGGATGTCGTCGCGGCCGTTGACCTGGGCCCATCCCGTGATGCCGGGAAGGATTTTATGGACCCCCCTGGATGTCCGAAGGCGGATCAGATCGTCCTGATTGAACAAAGCCGGCCTCGGACCGACAAAACTCATGTCCCCCTTGAGAATGCTCCAGAGCTGCGGCAGTTCGTCCAGGCTGAACCTGCGAAGCAAGGATCCTGTGTGGGTGACGTATTCGTCCGGGTTTTCCAGAAGATGCGTTGCCACGGCGGGCGTGTCCGTGCGCATGGTCCGGAACTTGGGCATTCGAAAGATCCGGTTGTGAATGCCCACCCGGTCGGACCAGTACAGCACCGGTCCTTTGGAGGTCGCCTTGACCACCAGCGCGATCAGGAGCATCGGCGCCAGGAGGATGACGGTCAGAAGGACGGCCAGGACGAGGTCGAAAGCACGTTTGGCAATCACAGGGCGCCCGTCTTTCTCATTTCGAGAACCGTTTCCCGCCACCCGGCGGCCAGATCGTACCGGGGTGCAAAGCCGAGCAGGTTCCGAATGCGGGTGCTGTCCACGGCCATGTCTTCCGCATACTTATTGACGGTATCCCGGGTGACCGGCGGCTGAAGTTTGAAAAGCCTGAAGATGCCTTCCAGTAGACCCGCCGCGAGGCGCGTGGGAGCGAGGGGCAGCGCAAATGCGGGGGGGGTGCGGCCGAGCGCGCCGCAGAGGGTTTCGATGATGGTTTTCATGGTGTGAAACTGCCCGTCCGTGACATTGAAAATCGCGCCGGCCGCGGTTGAATGCGTAGCCGCCAGCACGGCGGCACGGGCGGCGTCGCGGTCGTAAACCAGGGAACGCCGGTTGGAACCGTCGCCGACGGGTATGAAGCGGCCTCTGGCCAGCGACCGGATCAGGCGCCGGTAATTTCCCTTGATCCGCGGTCCATACACGGCGCCGAGCCGCAAGACCGTCCCGATCCGCCGTCCGTCCGAATCCATCGCCTCCAGAACGATTTTTTCCGCCGCGAGCTTGGACCGGGCGTAGACTGTGTCCGGGCGGGGCGGCGTGTCCTCAGTCACGATTTCTCCGGCGGAAGGCCCGTACACGGCGATCGTGCTGAAGAACACCACGCGCCGGACACCTGACTTCACGGCTGCCTCGAGGACGGTTGACGTGCCTCCCACGTTGATGCGGTCAAAGCGCTCCCGCAGGGAAGGCGGCGGATCGGCGATGTGCAGCAGGGCGGCCATGTGGATCACCGCATCGACATCCCGCATTGCTGCGGACACGAGGGCCGGGTCGGTTACGTCGCCGATGCGCGCCTCCACATCGCGGGGCCAGACGCCCGCGGGCGGCGGATCGGCAGACAGGGTGCGGACGGCATGGCCCGCGGCGAGTAAGGCTTCCACGACGGACGGGCCGACCGCGCCGGTCGCGCCCGTGACGAGAACGCGGGGCTGACGCCCGGTCACAGCCACTTCCAGCCCCACTTGCTGAAATAACGATACATGCTGACCATGAAGATCACGGTCATTTTTATGCTCTTGTGGGCTCCCCTGGACCAGTAATGCGTGACGGAGGCGTCGGGGCAGTAAACGGTCCGATAGCCGGCCTGACGGAATTTTCGGCTGAGGTCGAAGTCTTCGAAATACAGAAAGTAGCGCGGATCGAAGCCGGACACTTCCTTCAGCACACGGGTGCGGCAGAGCATGAAGGCGCCGCTCATCGCCTCGATGTCGCATGCCTGGTCGTATCCGACGTCCCGCATCTCGTAGCGGTCCAGACGGCGCTTCACCAGGGGATGGAGGGCATTCGGCGCAAAGCGTCGAAGGAACAGATCCAGGACATTCGGAAGGCGCTTGTTGAGATACTGGTCCGTTCCATCCGCGTTCAGGACCCGGGGGCACACCATGCCGACATCCGGGTGGTCGTCTATGAAGCGGAGCAGGGTCCGGACCGTTCCGGGAGGGATGAGGATGTCGGGATTGATCACCAGATGACACTTCGACGGTTCGGCGCTGAAAATCGCCCGATTGTGCGCCCTCCCGTACCCGGCGTTGTCGCCGCTGAAATGATAGGCCAGCGTCAGGCCGTCAAATGCAGCGCGCAGGGCATCCGTGGGGGAGTTGTCGACAACCGTGAGCGCCACGGAGCAGTCCGCATTCAGAAAGCTCGCGGCGGCATCCCGGACCATCGAGGACGGGTTTTGGTAAACGACCATCGATGCGGTGCAGTCCCGGACTGCGGCCGGCCTACTCACTTTTTCCCTGCTTCCCGTCACGGAGCGATCCTGCTGCCGCAACAATGGCTGCTGGGGCCTGCTGTTGTGTCGAATCCGGTTCCCGTCCGGTTCATCCGCGGGCGCCCTTTCCGTCATGCCCCTTCGCCGGCGTTTGCAAGGGGTCTTCCCTGTTCAGGCGGATTTTCAGGCGGTTCAGGAGCGCCGGCCGGTCCAGCAGCCCCCGAATGTACCCATCGTCCACGGTCCGGCTGTTCTGGACCCGCCGGCGCTTCCGGAACGCCGCCCGCAATCCCTTCAGGGCATCCCGTTTGGCCCTCAGGTAATCCGCTCCCCTTCCGCGCAGCGTGAACAAGCCGAGGGCGGCGAGATTGTAGAAAAGGTGGGGAACGATCGTGCGGAAGAGCAGCCGCGACGGCATGTTCTGAACGTACACCCATTCCAGGTTCCGGTGGCCGTAGTACACCGAGACGGCAGAGTCGTGAGCGATGCTGGCGCTTCCCCGGTGGTAAACGACCGCCTCCGGTACGTAGAGGCACTTGTAGCCCCGCAACTGCGCACGGAAACTCAAATCCACATCCTCGTAGAGAAGGAAGAAGTCCTCATCGAAAAGGCCGATGTCCCGCAGCATGGCCGTGCGGTAAAGGGCCGCGCCGGCGCAGGCTCCGAAGACCCATGCGCGGTTCCCGTGGCGGGCGGCCGGATCGCCCCGTCCCCGCAGGAGTGCGGCGCCCGCCAGCGTGTAACCGTCGCCGCAGCGGTCGATCGTATTCGGGCGGTCTTCGCACAGCATTCTGGAGGCGGCAAATCCGGCATCCTCCGTCTCCTCAAGGGCCTGGACAAGAGCCGCGAGCCAGCCGGGATCCGCCGTGGCATCGTTGTTCAGAAGCGCCGCGTAGGGTGAAGTCAGCTCCCGCAGGGCGCAGTTGTTGGCGACGGAAAACCCCCGGTTTTCCGTCAGGGCGATCAGCCGGACTTCCGGGAAACGGACGGACACGAACTCTGCCGAGCCATCGGTGGAGCCGTTGTCGACAAGGACGACCGAAAAATTCCGGTAAGACTGTCTTCTCAGGCTCTGGAGGCAGTTCTCCAGGAATGCCCTTCCATTCCAGTTGACGATGATGACTTGAACCTGTTCGGTCATGGAGCAGGGAGTCAGGTCGTATTCGCCGGAATCCGGAAATAACGCGCCTCGCCGTTCCGGCCGGCCCGGCCGGCGATGCCGTGCACGATGCCCCGCAGAATCTGCAGCAGGCTTCGCAGGCGCTGCCTTTCATACCGAAGGATCAGGATCAGCATCTTGAGCAGGGTGATCCGGTTCCCGCGGAGCCATGGGCGTTGGGACTCTCGGTATTGGCGGTGCAGAAGCAGGGCGTTCCGGAACTGGTAGTAGCGTCGCAGGGGCGGGTGATGGGTGGGGTGCACCTTTTCCCCCATGAGAACGCCCTCCTCCAGCCTGCCCATCTGGTGAAGAATCTCCGCCGACTGGACCTCGATGACCCGATAGCCGAGGGTTTTCAGCCGCAGGCAGTATTCGATGTCGACATAGTCGACGAACAGGGCCTCGTTGAAATATCCCGCCGCCGCAAAGGCCCTTGCGGAAAAGAGGCTTCCCGATGTGATCACGTAGGTTGCCTCTTGCCAGGATGGGTCCACGGCGACAGGTGGTCTGAAGGTGCTGCCCACGAAAAGGGTGCGGGGTCCGGCAACCATCAACTTCTCCGGCTGGGGGTGGGACTTCCAGGCCCTCAGCATCTTTTCCACCATGTCCGGGGCCGGCAGGCTGTCCTGGTCGAAGGTGGCGATCCAGCCGCAGCGTCCGTCTTCCTCCATTGCCTTGCGAATGCCCTGGTTCAGTGCGGCGGCAACGCCGACATTCTCATGGTTGCGAAGGCAGATCGCGGCGCCCGTGGCGGCCAGCGCCATCTCCAGACTCAGCGCCGGTTTTCCCGTCGTGCCGTTGTCCACCACGATGACAGGGGATGCCTGAAGGGCGATCTTCTCCAGCCGCTCCGGGAAGCCTGCGTCGGGGAAATGCGTAACCACGACGGCGCAGACGCGCTCGGAAATTCCTTCGGCGGGAGACGGTTTGGGCGTCTTCATGGCTCGATGTTCACTCACTGGCCGGCCAGCGCGGAAACCGGCGGTATGATGCCAGGGAAATGGTGTAATCCTCCCGATACCGGGTCAGGTGCGGACTGTAAAAAGGGTCGTTTTTCAGCAGTTCGCCCCACCGGGCCTCCATCAGATCGATTTCACCCCGGAAACGGAGCTGCTTTTCCACCGTGTCTTCCGGACCCCGTGTCTTCGATTCGTGGTGGTACATCCTCAGGTGGCTCAGGCAGACGTTGAAATATCCGCGCTTCAGCAGGCGGAGGCAGAAATCCACATCGTTGAAGGCCACGGGCAGGGCTTCGTCGAAGCCGCCCGCCTCCTCGAAACTGGCCTTCTGCACCATGAGGCAGGCCCCGGTCACGGCGGCGTAGTTGGCCGTGATCCGCAGCCGGTCGAAGTAACCGGGACGGTCGTTCGACAGGTACTTGTGGCTGTGGCCGGCAATGCCGCCGATTCCAAGGACGACGCCGGCGTGCTGGACCGTGTCATCGGGATAGAGCAGTTTCGCCCCAACGGCGCCTATCCGGGGGCGCATGGCCTGCGCCGCCATCTCGGACAGCCAGTCTTCGGACATCACCTCGATGTCGTTGTTGAGCAGCAGGACCAGCTCGCCTGCGGCGTTTCGCACCCCCTCGTTGATCAGAGCCGGAAAATTGAATGGGATCGGCATTGGAACAACCCGGAAACGTTTGGGTTCCATCTCCCGCCAGCGCTGAAACAGCCCCCGGGTCTCCGCCTCCAGGCTGCCGTTGTCGACGATGATGACCTCAAACCGGTCGTAGGCTGTCTTTGCGAAGATGGACTTCAGGCATGTGCCGAGAAGTTCGGGCAGGTCCCGCGTGGGAATGACGATCGACACCAGCGGCCGGCCCTGAAGGCGGTACCGGACTCGGTAGCGTCCGGAGAGCCCCTCCACCGGCTCCGCCACGGCATCCTCGCCCCGCCGTCGCAGCGCTTCCCGAACGGCTCGCAGGCCGGCATCCTGTGCGTAGCTCTTTGACTGAAAACGGGAGGCGCTCGAGGACGGAATGGAGCGCCAATGGTAGAGCACCCGGGGGATGTGGAAGATCTTCTCCGTGCGTTCCGTCAGACGGAGTGCCAGGTCGTAGTCCTGACTCCCCTCGAATCCCTCCCGGAAACCTCCGATCTGACGGACGAGGGCTGTCCGGTACACGCCGAGGTGGCAGGTGTACATGAGGGAAAGGAACGTGTCGGGCGACCAGTCCGGCTTGAAGAACGGGGAGTGTCGCCCGTTCTGCGCGTCGATCTTGTCCTCGTCGGTGTAGATCATGTCCGCGTCCGGCCGTCGGCAGACGAGTGCGGCGACCTCGTAGAGGGCATCCGGCGTCAGTTCGTCGTCATGGTCCAGCAGGGCCACGTAATCGCCGGTGGCCAGAGAAAGCGCGGTGTTGGAGGCCGCCGAAATATGCCCGTTTCCCTTCCGGAAAACGACGCGGATGCGCCGGTCCCGGGCGCTGTATTCCTCGAGCAATGGCCGGACATGGGGCCGGGTGGAGGCGTCGTCGGCGATGCAGAGCTCCCAGTTCGGATAGATCTGGGCCAGAACGGAATCCAGGCATTTCCTCAGCCAGGCCTCATCGGTGTTGTAGACGGGCAGCAGCACGGAAATGAGCGGCCGGGTCGGCATCTTCTCCATTTCACCGAGGATGCGGTCCCGGTCCCCTCTTGTCAGGCGGTGCCTCCTCAGCCAAATCTCGTACAGATCGCGGTCGGCGAGTCGAAATCGCTCCTCGAAGGCGTACCAGAGACCCCGCCAACCTTCGCGCGCGACGATTTGCCGGACCCTGTGCACGCGCCGGGGAAGCGCCCGCACGAACGAACCGGCGCAGCGCAGCCGATCGACAAGGATGCGGACCAGCGTCCGCAGCTTCCTTCGAATCACGGGAGGGGTGAGCTTTTCCTTCTTTTTCTGCAAGATCGGAAGACCGGGGCTCAGAGGGAAGCAGCGCTGCGCTCAGGGGAGCAGCGGCACCTTCTTCCATCCATCGCTCTGCGTGAATTCCCGGGCGGAAAAGCACCAGATGACCAGTTTTTTCCCCCTCCAGTAGTTCGGGTCCCGCTGGGCCCGCCGCAGGAGGTTGACGCGGGCCGGCGTGGCTCCGGAACCTCTGACGGCGACCAGGTCCACCGGAAAGCCGAGTTCCAGGGCAAGCTGGTCCGGCAGGCCGGCGTCACGGGTCTGCATGTCGTCCCCGGCGTGGAAAACGAGGTTGTGGCTGTCGCCAAGCAGGATGACGGGGCTTTTCATGTCGGGCGGGATCGGCTTCAGCGCCCCGGGACCGCCCGTCCCCACCTGGCGGATCGCCAGCGTCTCCTGGGGAAGATTCCGGTTCGCCGCGGCATTCCGGAGATCCCCGGCAATAGGCACGGTCTGCCACGCGGCCTGGTAGGCGGCCTTGGGGATCGCCTTCAGCCAGGGCCTGCCCTGGATTTCCTCGCGGATCTTGCCGGCGGCCAGGACGCATCCGTTTCCCGACCAGTGGGTGTCCTGCCGGCAGTAGGGGGCGCCCTGAGGGTGGAAACGGTTGGCCAGGAAAAAGGGGGTCAAATCCAGGACCCGAATGCCGTTTTTCCTCAAAAGCCGATAGAAGGCCTGCGCGTCCCTGTCAATCCGCGGCGGCGTCTGCTCGCGCGATGGGGAGAGTGAATCGGCCAGGTAGTCGGGATAGATGACGATTTTCGGCGGGACGGGCACCATGAGCAGTTCGATGCCCATCTTCCTGAGCTGCCGGTGAAAGTCGAGGATCGCCGGAAGGGGATCGGCGTGCTCCGGTTTCGTCGCCCGGCTGACTTTGGCCGCCGCCTTCCCCCAGAATGGCCCCGCCGAGACATAATGAAGCTCGGGGCCGAAAAAAAGCCACCCCTCCCTGCCCGGAACCGTGATGGCGCCTTGCTGCTGAGAAGTCCGGGCCAGAGCACCGAACTGGTCCGTGACTTTCCGGACGGCGTCAGGACCGGCGGCGAATGCCGTCAGGGCGATCAGGCAAAGACCGATGGCAACGAGCATTGCACGGGTTTTCTTTCCGTTCATTTTCTCTCCCATTTGCTGAATCCAGGATCTCCGTTTCACTTTTTCACGATTTCGCCCCAGCAGGGTTCGACCAGTTGCAGGGCATCGTCGTCCAGTTCGCTGCGGTTGATTCCCTCGTAACGGCCGGCGACGTCGGACCAGGCCGAAAGCCGGAGCGCCACCTCCTCACCCGGCCGGTAGCGTGCCGCCGCCGTCCAGACGTTGTCCGTCATGCTTCGCATATAGACCATCGCATCGGTCTCCGTCAAGGGGCGGCCCTCCGCCGACAGCTCGGTCAGATGGAGCGCCATGACATGGTCCTTGTAGGGCACCGTACCCGGCCTTGGGACGGAAGAGACCGCCTTGATCCGGCCGCGGACGGTCCTCTCGGCCCCCGGCGGCAGCGTGAGATAACTGGCCTGCCCGGGACTGCCGGTTTTCAGCTCGATCCGCTTCCAGTTTCCGACGGCCAGCTCGCGAATGGCAAACTGATAGATCACCAGGCGCTTGCCGGCCAGGCGGTCCCGCCCCCGGGCCATCTCGCCCGCGAGAATCTCCCGGGTGGCGTGAGATCCGTTATCGTTTCGCGTAATGCGGTCCACGGGACGCTGCATGAGGTAGCTGAGCTGTTCGACGAGGCCGGCCCCCTCTCCCCATCCCATCGCCCCGAGCGAGTAGATGTTGCTGAAGCTGTCCCCGAGCACGAGGATGTCCGCGTCCGGCTGTGCCTGCCAGGGCTCCCCGCCGGGGCTGAATATCCGGCGGATCACCACGGTCTCGGGCGGGAAGTAGCGCTGCGTTTCGGGCAGACCGAGCATGACGGCCAGATCGCCGAGGTGGGTCGTTTCGGACCGCTCCGCGCGGTACCCCGCTGCGGGCATCGGCTCCAGTCGGACGTGCCGATGGATGAAATCCTGCAGCCCGGCCGACACGCTTTCCATGGCCTCGGGGCGCCAGTGCGTGTCGGTCGCGAGATACCGGTCACGGCCGCCCTCCCGCTTCCGCTCCATCAGCGCCGGCGCCGCGTCGAAAACGAGGA
The DNA here is from genome assembly GCA_964460245.1 of uncultured Syntrophaceae bacterium. Taxonomy (GTDB): domain Bacteria; phylum Desulfobacterota; class Syntrophia; order Syntrophales; family Fen-1087; genus JAXDBM01. The sequence continues at coordinate 3,290 of CAYWTL010000052.1, read as the reverse complement.
CGCCCGCACGTTCCAGCTCCTCCCGGAAGCGGCGGTAGGAGGGGTTCTGCAGGGTTTCCGCCCGTGCTTCATATCGGCCGCTCAGCTTTTCCGGGTGGATCATGGCCTTGATCGGCGTCGGCATGACGATCAGGGCGATCCCCCGCCGGGAGAGCTGCCGGTGCAGGTCGAGGATCGCCGTTCGGGGGTCCGGTTCCGTCGGAACGTCCCACTCCTCGCCGCCCGTCCGGCGTTTTCGAAGCTGCCCCGGATCCAGAAAGGGAGGGCCGGCAACGTAGTCGATGCCGGGGCGGTAAAAGAGCCAGGGCCGGCTGCCGCAGTACGCCTTTTCGTTTCCCGCGCCCAGCCAGGCCGTCAGGACATACTGAATCCGGGGACGCACCCATTTTCCGATCACGGACTGGTCATCCAGGGTCTCTTCGTACTTTTTCATCTCCTTCAGGAGGCTCCGGTTGACCGTGAAAACGTCACCGAGCCAGGATTTTCCGCCTCCGCCGGCCTCTTTCACGGCCGACGGCAGGAGTGAAAACACTTCCCAGGCCTGCGGCAGCGGGGAACGCCTCTCGCCCGCGAAGTAGCCTCTGATTTCCGCGATGTGTTGAACGACGGGGACGCAAAGGATCACCGCCAGGAACAGCGCGATCAGGATGCGGGACAGGGACGGGCGAATCCGGGTGTGGCCCACCTCTCTTCGTGCCATTTCCTCGCGCAGTTCCTGATGTTTCCAGTCGCTCATTCTGTCCGCTCAAAAAATGAAATAGATGAAGGGGTTGTAGGCCTGTGTCAGCAGAACGGCCAGGGACGCCAGCAGGGCGGCGAAAATCGCCGCGGCCTTCCACGGGGTGATCGTCCGCGTCCAGTCCCAGGTCTGCGGGCAGCCCCAGACGACCAGCACGGCGACGGCAAACGTTCCCCAGTAGTAGGGCTGGTAGACAATGCCGCCCAGCAGGCCGGCTCCCTCCTGGGAGGCCGCCAGACCGAGCAGGCTGCCGAGATAGGCTGTCGCCGCGGGCAGATCGGGAGCCCGGAAGAACACCCAGGCAATCATCACGATGACAAAGGTCACGGCCATTCGGAACGGTTTAGGCATCCGGCGGTAGAAGGCGTCCTTTCCTTGGGCGCGCTCCAGCACCAGCATGGTTCCGTGAATCCCGCCCCAGATGACGAAGTTCCAGGATGCCCCGTGCCACAGCCCTCCCAGCAGCATGACGGCGGCCAGATTGACATAGGTTCTCAGCACTCCCTTCCGGTTTCCTCCCAGCGGGACATAGAGGTAGTCCCGCAGCCACGTGGAGAGGGATATGTGCCAGCGGCGCCAAAACTCGGTGATGGACTGCGACAGGTAGGGGGAGTCGAAGTTTTTCGGAAAGACGAAGCCCAGCATCAGTCCCAGCCCGATGGCCATGTCCGAATAGGCGCTGAAATCGAAATAGATCTGAAAGGCATAGGCCACGAGGCCGTACCAGGCGTCCAGCACTCCCCGGGAGCCCGCATCGAAGACCACGTCGGCGATCTTTCCGCAGGGGTTGGCCAGAAGCACCTTTTTCGTCAGGCCGAGGCTGACGAAGGCAATGCCGCGGGCGAACTTTTCCGCCGTGTGTGTCCGGTTCAACATCTGGTCGGCAATTTCGCGGAAGCGGATGATCGGGCCGGCCACAAGCTGGGAGAAAAGCGAGATGTAGCAGGCGAAGTCGACGATGTTGCGGAGCACTTTCGCCTGGCCGCGGTACACGTCGATGGTGTAGCTCATCAGGTGAAAGGTGTAGAAGCTGATGCCCAGAGGCAAGGTGACGCGGATCGCCGTTTCCAGCTTCAGATGGGTCAGGCCGAGCCACTGGATCAGGGCGTTGTAGTTGTCCATCGTGAAGTTGAAGTACTTGAAAAACCCGAGCATGGCGAGGCTCGTCACGACGGAAACCAGAAGCCAGGCTTTCTTCCGGCGCAGGATGTCGCTTTCGGAAAGCGGAGCGGAGGACACATGGGAAGCGGCCGTCAGGTTTTCTCCGGCGATCTTGAGGCCGCAGACGTAGTTGATCAGCGTGGAGATCAGCAGCAGGACCACGAACAGGGGGTTTGCCCACCCGTAGAAGACGTAGCTCAGAAGCGTCAGGGCCAGGTGCCGGCCACGGCGAGGCATCCCGTAGTAGACGGCCAGGGCCAGGGGCAGAAAATAGAAAAAGAAAATCTGTGAACTGAATACCATAGGGTCGCTGTCGATAAAAGGGAGCACGGCAGCCGCCGAAGACGCAGGTGACTGCCGTGCCCGCTTCAGTTGTCAGGGCTGGAATGAATGTTCGGAATGATCTCTTTGAAAATTCCCGATGCCGGTCGAAGCGCGCATCAGTTGCGCAGTTCGTAATAGAGGGGCAGTTTGAACTCGTCGCTGTCCATGACCAGGCGCTCCCCTTCCAGTTCGGGGTGGTCATCGTAGCGTTCGAGGATCATCCGGTAGGTTTTCCCTTTCGTCCGGATCGCCTCTTGAAGAACGGTGCCGTCTTCGATCACCCAGTGGGCGGCCATGAGCTTCTTCCGGCCGTAGGCGCCGGAGATCACCCGCACCACTTCATAGGCATTGACGACCAGCGCGCGCCGGTAGGGGGCGATGTCCCGGGGTGAAGGAATCATGGAAGGCTCGGTCAGACGGGCTTCCACGACGAGGCGCTTCGGCGTTTTTCCGGAGGCCCGCTGTTTCGATGCCGCCTTTTCTCCGCCTCCGGCCGACCTGGCCGGTTCTGCACCCGGACCGCCGCGCTTCTTCGCGGCTGCCTGGATGCCGGAGGGCTTTGAAGGGGACGGCTTCGCAGCCTCGGCGGCCGCCACCCAGACGTCGGGAAAGAAATCCGCCCGGTCGTTGCGGGTGATCTGCTGCCATGACTCGATTTTTGCGAGATCGGCACTGAAACGGCCGATATAGATCTCGATGCTCCGGCCTCCTCCGCTGATCTTGTTGCCGCCGAAGCCTGTTTTGTAGGGTCCGGTCATGGCCATGATCCGCGATTGGTTGCTCCACCGGGGATGGTACACCTCGTAGCCGTCCACGCCCGGCGCCCCGTTGATGTTGACCTGCCATTTCCGCTCACTGTCGGGATTGACGATCGTCAGGTTCCGGTGGGCGCCGTCGAAGATCCAGTAGTAATTTTTTCCCCTTGCTGAGGTCAGGGCAGACCAGCAGCCTTTCGCGTAGAACTTCACGGAGTGGTTCGGCAGTTGGGCGATGCCGCCCGAGGGCCAAGGGAAAAGTCCCCCCGCCATCCGGCCGTCCGCCGAAACCTGAAAACTGTGCACGCTCA